>JAHJCZ010000155.1 GCA_018812705.1 Candidatus Omnitrophota bacterium
CTTTATTGATTGAGATTTTTTTACTATCTTGGGATTATCATAAAGATAATCCCAAACTTTTGGTGTAGTTTTTATAACGCTCATATAAGCATTGTGAACCACTTTTTCTAAAATAGGATAGGTATACCCGAAACCATTAATGGCTGGCACTTCTATTCCCGGATCTAACTGACGCAAAGATTCCTGAATAGCAATTGTAGCTTGCCTATGTCCAGAAACCTTCGTAATATACATAGAAAGAACTCTACGTTTCTTTTCTCTTTTATTAGGATTCATTGATTTTCACTTTCATTATTACCTTCTTCATCAATATGAGCAATAACTTGACCGATTTTAATTTCCTGTCCAACAGCGACAAGGATATTGATTATATTTCCTGAAACTTTTGTTGGCACATTAAATGTTGCTTTATCAGTTACAACCTCAACAATATCATCATCAGCATTAACATGATCACCTACATTACAATGAAAACAAGCAACAGTTGCTTTTTCAATATCTTCACCTAATTCTGGCAACTTTATTTCTTCCATGATCCTATCCTTTTATAAGTTCAAATTGCTTACAAAAGCAATCAATTAAGCTTTGTTTAACTTTACTTATTTCAATATCCACACCTATAACTTGAGCGACTGATGTCATGCTAACATCCAATCCGCAAGGATTGATCATTGCAAATTGGTTTAAATCAGTATTAACATTGAGGGCTAACCCATGAATAGATACCCATTTGCGAACACCAATACCAATTGATGCGATTTTTTTATCTCCAACCCATGCGCCAGTCTTCCCCGACAATCTATTAGCCACTATATCAAAATCGCTTAATAAATCAATCACAACTTGTTCTAATTTGTATAAATATTTCCTCAAATCCTTATCATAATTCGCTAAATTAAGAATAGGATATGCGATCAACTGTCCCCTTGTATGCAAAGTAACGTCTCCACCCCTATCAATATTCAATACTTCTACCCCGCGCTCCTTTAATTTATCTTTTGAAAAAAGGACATTGTATTCCTTTGCCAATCTTCCCATTGTAAGAACAGTTGGATGCTCGCAAAGAATCAAGACCTGATCTGAACCGTTAAGAACTTCTTGAGCATACTTCTTCTGGAAATCGTAGGCCTTTTTGTAATCAATGATTCCGAGATCAATTACCTTACAATTCACAATGAATCCTTTTTTAGAATAATTATTTTTTCAAGAAAAAAAGACCTTGTTCTTTAATATCGAACAAGGTCTTTTTTAAAATAGTTATCATTACTTTAATCTATTGACTTCAGCTTCCCAACAAACTTTAAGTTCAGGATTATCTATCCATGAAAATAAGTATTTGCAATATTCTTCTCCAGTAACTCCAGTATCTCTGCCAGTTATTACCATTTTCTTTTCAAACTGTCCGCACATTTCCAAGGCCATTTCTACTTTCTCAGCAATTTCCTGATAACCTATATGTCTAAGAAGCATTGAACTTGCCCTGATCATAGAACAAGGATCTGCATAGATATCTCTACCTTCCTTGACCATTCTTGGAGCACTTCCATGAATAGCTTCAAACATTGACCACTTGTCACCAATATTCGCACTACCAGCCGTACCTACACCACCTTGCAGTTGCGCTGCTTCATCAGTTAAAATATCACCATATAGATTAGGCATAACCATTACTTTAAACTCTTGTCGACGCGCAGGGTCGATCAGTTTTGCCGTCATAATATCAATGTACCACTCATCAACTTTTATACCAGGATATTCCTTAGCCAATCTATAAGCAACCTTTGAAAAACGCCCATCAGTTGTTTTGACAACATTTGACTTGGTCACAACTGTAACTCTATCAATATTATTGTTTTTAGCATACTCCAGTGCCATTCTAATGATTCTTTCAGATCCTTGTTCAGTGATCACCTTAAAATCAATACTAAGGTCCTCTGATACATCAAAACCCCTTGAGCCTAGAACATAAGCTCCTTCGGTATTTTCTCTAAAAAAACACCAATCAACACCTTCTTGAGGAATTTTTACAGGACGAACATTGGCGTAAAGATCAAGATATCTTCTCATAGCAACATTTGCGCTCTCGATGTTTGGCCATTCATCTCCAGCTTGAGGTGTTGTAGTTGGTCCCTTCAAGATCACATGACAAGACTTTATCTCTTCTAAAACATCTGCTGGAATTGCTTTGTTTTGTTTAGCTCTATTTTCAATTGTTAAGCCAGTAATATCTTTAAATTGAATTTTTCCTTTTGCTACTTCATCATTTAAAACATATTCTAAAACACTTTGTGCATGTTTTGAAATGATCTTCCCAATACCATCTCCCCAACAAACACCTATATTTATTTTATCAAGCATTGCAAAATCAACCTTTTCGCAACCCTTTTTCATAACTTCAACTCTTTCAAGCTGTTCTTCTAGAATAGCTCCAAATTTTTCTTTTGCTTTTTCAATCAATTCTTTTGACATGTTTTTCTCGTTCTAAGTATAAAGTACACTGGATTAATAAATATTAATAAATAACTGGTCTTGATTTAAACAAAAAAGAGAATAGGAAAAAAGAAGAATATTACTTTTTAATTAACTGCTTGAATTCTTCAACATTCGCCACATGCTTCATAGCTTCTTCATAGGATATTACTCCTTGTTTATAAAGCAATCTCAAAGACATATCCATTGTATGCATACCAAAGCTTGAACCTGTTTGTATAGAGGTCGGAATTTGCTCCGTAGCCCTCTCTCTTATCAAATTACGTATAGCTGGCGTAGCAACTAAAACTTCTGTTGCAACAACTCGCCCTCCACCATCAGCTCGCGTTATAAGTTTCTGCGAAACAATTCCTTGCAAGCAAGTAGACAATTGCAAACGAATCTGCTGTTGTTGATGAGAAGGAAAAACATCAATAATACGTTCGATCGTTTGAGCAGTATCCGGTGTATGCAATGTTGCAAAAACCAAATGTCCTGTTTCAGCTGCTGTAAGAGCAGTTGAAATAGTCTCTAAATCTCTCATCTCCCCGACGACAATAACATCAGGATCCTGCCTTAAGGCTCTTTTAAGAGCCTCTGAAAATGACAAAGTATCAGTATATAGTTCTCTTTGTTTAATGACGGCTTTTTTATTTGTGTGCATATACTCAATTGGATCTTCAACACAAATAATCATGCAAGGATTTTCCTCATTGATCAATTGTATCATCGCGGCAAGAGAAGTTGTTTTACCTGAACCCGTTGGACCCGTAATCAAAACAAGACCATTCGGCTTTCGTGAGAATTCAATAACTGAAGGTGGCAAACCTAAATCACCTATAGAAGGAATGAATAAAGGTATCCTTCTGAATGCAGCCTCCACTGAACCTTTTTGCAAATGAACATTAACCCTAAATCTATCAATGCCTTCAAACTCCAAAGAAAAATCTAATTCCTTATCACGTTCAAATTTCTCTTTCTGAACATCAGACAAAACACCATAAATACTTTTTTTCAATTGTTCTCTTGTTAAAGGACTTTTATCAGTTAAATTTAATTTTCCATCAATTCTTAAAATTGGAGGACTATTTTCGGTGAGATGCAGATCAGATGCCTTTTTCTCGACAGCTAATTTAAGTAGTTCTTTAAGATCCACTTTTATTCTCCTGATAAGATAACTGATTTAGGTGAGTAATCGTTAAGCCTGCTTTTTAATCCACGCTTTTATACGTTTTGTTCCTTCTAGTATCCTTTCACTAGAAGTTGCAAAACTCAACCGCATAAAACCTGGAGAACCAAAACTGTCTCCCGGGATCATTGCAACATTAACATCGTTCAAAATATTTTTTGCTACTTCAAGTGATTCCCCTAATTTTGAAAAATCACAGAAGAGATAAAAAGCTCCTTGGGGCATAATATAACTTATTTCATCAACTTCATCAAAAGCAGATGTAATAAGGTCGCGCCTTTTCTTGAACTCCTCTCTCATTGCAGTAAAATATTCTTTTGTCTCACTTAAAGCTTGAAGGGCAGCTTTTTGACTAATAGATGAAGGACATGAAGTTGAGTGATCTTGTAATTTCGTAATATATCCAAGGATCTCCTCGTTTGCAGCACAATAACCGATTCTCCATCCAGTCATAGCAGCTGACTTTGAAACTCCATTAACAGTTATTGTTAAATCATAAATTTCTTTTCCTAAAGAAGCGATCGAAACACATTCATCATCTCCGTAAACGAACTGTTCATAAATCTCATCGCTGATAACATAAATATTATTTTTAACACAAACATCTGCAATAGCTTGCAATTCCTCTTTTGAATATATCATCCCCGTCGGATTTGAAGGAGAATTTAAGATCAAAAGCTTTGTTTTGTCTGTGATGCTATTTTCTAACTGTTTTGCTGTAATTTTGAAATTTGTTTCGGAGCTCGTTTTAATGAATTTTGATGTTGCCCCTGATAGCTTAACCATTTCTGGATAGCTAACCCAATATGGAGTTGGGATCAAAACTTCTTCTCCCACATCAGTCAAAACTTGAATTATACAAAACAAGGAATGCTTTGCGCCGCAGGAAACAGCTACTTGTGATGGTTTATATTCAAGATTATTTTCTCTTTTAAACTTATCGCAAATTGCTTGTCTTAAGTCAAGGGCTCCTATACTAGGAGTATATTTAGTATAATCTTCGCCAATAGCTTTAATAGCAGCATCTTTAATATGCTGTGGCGTTCCAAAATCAGGTTCGCCAGCGGCAAAGTTCACAACATCAAATCCTTTAGCTCTTAATTCCTTTGCTCTTGCTGTAATAGCTAAAGTTGATGAAGCTTCTAGAAATTTTACTCTGGTATTTACTTTTAACGCCATAGCTTAACTCCTATTTTCCAGAAGATTTTTTAATGAACATTTTTCTTATGCCACTAAATTTCTGTATTGACTTATCTTTTTCTTTGCCTTCTACTCCCTTTTTGATCTCGATCTTTAATTGATCTTTTTTCTTTGAAGATTCAGTTGCTTCATCTTTTGGCACTGCTTTAGATGATTTGTTAGGATCTTCAGATTTTTCAGGAGCAACTTTTTCTACTTTAGTTTTTGCTGACGCTTTAACTCTTGCCTTACTTACAACAATTTCTTTTTTCTCAGTAAGTTCAAGAAAAACTAGCTCAGCATTATCACCTTTTCTTGTTCCAAGCTGAATAATTCTTGTATATCCACCTTTTCTCTCTTTAAAACGTGGAGCTATGTCTGAAAATAATTCGCTAACTAATCTGTGATTACATAGAACTGCAAATGCACGTCGCTTATCAGCCAACGTACCTTTTTTACCCATAGTAATAAGTTTATCAACTAATTTTCTTGCTTCCTTAGCCTTAGCTTTTGTAGTACAAATCCTATCTTTTAACAGTGCAGCTTTTGCAATATCTCGCATTGTTGCTTTTCTAAGACTAGAATTCCTGCTCAATCTATTTCCTGAAATACCGTGTCGCATCTAATTTCCTTTATATTAACTAATACAAATTTTCTCAATTCTATCAACTGAGGGAGGCCAAAAGCAAATTAGTCTTTTTTTCTTAGCTTTTTAGCATCCACTTTCATACCTAAATTAATGCCCATTACCTTCAATAGATCATTAATTTCAGTTAGTGATTTTTTACCAAAATTCCTGAAAGTTAGAAGTTCTGATTCAGTCTTTTTAACTAATTCAGCAATTGTCTTTATATTTGCATCTTTTAAACAATTTGCACTTCTGACAGATAGCTCAAGTTCAGAAATAGGTAATCTTAGCTTTTCGTATAAAGATTGCTCTTCTGCTGATACTTCTTCTTCCTCTTCTTCTTCCTCAGGAAGTTGCCCGTAACTAACAAAAATATCCAAATGCCTTTGTAAAATATTGGCGCCGTAAAGTACCGCTTCTTTTGGATTGATACTTCCATTTGTCCATATTTCAATAAGCAAACAATCATAATCAGTTTTCTGTCCTACGCGAGTGTTCTCAACATCAAATTTAACTCTAGTAATTGGTGTGAAAATTGAATCAATAGGAATCGTGCCGACTGAAGCATCTTTCTTATTTAGTTCTGCAGGAACATATCCACGACCGCGAGAAACTTCCATTTCAATTGAAAAAGAAGCGTCTCTTGATAATGTTGCAATATGAAGTCCTGGATTTAATATCTCCACTGTCTCATCACAAATAATATCTGCAGCTGTTACTTCGCCCTTCTTATCAACTTTGATGTAAATTGGCTTAGGAACTTTAGAATGAGAACGTAGGACCAATCTCTTAAGATTAAGAATAATCTCAGATACTGACTCCATAACACCAGGAATAGTTGAATACTCATGAGGAGCACCTTCAACCTTGATCGATGTTACAGCACTGCCTTCTATTGATGATAACAATGCACGTCTAAGGGAGTTTCCTAAGGTAATACCATAACCTCTCTCGAAAGGCTCGGCAATAAATTTACCATAAGTATCTGTATAAGTTGCTTCATCACAATCTAGCCTTTTAGGCATCTGAAAATCGCGCCATTTGACTCCCATTTGATCCTCCTAAATTTTGTTAGAATCATTTCTGCAATTAATAAAATATTGCAGAAGTTAAATTTTTTACCTTGAATAAAGCTCGACGATCAACTGCTCATTAACTGGGAACCCAATATCTTCACGCTGTGGCAGCCTTACAACCTTTGTCTTAAAATGTGCTTTATCTACTTCAAGCCAACCTGGAACACTTCGGTCTTTTGTGTTTTCCATATTATCTTTTACTGATTGTTGACCTTTTGTCTTAAAACGAACATCTATTTCATCATTATCTTTAACTAAAAATGATGGGATATTAACTTTCTTATCATTAACATAAACATAACCATGTCCAACCATTTGCCGTGCTTGTCGTCTTGTAGTACAATATCCTGCCTGAAAGATAACATTATCTATTCGTCTTTCTAGAAACTGCAGCAAAATTGAACCCGTAATGCCTTTTTTTCTTGTCGCCTTAGCAAAATAACCTCTGAACTGTTTTTCAAAAAGGCCATAAATCCTTTTAACTTTTTGCTTTTCGCGCAGCTGAATCCCATAATTAGATAATTTAACTCTTCGGGACTTAGCACCCTCACCCGGAGCGTAACTTCTTCTATCAAAAGCACAGCGATGTGTAGAACACCTCGTGCCTTTCAAAAAAAGCTTTTCACCTTCCCGTCTGCACAATCGGCAACTTGATCCGATATATTTTCCCATAAATTTCCCCTTCTCTTACACCCTACGTTTTTTTCTTGGACGACATCCATTATGAGGTAAAGGTGTAATATCCTTTATTGAAGTCACCAATAATCCGTTTGCTTGTAATGCTCTAATTGCAGATTCTCGACCAGATCCCGGCCCCTTAACTAGAACTTCAACTGTCTTAAGACCTAACTCCTTAGCCTTCTTTGCAGCATCTGAACTAGCTAGCTGAGCAGCAAATGGAGTAGATTTTTTTGATCCGCTAAATCCGACAACACCTGGTGTTGACCAAACAATTACATTTCCTTGAGCATCTGTAATAGTAATTGATGTATTATTAAATGTTGCTTTAATATGAACGACTCCAGAAGTTATCCCCTTTAATGCTTTCTTTTTAGCCTTATCTTTACGCTTAATATCCTTTGCCATTTAAAATCCTTTTTATTTGATTATTTAGTCTTCTTACCACCAACTGATGGTTTTTTACCTTTTCTAATACGTGCATTTGTTTTAGTACGTTGCCCTCTTACTGGAAGACCTCTTCTATGCCTCAATCCGCGATAAGTTCCTATATCAACGTGTCTCTTCACGTTTTGACTGACTTCTCTTCGAAGATCCCCTTCAATAATATAATTATTTTGAATTATTGATGTGATTCGAGCTATTTCCTCATCGGAAAGATCTTTTGCTCTTCTATTAATGTCTATATTTGCTTCTTTTAAAATTTCCAAGGTATTTGCAGGACCAACACCATAAATATATGGCAAAGCAGCCTCAATTCTCTTTTCCTTTGGAATATCAACACCTAAAATTCTTGGCATAATTTTACCCTTGTCTTTGTTTATGTTTTGGATTTGTGCAAATTACGCGAACAACACCTTTTCTACGTACAACTTTGCAATTACTACATACTCTTTTAACAGATGATTTTACTTTCATTATTACTTATTCCTGTATGTTATTCTTCCTCTTGTCAAATCATAGGGAGAAAGTTCTACTTTAACTTTATCCCCTGGAAGAATCCTTATAAAATGTTTTCTAATTTTACCTGAAATATGCGCTAGAACAATATGCCCTTCTTCTAATTCAACTCGAAACTTAGCGTTTGGAAGGGCCTCTTTAACTATACCTTCAACTTCTATAAGATCTTCTTTAACCATGTTCCCTCGTTAATATTTCAGGCTTCTCTTTTGTCACTACAATTGAATGCTCAAAATGTGCTGATGGTTTCCCATCTTTTGTAACGACTGTCCATCCGTCGTTTAAAATCTTTGTGTGCCAATCCCCAATATTTACCATTGGTTCAATAGCTAATACCATTCCTGCTTTTAATATAGGGCCATTGTTTGGTTCACCAAAATTCGGGATTTCAGGATCTTCATGCAATTGCTTCCCAATACCGTGACCTACAAACTCTCTGACAACTGAAAAACCATTTTCTTCAACATATTTTTGAATAGCATGTGAAACATCTGAAAGATGATTATTCTCTCTTGCTTGTTCAATCCCTCTATCAAGAGATTCTTTTGTTACGTCCATCAGTCTTTGAAACTCAGCGTCAATATCCCCTATTCCTGCAGTTATAGCCATATCAGAATAATACTCTTTATAAATAATCCCGACATCCAAACTAACTATATCCCCATTTTCCATTTTGCGTTTAGAAGGTATTCCATGAACAACTTCATCATTAATTGAAACGCAAACACAACCAGGAAAACCTCTATAGCCTTTAAAAGCTGGTATAACGCCATAATCCTTTATAAGGTTCTCTGCAAGTATATCAATTTCTTGAGTTGAAATTCCAGTTTTTAAAGAGCATTTTAATTCTTTTACAATAGCTGACAGTATCTTTCCAGCTTCCCTAAGAACAACGAGTTCTTCACTCGTCTTTATTCCAATCTTATTAGTCTGATCCATTAAATATATCTAGCGCGTCTTCTTTAACTTCTTGCGAATCTTTATCTGCATTAACTTTTTTTAATTTATTTTGCCCTTCATAAAAACTTATTATCGGTGCTGTACTCTCATTATAAACATTCATACGATTCTTGATAGTTTCTTCATTATCATCAGCCCGTTGATATATTTCTCCACCGCAAGCGTCACAAATCCCATCTTCCTTTGATGGCATATTAACAATATGATATATCTTACCGCAACCTTTGCAAACTCTTCTTCCGGTCAGTCGAGCCAAAACAGTTTCTAAAGTAGCTTCCATGTATAAAGCACAATCAAGTGGCATTTCCAACTTCTCTAAAATTTTATCTAAATCCTCAGCTTGATTCACTGTTCTTGGAAATCCATCCAGCATAAAACCATCTTTTGCCCTACTATCATTAGTCAATTTATTTTCTATCAACTTTGTAACTACTTCATCAGGCACCAAGCCACCAGACTCAATGAATTTTTTTGCTTCCTGCCCCAGTGGAGTATTAGCTTTAAGTTCTTCCCTAAGTATATCGCCTGTCGAAACATGCAAAACACCTAAAGTATCCTTTAAAACACCAGCTAATGTTCCTTTGCCTGCTCCTGGAGGCCCTAGCAAAACTATTCTCATCTTCTTCCCCTTATTTGACCTGATTTCATAAATCCATCGTAATGACGCATAACAAGATGCGATTCAATCTGCTTCATAGTATCAAGCATAACCCCCACAGTAATCAAAACACCTGTTCCACCAAAAAACGAAGCAACTAAATATGGCACCTTAAAAGAAGCCATTATCGCATCAGGCATAATAGCGATCACACAAATAAATAAAGCCCCAGTCAAAGTAATACGTGTCATAACAAAATCCAAATAATCTGCTGTCTGAGATCCAGGCCTAACACCAGGTATAAAACCACCATGCTTCTTCATATTTTCAGCAACTTCAAGAGGATTAAAAACTATTGCAGTATAAAAATAGCAGAAGAAGACAATAAATAAACCATAAATAATATAATATACAGCATGTCCTCTTTGAATATAACTTGCAAAAGCTTGAAAACCTTGGTTAGGTATAAAACTTGCTAAAGTCGCAGGAAACAAAATAATCGATTGAGCAAAGATAATCGCTATAACACCTGCTGTATCAACTTTTAGAGGAATATAAGTACTCTGACCACCATAGACTTTTCTTCCAACAATACGTCTTGCATATTGTACAGGTATTTTTCTTTGTGCTTGCGTTATCAAAGTAATTGCAACTATTACACCTAACAAGAACATAACCATAATAACAAGCGTAAAAGGTTGCAACTGAACGGCTCCGCCTGTTTGTGGTGATAAAAGTTTAACCAACATAGCAAGAGCAGAAGGTGCAGAAGAAATAATACCAGCGGTAATGATCAGAGAAATACCGTTTCCGATTCCCTTCTCCTGGATCTGTTCCCCTAGCCACATTAATAATAGAGTACCAGCTGATAAAGTAACCATCGTTGTAAAAATGAACTGTACACCAGCGCTGCTGCTTACTACTTCAAAACCTTTGAAAGTTTGTGGACTTTTAAGCCAAAGAGCAATAAAGAATGATTGTATAGTCGCTAATCCCAGCGTTCCATAACGAGTATACTGATTTATTTTATGATAACCAGCTTGTCCTTCTTTAGATAATTTCTCTAAAGCAGGAATAACCGCTGTTAATAACTGCATTATAATGGAGCTAGAGATATACGGCATAATTCCTAAAGAAAATACCGTCATTTTCTGCATCGCTCCTCCAGAAAACATGTTCATAATGCTGAAAATGCTTCCACTTGCAGAAGAAGTAATAGATTGAAAATATCTTGCTAGCTCAGCACCGTTTACTCCAGGAGTTGGAAGATAACAACCAACTCTATATGCAACAATAATTGCTAGAGTAAAAAGAATTTTCTTCTTTAATTCAGGAATTTTAAAACAATTTGCAAAAGCAGCTAACATATATTCAATTTATTTCTTTGGTGTTTTTTTCTCTTTTTTAGAAACTTTTTCTAGAACTTCGATCTTACCACCAGCTTTTTCAATCTTCTCTTTTGCTGTCTTAGATACACTCTTTATTTTGATAAAAAGAGATTTTTCTATTTCACCATTACCTAAAATCTTTACTGGTTTATGAATGCTATTGATCAAGCCAAGAGCTTTCAAAGACACAATATCAACCACAGCATCGTTATCAAATTTATTTAAGCCGTCTAAACTTACAACTTGGTTTAAAATAGGTCTCTTGCTCCTAAATCCAACCTTGGGAAGACGACGAATAAGAGGCATTTGACCACCCTCAGAAGATGCCAAATTCCATCTGCCTGTACGAGATCTTGCTCCATTTTCTCCACGGCCACTCGTTTTTCCACGTCCAGACCCTTTACCCCGGCCAATTATTCTTTTTTTCTTTCTTGAACCTTTTGGAGATTTTAATTCGTGTAATTGCATTTATTACTTAACCTTTATAAAATTAAAAATTATTTTTTAGACTTCAGTCTACTTAATCCGTCAAATGTTGCCTTAACAACATTAATTGGATTGTTTGATCTATGGCATTTAGTCAAAATATTATGTATTCCAGCCCCATCACAAACAGCTCGTACAGGACCAGATGCAATAACACCAGTACCTTCAGATGCAGGCTTTAACAAAACTCTAGCTCCTGAACACTGTCCAATAATTTCATGAGGGATCGTTGTCCCTTTCATTGGAACTTTTATCATATTCTTTTTTGCCACAATCATAGCTTTCTTAATAGCTATAGCTACTTCCTTAGCTTTAGATAAACTATATCCTACATTACCCTTGGCATCACCAACAACTACTAGAGCGCTAAAAGATAAGTTTTTTCCACCTTTTGTTACTTTTGTAATTCTGTTGATAGAAATAACTTTTTCCATCATTTCAGAACTACCATACTCCTTTATCGCTTCACTTGCTTTTTTAGGATCTCTTGAAGCATCTCGAACCACTTTTTTCTTTTCGTCAAAAACAACTTCTTCATCTGCATCAATATCAACTTCTTCAATAATCTCTTGCTCTACAATTTTTTCCACAGCATCAGCATTAACTTCATTCTTTAAAGTTTGATCAGCTGTAATTTCTGGTTCTTGAATTTCTTTATTTTCTTCGTTTGAATTATTCATAATAGTTAAAACTCCATTCCACCCTTGCGCACCGACTCGGCAAAGGCCTTCACTCGACCATGATATAGATAACCACCACGATCAAAACAAACTTTTTTAATACCTTTTTTCTTAGCCTCTACAGCAAATGACTCACCCAATACTGATGCCGCATCAATATTTCCACCATTTTTAATTTTACTGCGCACTTCTTTATTCATTGTTGACATTCCAAATAAAACTTTACCTGTAGAATCATCAACAACTTGCGCAAATAAATTCTTTAAACTTCGATGCACACACAATCTTGGCTGTTCGGTTGTTCCAACAACTTTTTTGCGTGTTCTTGCGTGCCTATAACCTCTTTTTAGTTCTTTTAATTTTGTATTATCCATAATATTTTATTTCGACACCGATTTTCCTTGTTTCCTTCGAACAATTTCGCCCACATACCTAATGCCTTTTCCCTTATAAGGCTCAACAGGTTTTAAGGCACGAATTTTTGCTGCTTCCTGACCAACTCTTGCATTATCAGGACCTTCAACGCTAACACTAGTTGGATTAGGTAGACTAACTTTTACATCTTCAGGAATCTGATACACCACAGGATGACTAAAACCTAACCCGAACACTATCTTTTTGCCTTCGATATTAGCCCTAAAACCAATTCCTTGAATCTCTAAATCTTTTTTATGACCTTTAGTTACACCAACGACCATATTTGATAAGCAGGAACGTATCGTTCCATGATTTGCTCGATTTTGCTTAGCATTTGACACTCTATTAATAACTAACTTATCATCCGTATGCTCAACTTTAATCCCATGAGGAATATCCAAGCTCAATTTACCATTTGGTCCTTCTAAAGAAATAGAACCTGGATCTATTTTAATTTTTACTTCTTTTGGAACACTAACTGGATTTTGACCTATTCTTGACATAATATACCTTAGTTATTACCAAATATAACACAAGACTTCGCCGCCAATTTTTTCTTTTCGAGCAGCCCGACAAGTCATAACACCTTTTGATGTAGAAACAACTGCTGTTCCCAAACCATTTAGAACTCTTGGAAGTTTATCATGCTGAACATAAACTCTAAGGCC
The DNA here is from genome assembly GCA_018812705.1 of Candidatus Omnitrophota bacterium. GTDB lineage: Bacteria > Omnitrophota > Gorgyraeia > Zapsychrales > Zapsychraceae > Zapsychrus_A. Next base: position 13,377 of record JAHJCZ010000155.1, read on the forward strand.
TGGTTTAGAAATTCTTTTTATTCCAACAACAACTGGCTTGTTATTATCGTATTTTAAATAAATTTTATAACTACCCTGAACACTGTCTTTCATTAACTTAAAATCTTCAAGATAACCATCTTCCTTAAAAATTTCTAGTATTTTTCCAGATGTTTTCGTAGCTGGAACATCAACAGTTTCTTTTCTAGCTTGATAAGCATTTCTGATATTTGTTAATAAATTACTAATTGGATCATTTAATGACATATATTTAAGTCCCCTTTAATTACCAACTTGCCTTTTTTACTCCCGGAATCTCACCTTTCCATGCAAGCTCCCTAAAACAAATTCGACAAACACCAAACCTTCTCAAATAACCTTTTGGCCTTCCACACAATTGACATCTATTATGTTGCCTTGTAGAAAACTTTGGCGGTCTTTTCGATTTAATTATTAATCCTTTTTTTGCCATAATTATCCTTTATTTCTTGCTGAAAGGCATGCCCATCAAACTCAACACTTCAAAAGTTTGCTCTTGAGGCCCTTTGTTAAATACAATAGAAATATCCATACCTTGCGTATATTGAATTCTTCCTGGATCAATTTCAGGAAATATAGATTGATCAGAAATACCAAAAGTATAATTTCCCTGTTTATCAAAAGAATTACGCGAAACACCATTAAAATCACGAATTCTAGGGAGACAAACATTAACTAATCTTTCAAAGAATTCATACATTGCGTCTCTGCGCAATGTGACTTTACAGGCGATAGGTATATCTTCCCTCAATTTAAAGTTCGAAATAGCTTTTTTTGATCTGATAATAATAGGTTTTCGGCCTGTTATTGTTCCTAAATCCTTAACTGCAGATTCTAATGCTTTCATATCAGTTATAGCTTTTCCAACGCCCATATTCACTACGATCTTTTCAAATTTTGGTACTGCCATACTGTTTCTAACGCCAAATTTTTCCTTGATCTTTGGAACAATCTCTTCTTCATATTTTTTTTTCAAACTTGCACTCACGTTAAATTACCTCACCACTTTTCTTACTGATTCTTACCTTTGACCCATCTTTTAATACTGAAACTCCAAAACGAGTAGGTTGATTTGTTTTTTTATCTACCAGCATTACATTTGAAATATTAATAGGCGATTCAATTTCAGAAATACCACCTTGTTGATCTTGTTGCGTTTTTCTTCTGGCCTTTTTAACCATATTAATATTTTCTACAATTAATCTGCTATCTTTAGGAAAAACTATAAGAACCTTACCAGTTTTTCCTTTGTCTTTTCCTGCAATTATAAATACTTGATCATTTTTCTTTATAGATAACATCTTAGACAACCTCAGGGGCTAATGAAATTATTTTCATGTATTCTAAACTTCTTAGTTCTCGAGCAACTGGTCCAAAAACACGTGTACCTCTTGGATTTCCAGCATCATCAATTATTACAATAGCATTACTATCAAAACGGACATAAGTCCCATCAGATCTTCGTATAGGGAATTTCGTTCTAACAATAACTCCCTTTGCCTTTTCTCCCTTTTTAATAGATGCTTCAGGAGCAGACTCTTTAATGTTAACTCTAATAACATCTCCAATTTGTGCATGCCGTCTACCCTTACAGTTTAATACACCAATCATTGAAGCTTTTCGAGCACCAGTATTATCTGCTACGTTCAAAATTGTTTTCATATAAATCATAATATTTACCTCTTAAGCTTCTTGTTCAGCGCTTAATTGCTTAACTATGCTGCGAATGATCCAGCGCTTATCTTTTGATAATGGACGAGTTTCCATTATTTGTACTACATCACCAGTCTTAGACTCATTCTTTTCATCATGAGCCTTATACTTTGAAGCTGCTCTAACAACTTTATTATACTTCTTATGCTTAGTTGCCCACTTAACTTGAACAACTCGCGTTTTATCCATTTTGTCGCTAGTTACAGTCCCTTGAAGAAATTTTCTTCTATTCTGCCTGTTTGCCGTTTCGGTCATTCTCTAATTCTCTTTCTTTTAATATAGTAAATATTTTTGCGATATTTCTTCTTAACTCTCTAAAATGGGCAGGCTTTTCTACTACACCCATTTTTCTTTGATAATTGAGATCAAAAATATCTTTTTTAAAAGACTTTTCTTTCTGAATCAATTCTTCTGAACTTAATACTCTTAAATCTTTTATCTTCATTAATGACCAATCCTCGTTACAAATTTTGTCTTAATAGGCAATTTAAAAGATACTACTCTTAATACAGTCTTAGCAAACTCTTCTGGAACACCACTCATCTCAAAAATAACCTTCCCACGCTTTACAGCAGCAACCCAGTGACTTACATCACCTTTTCCCTTACCCATTCTTACTTCAGCAGGTTTCTTTGTAACAGGTTTATGTGGAAATATATTTATCCAGAGCTTTCCAACACCCTTCATTTTTCTAGCTACAACAATACGACAAGCTTCAATGTGAGTTGCTTTAATAAAACCATTTTCTAGGGCCTTGATACCATATTCGCCAAAATGGATCTTGCTTCCTGCAGTTGCAATCCCTCTATTCTTACCTTTTTGAGCTTTTCTAAATTTAACTTTTCTAGGCATTAAAACCATTTTAAAAATTCTCCTAAAATATAAACACTACTTTTTTTCAGTGTTATTAGCTTTCTGACGATTAATTGTCTTAATAATCTCCCCTTTATTAACCCATACCTTAATCCCAAGGATACCATATGTAGTCTGTGCTTCTGCAAATCCATAATCGATCTGAGCTCTAAAAGTATGCAAAGGAAGTTTTCCTTCTTGATAAGATTCCTGCCGAGCCATTTCAACTCCATTAAGTCGACCAGAACACTTTATCTTAATCCCTTTAGCTCCAGCACTCATTGCATTATCAATAGCCCTCTTCATAGCCCTTCTAAAAGCAATACGTTTAACTAGCTGGAAAGAAATATTTTGAGCTATCAATTGAGCCTCAATAGTTGGATTCTTGATTTCTCGAGGGTCAATAGAAACTTCTTTTGAAGAAATTTTACCTAGCTCAGTCCTTAATTTATCAATATCTGCGCCTCTTCGTCCAATAATTACACCCGGTCTGGCAGTATAAATAATAATCTTTGTTTTATCTGCTAATCTTTCGATAACTACTTTCGCAACAGCTGCTTGAACGAACCTTTTTTTAATAAATTCTCGAATTTTGTAATCTTCAATTACATTCTGAGCAAATTCTTTCTTATCTGCAAACCAAAGACTTCTCCAATTCTCAATATATCCAATTCTTAATGCTATAGGACTTACTTTTTGACCCACGTTATATCCCCTTTATTTCGTTATTAAATCTAACTCTATTAATAAATGTGTTGTTTTCTTTAAAATCCTTGTTGCCCTACCAAAAGCTGCAGGCCGAAATCTCTTCCAAGAAGGTCCTTGGTCAGCTTTGATCTTAGAAATATAAAGCTGATCTTCCATTAAGCCTTTTTGTTTTGCATTACAAATAGCAGAATTTAAAATCTTACTTATAGTGTCAGTTTGACCCTTATTAGTCTGTGACAAAATTGCAAGAGATATATTAACCGCTTTTCCTCTAATCAGGTCAATAACTTGTCTTACTTTTACGGGCGAAACTCTTATATAACTTCCTTTTGCTTGTGCAATCATAATTTATTCTCTGATAATATCTTTATTGGTTAATTATTATGTTTTCTGAGCTGCTTTCTTAGCCTTCACACCACCATGTTTTCTAAAAGTTCTTGTACCAGAAAATTCTCCAAATTTATATCCAACCATATTTTCAGTGATAAAAACCGGGATATGTTTCTTTCCATTATGAACAGATACTGTAAAACCAACGAACTGTGGAGTAATCACTGATCTTCTTGACCAAGTCTTTATTGGTTGCCTTGAACCTGTTTCGATCATCTTCAACAATTTCTTTTCCAATGATGGTTCTAAATATGGTCCTTTATTAATTGAACGTGGCATACTATTTCGATCCTCTTCTTCTTACGATATATTGTGATGAATACTTTCTCTTTTTACGAGTTTTGTATCCTTTTGTTGGTTTACCCCATGGAGTAACTGGATGTGGATTTCCTTGAGGAGCTTTACCTTCACCACCACCATGAGGGTGATCAACAGGATTCATAGCAACTCCTCTAACATTTCCTTTTCTTCCTAACCAGCGGCTTCTCCCAGCCTTTCCTAAAGAACGACTCTCATGCTCAACATTACCGATCTGACCAATTGTTGATCTGCAATCAATAGGAATCTTTCTAACTTCACTTGAAGGCATTCTGATAAAAGCAAAATCACCTTCCTTTGCCATAATCTGTGCAGATGTGCCAGCTGAACGAGCGATCTTACCACCTTTTCCAGGCTTCATTTCTATATTATGAACTGCTGTACCAAGAGGCATCCTCCTCAAAGGCAGACAATTGCCTGCTTTAAATTCAATATCTTTATCTAATGAACTAACTACTTTATCACCAACTTTAAGTTCTAAAGGTGCAAGAATATACGACTTGATACCATCTTCATACTGGATCAAAGCAATTCTACAGCTTCTATTTGGGTCATACTCAATCCCTAAAACTTCAGCTTGAACATCAACTTTATTCCTCTTGAAATCAACCATACGGTACATTCTCTTATGGCCGCCACTTCTATATCTTGCAGTTATTCTACCGTTAGAATTACGTCCACCAGATCTCTTTAATGGCTTCAATAATGACTTTTCAGGTTTTGATTTTGTGATTTCAGAAAAATCTGAAATCGCTGTATGTCTTAAACTACTAGTTGTTGGTTTAAATCTTCGTATTCCCACTATGTTACCTCTATTTTTTCGCCTTCTTTAAGTGTCACAATTGCTTTTTTCCAAGGCGTTGTCTTGCCTTGCGCCTGTCGAACTCTTTTTAACTTTGCTTTCATCATATTGGTATTCACAGCTTGAACCTTTACTTTATAAATCTCTTCAATTGCTTTCTTGATCTCTATCTTATTTGCCTTTGAAGCAACTTGAAAAAGATATTTTCTGTCAGGTTCTTGCATCGTACCTTTTTCAGTACGAACTAAAGTCTTAATTATATCGTAACAAGTTATCACTTTTTAATCCTATCCGTTAAATTCTTTAATGCTGTTTTTGTAACCAAGATATTTTTATTCTTTAGAATATCATACGCATTTACATCCTGTGATCTCATCAAGCTCAGTCTAGGAATATTACGTGATACTCTTGTAATGCTTTCATCACAACCATCTAGAACTGCAAGTATTCTTCCAGAAAGTTTTAAATTTTTTAGAATTTCTGCAAATTCTTTTGTCTTGCTCAATGAATCAGTAAAATCATCAACACAATAAAAATTATTATCATTCAGCTTAGCTTTCAAGCTTTCTAATAAAGCCGCCTTTTTAATTTTCTTAGGAAGCGTATATCCGAAATCTCTTGGGTGTGGGCCAAAAACTACACCACCACCATGCCATAAAGGAGATCTGCTTGAACCAGCTCTTGCGCGACCTGTACCTTTTTGACGATGAGGTTTTTTACCACCACCAGAAACAAAAGCTCTTTCTTTGGTAGAGGCATTTCCCTGGCGCAAAGAAGCTTGATACATTACTATAGCCTGATGAATAACATCTGTATTGACCCTTCCTTCAAAGACATCTGAAAGATCTATATTTTCTTTTTCTATTCCTTTAATATCTAATACGGCAACTTTTGACACTTTACTTTTTACCTTTCACATTTGCCTTGCTTTGCTTCATAGGATTGATCTTGTGTTTCACAACAGCTCTCTTCTCATCTAAAGATTTATATTCTTTCTTTTCAGAACGATTAATAGTTACAATTGAATTTTGATGACCAGCAATAGCACCTTTAATTAGCACGATATTGTTTTCAGAGTCGACTTCCAATATTCTAAGTCCTTGAACAGTTGCCCTTTTTCCACCCATTCTTCCTGGCATATTTGTTCCTCTTAACGTTCTTGAAGGATCCGCGCTAGAACCGATCGAACCAACTCTTCTATGGTGCATTGAACCATGTGCAGCAGGACCACCTGACCAATGCCATCTCTTCATACCGCCTTGAAAACCTTTACCAATAGAAATCCCGACGACATCAACATAATCACCTGGCTTGAAAAAATCCGCTTTTATTTCTTGTCCAACAGAATACTCTTTGTTATCTGTTGACTTAAATTCTTGAATGTAACGCTTTGGCTCAACGCCAATTTTTTTAAAAAAACCTATCTCAGGCTTCTTTACTTTCGATTCCTTTACAGCCTCAAAACCTATCTTAACTTTCATTGGAGATTCTTTTAACTCCAATACAGTACAGGGACCGACTTCGACAACAGTAACGGGAAATATATTCCCATCTTTATCGAATATTTGAGTCATACCAATTTTTCTACCTATTAAACCTCTTATCATTTTATCTCTCTTTACTGCTTAATTTCTACATCAACACCAGCAGGCAAATTAAGTTTTCTTAACGCCTCAACTGTTTTTGCTGTAGGTTCAATTAAATCTATAAGCCTCTTGTGTGTTGCTAAACCAAACTGCTCTCTTGATTTTTTATCTATAACCGGAGATCTTAATACCGTATAAAGTTCTTTTTTTGTAGGCAATGGTACAGGTCCGGAAATTTTAGCTCCAGTACGAATTGCAGTATCAACAATTTCCTGAGCGGACTGGTCAATTATCCTATGATCAAATGCTTTTAATTTTATACGTATTTTTTGCATAATTATCTCCGAAAATTGTCGCTTTGGGGAACGTTCAGTTCCCCAAAACAGCAATTATATTTTTTTAGCTAATAACTTCATGAATAACACCAGCACCTACGGTACGTCCACCTTCACGAATTGCAAAGCGCAATTCTTTTTCCATAGCGATTGGTTGAATTAGTTCAACTTCCATTTCAATGTTATCACCTGGCATACACATTTCAATACCTTCAGGAAGTAAAGCAGTTCCTGTAACGTCTGTTGTCCTAAAATAAAACTGTGGTCTATATCCTTTAAAGAAAGGAGTATGACGTCCGCCTTCTTCTTTAGTTAGAATATATGCTTTAGCTTTAAATTTAGTGTGCGGAGTTATTGAACCAGTCTTTGCAAGAACTTGGCCTCTTTCAACTGAGTCTTTATCTACACCTCTTAAAAGAAGACCCACATTATCTCCAGCATGCCCCTCATCCATTTCTTTACGGAACATTTCAACACCAGTAACAACAGTCTTCAATACCTCTTTTTTCATACCAACGATCTCAACTTCTTCACCAACCTTGACAGTTCCTCTTTCAATTCTTCCAGTTGCAACAGTACCTCGACCAGAGATTGAGAAAACGTCTTCAACAGCCATTAAGAAAGGCTTATCTAGTTCTCTAACTGGATCTACAAAAAAATCATCAACAGCCTGCATTAAATCTAAAATAGGCTTTGTTTTTTCATCATCATCTGGATTTTCCAATGCCTGTAAAGCACTACCCATTATTATAGGAATATTATCCCCATCATATTTATATTTTGATAGAAGTTCTCTGAGTTCCATTTCAACTAACTCAAGAAGTTCTTTGTCTTCAACTTGGTCACACTTATTTAAGAAAACAATTAATGAAGGAACATTTACCTGGCGAGCTAAAAGAATATGCTCTTTTGTTTGAGGCATAGCACCATCCGCAGCAGAAACAACTAAAATAGCCCCATCCATCTGAGCAGCTCCAGTGATCATATTCTTGATATAATCAGCATGTCCAGGACAATCGATATGAGCATAATGTCTTTTTTCAGTTTCATATTCAAGATTAGCAATATTAATTGTAACTCCACGTTCTTTTTCTTCTGGAGCATTGTCAATTGAAGCGTAATCTCTTATCTCTGCGAAACCCTTTTTTGCTAAGATAGTTGTAATAGCAGCACTCAGGGTAGTTTTACCATGATCAACGTGACCAATTGTTCCTATGTTCATATGCGGCTTATTACGTACAAACTTTGCTTTAGCCATAATATTCCTCCTCCTTTTTAGATAAATATCTATTTAAAACTCTATTTTTTAACTTTTTTTACCTACAACTTGCTGTTTCGAGCCAATTATTTTTTCAGCTACAAAATTAGGAACCTCTGAATAGTATGATGGCTCCATTGAGAATGATGCACGACCTTGAGTTAAGGAACGAACAGCATTAACATAATTAAACATCTCTGCTAGAGGAACATCACATCTCGCCGTCTTTAATTTTCCTCTTGTCCCAAGATTTACAATTTGTGCTCTTCTTTGGTTAAGGTCACCAAGAACTGCACTCATAAATTCCTCTGGCGATGTAACCTCTATGTCCATGATCGGTTCTAAAAACACTGACTTTCCTTTACGTAAAGCCTCTTTCAATGCATTCTTTGCAGCCAACTGAAAAGCCAACTCACTTGAATCAACCTCATGATAAGAACCATCAACCAACGTTACCGTAAAATCAACAACTGGATAACCAGCTAAAATACCATTTAAAGCACCTTCCCTAATCCCTTTTTCTATTGGCTTAATATATTCCCTAGGGATCGCTCCTCCCTTTATCATATCAATAAAAATAATGCCTTTTCCTTTTTCTTCATTTGGCTCAACACTGATAACAACATGACCATACTGACCACGTCCACCACTTTGAGAAACATGTTTTCCAACAATTCCAACAACTTTTTGTGTTATTGTTTCTTTATATGCAACTTCTGGACGACCAACTGTTGTCTCAAGATTAAACTCTCTTTTCATTCTATCAACAATTATTTCTAAATGAAGCTCACCCATGCCCGAGATAATTGTTTGCGCTGTTTCATGATCATAATCTACTCTTAATGATGGATCTTCATCTAAAAATTTCCTTAAGGTCAATCCCAATTTATCTGAATCAGCCTTTGTTTTAGGCTCAATAGACATCGAAACAACAGGTTCAGGAATTTTCATATTCTCTAATAATATCTTGTTATCAAAATCACAAAGAGTATTTCCGGACTTAGTTTCTTTTAAACCAACAAGAGCGACAATTTCACCTGCCGAAGCCTTTGTTACAATTTCTTGTTTATTAGAATGCATAACAACGATCTTAGAAATTCTTTCTTTTTTCTTTTCGGATGAATTATATACTTGTCCTCCAGATGTAATAGTCCCCGAATAGATTCTTGTATAGAATAATTTGCCAACATAAGGGTCCGTAGCGACCTTAAATACAAGCGCGCTTAAAGGAGCATCCTCTTTTACTTCGTAAGCTTTCGTTTCTTCTGTATTGGGGTCAATTCCAGGAACAGCAGGAACATCAAGAGGTGAAGGCAAATAATCGCAAACAGCATCCAATACTAGCTGAACACCTTTATTTCTTAGAGCGGTACCACAAAGAACTGGCAAAAATGCATTCTTACACACTGCTCTTCTAATAGCTGCTTTAATATCTGCGACTGGAATTTCTCGCTCTTCAAAGAATTTCTCCATGATCTCATCATCTGCATCCGCTAATCTTTCGATCATAGTAGCCCTGAACTCCTCAACCTTTTCCTTTAAGTGCTCAGGAACCTCTAATACATCTATCTCGCTACCTTGATCATCTTTATAAACGTGATATTTTCTTTCAATAAGATCAATTATCCCTTTGAATTTCTCTTCTGATGCATCAGGCAATTGAATTGCTGCAGCATTTGCGCCAAGTCTATCATGTATTTCACCTAATACTCGCTCGAAACTTGCACCTAATCTGTCTAATTTGTTTATAAAAGCTAATCTAGGCACATGGTATCTGTCAGCTTGGCGCCAAACAGTTTCAGTCTGTGACTGAACACCACTTGTTGCGCAAAGAATAACAACTGCACCATCTAAAACTTTCAAAGAACGCTCAACTTCAACGGTAAAATCAACGTGTCCAGGCGTATCAATAATATTTATTTTCTTCTTTTTCCAACCACAAGTCGTATTTGCAGAAGTTATCGTAATCCCTCGTTCTTGCTCTTGCTCCATCCAATCCATCGTTGCATTACCTTCATCAACAGTACCCATCTTATGGATAACACCTGTATAGAACAATATACGCTCAGTTGTAGTCGTTTTACCCGCATCTATATGCGCAATAATACCTGTATTTCTATAATCTTTTAAAGGAGTCATTTCTGCCATATTACCACCTCAAATGCGAAAACGCTTTATTCGCGTCAGCCATCTTATGCGTATCATCTCGTTTTTTAACCGCAGCGCCTTCCCCTTTATAAGCCGCCAAAAATTCATCGGCTAATTTGTTCTGCATTGGTTTCCCTTTTTTCTTCCTAGCAAAATCTCTAATCCATCTCATAGCCAAAGAATTACCCCTAGCAACAGGAACTTCAATAGGAACCTGATATGTCGCGCCTCCAACTCTTCTTGCCTTTACTTCAAGTTTTGGACGTGCATTTTCCATAGCTTTATTAAAAACTTTTAATGCATTTGTTTCTTGTGTCTTTTGTTCTAATATTTCAAAAGCACCATATACTATATTTTCAGCAACATTCTTCTTTCCATGTCGCATAAGATTATTAATAAAATTAGCAACTAATTTACTATTATATTTTGGATCCGCTGCTGGCTCTCTTTTTTCTGCTTTTCGTCTTCTCATTTTATTTATTTTTCTTCTTTCTTTGTTCCATATTTAGAACGTGATTTTTTTCTTTTTGCAACACCTGAAGTATCCAATGTTCCACGAACAATGTGATATCTAACACCAGGCAAATCTTTTACTCTTCCCCCTCTAATCAATACAATAGAGTGTTCCTGAAGATTATGACCTTCTCCTGGAATGTAAGAAGTAACTTCAAATTTATTCGACAATCTAACCCTAGCGATTTTACGCAATGCTGAATTAGGTTTTTTTGGTGTCATTGTTCTTACTTGCAAACATACACCTCTTTTAAAAGGACTATTCTGCAATGCAGGTGATTTAGTCTTCTTCTTTTTCTGAATTCTGCTCTTCCTGATCAACTGCTGTATCGTCGGCATATTTCACCATTTCCACTTCGTTATATTGTTTTAAACCTGTACCTGCAGGGATCAAATGCCCTACAATTACGTTCTCTTTCAAGCCACAAAGAAGGTCGATTCTACCAGAAGCTGCTGCCTCTGTCAAGACCCTTGTTGTTTCTTGAAAACTTGCTGAAGAAATAAAGCTACCCGTCGTTAAAGATACTTTTGTAATACCTAACAACAGCGGTGTTGCTTGTGCAGGCTTACCTTTCTTTTTCAAAACAACTTCGTTTGCTTTCTTAAAAGTAATTCTGTCTACCTGCTCACCGACAAAAAGATTCGTATCTCCAGCATCTTCTATTTTAACCTTCTTGAGCATTTGTGAAATTATAAGTTCAATGTGTTTATCATTAATGCGGACTCCCTGTAATCTATAAACCTCCTGAACCTCATTCAATAAATATTCTTGCAAAACTTTGTCACCACAAACCCTCAAGATATCATGCGGAACAACTGGACCATCTGTTAATTGTTGCCCTGCAAAAACTCTATCATTCTTGTATACGTTCGGATGTTTTCCATGAGGAATCGTATACTCAGAAGCCATGCCAGACTCACTCTTAACTATAATGGTTCTTCTTCCTTTTTTATCTTCACCAAATTCAACAATACCGTCAAGCTCACTAACAACAGCAGGATCTTTTGGTTTTCTTGCTTCAAACAACTCAGCAACCCTAGGAAGACCACCCGTGATATCTCTTGTTTTACCAGCTCCTCTTGGAATCTTAGCGATTAAATCACCAGCTCTAACTTCTTGCTTGTCTTTAACAAGAATGTGCGCTCCAATAGAAATCGAATAAATACCGACTATCTCTTGCTTATCATCAGTAATGATAATTTGAGGATGATATTCACGTCTATGCTCAACAACAACTCGTTCAGTAACGCCTGTAATAGGATTCTTTTCTTCCTGCACCGTAACATCCGGGATCAAATCCTCAGAATGAACATATCCTTTAACCTCAGTAATAATTGGAACAGTATACGGATCCCATGTTACAAATATTTTATCTTTATCAATTGCATCTCCATCAGCAGCTTTAATAGCAGCACCCTGGGGCAATTGATAACGCTCAAATTCACGACCATATTCATTATTGATACTAACTGAACCATTTCGGTTCAAAACAATATACTCTTTGTTCTTTTCTACAACTCTTAGCTGGTGATATTTTAATGTACCAGCATTCTTAGCCTTATAGAATGACTGTTCAATAGCACGTGAAGCAGTTCCACCAATATGGAAAGTACGCATAGTTAGCTGTGTTCCTGGTTCACCAATACTTTGTGCAGCAATAATACCAACTGCCTCGCCAATTTCAACCATCCTTTTTGTTGCCAAATTGCGGCCATAACATTTTACACAAAGGCCTTTTTCTGCCTCACAAGTAAGAACACTTCTGATCCTTACCTTTTCAATACCTAAATGTTCTATGAACTCTGCTGTTTCTTCAGTAATAACTTCTCCAGCTTCAACAACTTTGTGATCAGTAACAATATCAACTATACTGTCTAATGCAACCCTTCCTGAAATTCGTTCTTTCAAACTAACAACCAGCTCATCACCTTCAACAATCGCTGAAACTGTGATTCCATTCAGTGTTCCACAATCTTCTTCCATAATAACCTGCTCTTGAGCAACGTCAACCAAACGTCTAGTAAGATAACCGGCATCAGCTGTCTTAAGAGCCGTGTCAGCTAGACCTTTACGAGCACCATGGGTTGAAATAAAGTATTCCAGAACTGTTAACCCTTCACGGAAACTAGCAGTAATAGGATTCTCAATGATCTCTCCAGAAGGCTTAGCCATAAGACCACGCATACCTGAAAGCTGGCGAATCTGCAAACGAGAACCTCTCGCACCAGAATCTGCCATAATGAAGACAGGATTCATAGGATCCATTCTTTTAAAAACTAAATCTGAAATTTGTTCCGTTGTATGTGTCCAAATATCAATTACTTTGTTATAACGTTCTCTTCCTGTAATGATACCCTTAGAATACTGATCTTCAACTTTGTGGATCTCTTGACTGGATAATTTTAAGATATCTTTCTTTTCTTTTGGAATAGTCAAATCAGTAATACTAATTGAAATTCCTGCCAAAGTAGCATTTTTAAAACCAAGATCTTTTAGATCATCCAAAAGTGTAATAGTGGTATCTTGTCCAAACCTTTCATAACAATCTGAAACAACTGCGCCAATCTTCTTCTTGGATAGCAATTCATTAACAAAACCAAAACCTTCAGGCAACAACTCGTTTAATAGAACACGACCAATTGTTGTCTCTATAATACTAAGTTTATTTTTATCTTTATTTTTTTCTACTTCACCTTTAATAGCTGCCTCTTGAGAAATTATCATTGACGGCTTTTCTTCTCCCCAAACTTGACCATCAATTCTTAATTTAATACAATCCTGCAAATTAAACAATCCGTCGTCAAAAGCAATTACTGCTTCTTCCTTTGAAGCAAAGACCTTGGCTTCATTCTTATTTTCATCACTTTCCTTTGTCAGGTAATACAAACCTAAAACAACATCCTGTGATGGAGAAATAACTGGCCTACCATCAGCTGGCGAAAATAAATTATTAATTGATAATAACTGCAATCTACATTCTATTTGAGCTTCTAATGACAAAGGAACATGAACAGCCATTTGATCACCGTCAAAGTCAGCATTAAATGCCGCACAAACTAATGGATGCAATTTAATTGCTTTCCCTTCAACAAGAATTGGATAAAATGCCTGGATACTTAATCTATGCAGCGTAGGAGCACGGTTTAGCATAATAGGATGATCTTGAATTACCTCATCTAAGATGTCCCAAACCTCGATCTTTGCTCTCTCAACCATTCTTTTTGCACCCTTAATAGTGTGCACAAAACCTTTTTCACGCAATTTTCTTATAATAAATGGCTCAAATAGTTCGAGGGCCATTTTCTTTGGCAAACCACATTGATGCAACTTCAAATTAGGACCAACAACAATTACAGATCTTCCTGAATAATCAACACGTTTACCTAAAAGATTCATTCTGAATCTTCCCTGCTTACCCTTCAACATATCTGAAAGTGATTTAAGCGGCCTGTTTCCTGACCCCAACACAGGTCTTCCGTGGCGACCATTATCTAAAAGTGCATCAACTGATTCCTGAAGCATTCTCTTTTCATTTCTACAAATGATCTCCGGAGCTTTTAGATCCATCAACTTCTTTAAACGATTATTTCTATTAATTACCCGTCTATATAGATCATTGAGATCTGACGTAGCAAATCTTCCACCTTCTAGCGGGACCAAAGGTCTTAGATCAGGAGGAATAACTGGTAACGCATCCAAAACCATCCATTCAGATAAGTTCTCGGATTTATTAAAATCATCAACTATTTTCAAGGTCTTTGCTAATTTTTTTGCGTTTGTTCCGGCTGGATTAGCTTTTTCAAGATCTTTTCTTACCTTCTTACATAGAGCACTCAAATCCAGATCTTTTAAAATATCTTTAACTGCAGCTGCACCAATTTTAGCCTTGAATGATGCGCCATACTTAACTTGCGCTTCTTGATACTGATCTTCTGATAAAAACTGGCTCTTCTTCAATGGAGTATCGCCTGGATCAATAACAATATATTCTTCATAATAAATTAGTTTTTCTAGATCTCTAAGACTGATTTGCAATAATGCAGCTAAACGGCTGGGAACTGCTTTGTAAAACCAAATGTGCGTAACCGGGCATGCTAACTCAATATGCCCCATTCTTTCTCTACGAACAGATGAACGAGTCACCGTAACACCACAACGATCACAAGTTATACCTTTAAACTTGATACCTTTATATTTACCACAGTTACATTCCCAGTCTCTTACTGGTCCAAAAATCTTCTCACAAAAAAGGCCATCTTTTTCAGGCTTCAAAGTACGATAATTAAGAGTTTCTGCTTTCTTAACCATTCCACTAGACCAAGAACGAATAACATCGGGCGAAGCGATCTGAATAGTAATCCTATCTTGATTCTTTATATCTTCTTTTTTCTTAATCATTTTTGGCTTTTTTCCCTTTTAGTTTTTCAACACTTTCAAGAAAGCCTTGTTCAGAACCGGCTTTAACCATTTTAATATCTAAACATAAACCCTGAAGTTCTTTTACAAGAACGTTAAACGATTCAGGAGTTCCTGGAGTTAACTTTTGATGACCTTTAACAATTGCTTCATACATACGACTTCTACCCAGAACATCATCACTCTTTACAGTTAGCATTTCCTGCAAGGTGTACGCGGCTCCATAAGCTTCAAGCGCCCAAACTTCCATCTCACCAAATCTCTGTCCACCAAAATGAGCTTTTCCGCCTAATGGCTGTTGAGTAACCAATGAATAAGGACCAATTGAACGAGCATGTATCTTTTCATCAACAAGGTGATTCAATTTGATCATATATATGATACCAACCGTTACCTTTTGATCAAAAGGTAATCCTGTATAACCATCATAAACAGTTGTCTTTCCTGTTTCAGGCAAACCAGCTTCCTTTAAACAAGCAACAATTTCATCTTCAGAAGCCCCATTAAATACAGGTGTAATAGCATGAAACCCTAACACTTCAGCTGTCCATCCTAAATGAGTTTCTAATAGCTGTCCAACGTTCATACGAGAAGGAACGCCTAATGGATTAAGAACGATATCAACTGCTGTTCCATCAGCAAGGAATGGCATATCTTCTTCTGGCAGAATTCGCGAGATAACACCTTTGTTGCCGTGACGACCAGCCATTTTGTCACCTTCAGAAAGTTTTCTTTTTGTTGCAACATAAACAATAACTCTTTTCAAAACACCAGCTGGAAGCTCATCGCCTCTTTTAACTCTTTCGATTTCATGAACTTCTTCTTCAACAAGCTCAGCAATTTTATCATTATAAAATCTAACAATTTCTCTTTCTTCTGAATCTTCCTCGAAATCATCAAATGCTATTTTGCTTAATTTTTTTCCATCAATACCAAGAAGTTTGCTTAATTTCTTTTCTTTTTCCTCTTCAGAAAAGTGAATTTCTTGACGGTAATATGCTTTTATTTTTTCGATAACTTCGTCTTCTTTAGTCTTATCAACCTTGGTCTTTCTTCCTCTTTCATTTCTCTGGAAGACTTCAATATTTACAACAACACCTTCAATCCCTGGTGACAATGTCATTGAAGTATCGCGGATATCAGCTGCTTTTTCGCCAAAGATAGCTCTAAGCAATCTTTCTTCAGGAGAAAGCTCTTTTTCACTCTTTGGTGTAACCTTACCAACAAGAATATCACCTGCTTTAACTTCAGCTCCAATGCGGATAATACCATCCTCATTCAAATTAATTAATGCCTCTTCACCAACATTAGGGATATCTCTAGTAACCTCTTCATTGCCAAGTCTTGTTTCTCTACATTCAACTTCAAACTTTTCAATGTGTATTGAGGTAAAAACATCTTCTCTAACGATCTTCTCGTTAATTAAAATTGCATCCTCAAAGTTATATCCTCGCCAAGGCATAAAAGCTACCTTAACATTACGTCCAAGCGCCAACCGACCATTTTTAGTTCCTATACCATCAGCTATTGTCTGACCTGCCTTGATCTTTTCTCCGATCTTCACTAATGGAGTTTGATGAATACAAGTATTTGCATTAGTTCTTTGATAATTCTTTAAAGGATAGACAGTTTCATTAACAACTATTTCACTTGCATCTACTTTTGTAACAACTCCAGATTCCTTAGCGATAACAACAACACCTGAATCTCTAGCAACCTTTTCCTCAATACCAGTCCCTACACGAGGAACCTCAGGTATCATTAGAGGAACAGCCTGACGTTGCATGTTTGAACCCATAAGAGCACGGTTAGCATCGTCATGCTCTAAAAACGGAATAAGTGATGCAGCTACTGAAACGATCTGTAAAGGAGACACATCCATATAACTAACTTTACTTGGATGAACCTTTGGAAAATCTGTCTTATAACGACAAGCTACCTCTTCTTCAAGAAAATTACCTTGTTCATCAACAGGCGCATTTGCCTGAGCAATATATTCAGCTTGATCTTTATCTGCAGTCAAAAATTCTATTTTCTTTGTTACTATTCCATTAACTACCTTTTTGTAAGGTGTTTCAATAAAACCTAGATCATTAACACGGGCACAATTTGTCAAAGAAGCGATCAATCCGATGTTTGGACCTTCAGGTGTTTCAATAGGACAAACTCTTCCATAATGAGTAGGATGAACATCTCTAACTTCAAAGCCAGCGCGTTCACGAGACAACCCGCCCGGACCTAAAGCACTTAATCTTCTTTTGTGAGTCATTTCAGATAATGGATTAACTTGATCCATAAACTGAGACAACTGACTTCTTGCGAAGAAATCTTGTATTTGGTTTGAAAATAGTCTTGAATTGATTAAGTGGTGCGCAGTTAAATTCTCAAAACTGTTCATTACAACCAAACGCTCTTTAATAGAACGCTCCAAACGAGAAAGACCAATACGCACTTGGTTCTGCACTAACTCACCAACAGTCTTAATACGTCTATTGCCCAAATGGTCAATATCATCAGTTTCGCCAATTCCATCTCTTAACCCAGCCAAATATCTAATCACCTCAACAACAGTAGAAATATCCAAAACTCTGTTTTCTGAAGAAGTATCCGTACCTAATTTCCTATTTATAATATGTCGACCAACCTTACTTAGATCATATCTCTTTGGCTCAAAGAACAATCTAAAGAACAAAGCATCAGCAACTTCAATAGTCGCAGGTTCTGTAGGTCTCATTTTTCTATAAAAATCTAAAAGAGCTTCTTCCTTATTTTCAGTATGATCCTTTTCAAGCGTTGGAGCTAATTTTGCAAAGTCGTCTCCCAACATTTGTTTAATATCTTCATTACTTGAAAGACCCATAATCCTTAAGATCTGTGTGGCCGGAAAATTTCTTCTTCTGTCAATATAAGCAAGCAAAACATTGTTCAAGTCATATTTAATTTCAAACCAAGCTCCCCGAGAAGGAATGATACGACCATGAAAAATACTCTTTCCTGTTGGATGCAGTTCTTCTTCAAAGGAAACTCCTGGTGGTCTCTGAATTTGAGAAACAACAACTCTCTCGTCACCATTAATAATGAAGGTTCCAGTATCTGTCATTAAAGGGAAATCGCCGAAATAGACTTCTTGCTCCTTAATATCAACTGGCGTAATCAAACGAAGCTTTACTTTCAATGGAGCAGAATAATTCATACCTCTTCTTTTGCACTCAAGCGAAGAATACTTTTCTTTCCCTAATGTATAGCTCATGTATTCAAGTCTAATTTGACCATCGTAGCTTTCAAGAGGAAAAACTTCGCGGAAAACTTCTTCTAATCCTTGCTCATCACGCTTATCAGCAGGAATGTCTCTCTGTAAAAACTGCTCATACGCAACAAGCTGAATATCAAGCAATTGAGGGAAATCAAAGTTATCACGAACTTTACTGAAATCCTTAATATTTATTTTTTCCATAGTTTTCTTTAGAAATAGAGTTTCTTATTAGTTTAGACTGCTAACTGAATGAATAGCTTAATTACTTCAATTCTGCTTTTGCACCAACTGCTTCTAGCTTCTTCTTTAGCTCTTCAGCTTCACTTTTTGAAACACCTTCTTTAACTACTTTTGGAGCTGCTTCAACTAAGTCTTTAGCTTCTTTTAAACCTAAACTCGTTGCGCCTCTAACTTCTTTAATAACAGCAATTTTATTTGCTCCAATCTCTGTTAGAACAACATCAAACTCTGTCTTTTCTTCTTCAGCTACTGCACCGCCTGCTGCAGGACCAGCCATAACCATTCCCGCTGCCATAGGAGCTGCTGCCTGAATTCCAAATTTGTCTTCCAACCCTTTGACAAGCTCTGAAAGCTCAAGCGCTGTCAACCCTTCGATTGTTTTCATTACTTCTTCTAATTTCGGAGAAAGTTGTACCTCTTCCTTTGCTCCTTTTTCAGCCACTGTATTTTCAGACATTTTAATTTCCTCCCTTTTGTTCACTTAATTGTTTCAATACAGATAATAATTCTCTTGTTTTTGCATTTAGTACTTGGGCAAATCTTGTTAATGGCGATTGAATAACTGATAACAACATAGACAATAGAACTTCTCTAGAAGGAAGCTCAGATAATTTCTGAACATCAGCTTTATTTAAGATTTTTCCTTCCAGAAGTCCGCCAGAAACAGAAACAGAATCAATTCCCTTTGCGAACTCAACTAAAATCTTTGAAATCTCAACAGAATCAGAACTACTCCATACAAAAGCTGTTTGCCCCTCTATGACCTGAGAAAGCTGCTCCTTCTCTAGTTCTTTTAAAGCAAGTTGCGCAATGCTATTCTTAGAAACATACATATTTGCACCCGCACTGCTAAGATTTTTTCTTAAATCACTAAGCTTCTCTCCAGAAAGCTGAGAATAGCTCAAAAGAAAAACATTGTCATTGCTACTGACATTTTCTTTAATGTGTTTAACAAAATTTTCTCTAAATAATTGTCCGACTTTTTTCATAAAGCTATCCTTAAACCAGGTCCCATAGTTGTGGACAAGGATGCTGTCTTTATAAGGTGACCTTTAACTGAGGCAGGCTTAGCATGATTAATTGCATCAAGCAACTGATTAAAATTCTCCACCAGCTTTTCCTTAGAAAAAGATCTTTTCCCTATACCCACATGAATACCTGCTTGTTTATCTGATTTAAATTCAATCTTACCCGCTTTAACTTCTCTAATTGCTTTATCAACATCAACCGTAACGGTACCTGCCTTAGGAGAAGGCATAAGACCTCTTGGTCCCAAGACTTTACCTAATTTCCCTAAATCTCTCATCATATCAGGCGCCGCAACAACTACGTCAAAATCTAAAAATCCTTTTGAAACCTTTTCAACTAAATCATCAGAACCTACAAAATCAGCTCCAGCTTCTTTTGCTTTTAGTTCAAGCTCGCCCTTGCAGAAGCATGCAACTCGTATTACCTTACCTAAACCATGTGGTAAAGCAACCGTGCCTCTTACTGCCTG
Organism: Candidatus Omnitrophota bacterium; assembly: GCA_018812705.1. Lineage (GTDB taxonomy): Bacteria > Omnitrophota > Gorgyraeia > Zapsychrales > Zapsychraceae > Zapsychrus_A. The sequence continues at coordinate 33,426 of JAHJCZ010000155.1, forward strand.
ATCTGAACTTTTGGCATTAATAGTTAAAGAAAGATGCAGCTCTACAGTTTCATCAAATTTTACTTTTGGAAACTCAGCAATACAATCTAAAGCCTCATCTACTGTATACTTTTTTAATTTATCAGTTACCTTTGCAGCTTCTTTCATTCTTTTGCTTGTTTTCACCATTTTAATCCACCACCTCAACACCCATACTTCTTGCAGTACCTTTAATGATCTTCACGGCCTGCTCAAAGTTTCCGGTATTTAAGTCTTCCATTTTTGTTTTTGCGATTTCATTGACTTGACTTCTTGTTATAGAAGCAATTTTTTCTCTTCCTGCTAAACCAGATGCTTTTGCCAAATTTGCAGCTTTTTTGATCAGAACAGAACTGGGAGGGGTCTTAAGAATAAAAGTGAATGACTTATCTTTATAAACACTTATAACCGCAGGCAGAATAAGCCCTTCTCTTCCTTTAGTCTTTTCATTAAATGCCTTACAAAATCCCATAATATTCACACCATGCTGTCCTAAAGCAGGACCAACTGGTGGCGCTGGATTTGCTTGTCCAGCCGGTACATATAGTTTTATTTGAGCTACAACTTCTTTTGCCATATCAGTTCCTTAAGTTAATCTAAAAATCACAATTTTTCAACTTGCCAATATTCAAGTTCAACAAGAGTTGATCTTCCAAAGATAGAAACACTCACTTTTAACTTTCCCCTGTCAGGATATAGCTCCATAACTATCCCATTAAAATTGGCAAAAGGCCCTTGCGCTATTCTAATAGACTCGCCAACTTCAAAACTAGTTTTTGGAGTAGGTTTTGTTTCTGTATCTTCTGTTCTTCTTAAAATCGCATTAACTTCATCCATAGAAATAGGTGTTGGTTTTCTACCCGGTCCAATAAATCCAGTAATACCTGGAGTGCTCTTTACCAGATACCAACTTTCCTTATTCATTTCCATGTTTATAATGATATATCCAGGAAAAAACTTTCTTGCAGTAATACGTTTTTTGCCGCCTCGTATTTCAGAAACTTGTTCAGTAGGAACAACTATCTCTTGCACATATTCTTTAAGAGCAGTAGTTGCCATACGGTTTTCTAAACCCGCCTTGGCTTTTTCTTCTGATCCTGTCTGCGTATGTACAACATACCACTTTTTTTCCATTTTATTATTACCTAATTATAAGTCCTAACAATTTTGAAAGAACAAAATCGACAACTGCAATAAATATCCCCAAAAATGAAGAACTCAAAATGATTATCCACGTCGCATCGATCAATTCCTTCTTATTTGACCATGAAACTTTCTTAAGCTCGACTACGACTTCTGAAATAAATTTTTTTATTTTAACTAACATAATTTTAAAAACAGGCCTGGTAGGATTTGAACCTACAACCTTCGGTTTTGGAGACCGTCGCTCTGCCAGTTGGAGCTACAGGCCTAGCTATCCACAAAACCTATTTCTTCATTTCTTTATGGACAGTATGCTTTCGGTCAAAGCGACAATATTTTTTTAACTCGATTTTGTCGGGATGTTTCTTCTTATCCTTAGTACTGCTATAGTTGATTTGGTTGCATTCAGCGCATTGGAATCTAATAGGTTCTCTCATTTTTAACTCTCTATAATAAAACTAATTCAAAATATATTTGGATTTTTCCGTCTAGCTCACTTGACTTTCTCAAAGCCCCCGACCGGAATTGAACCGGTGACCTCGTCCTTACCAAGGACGTGCTCTACCGGCTGAGCTACAGGGGCAATAGATAAAGAGATTTCAAGTATACCGAATATTTTCATGTTGTCAAGTATTTTATTAATTTATTTTTGATTCTAATTGGCTTGAATTGTTGAAGTTACAAACGTAAAAAATAAATCAAACAATTTTTAAAAAACGTCTTTTTCCTACCTTTAGTAATCCTACTTTTAGTTCCCATTCTTCAGTAAAAATTTTTTCTCCATCACAACTAATAGCACCTTGTTTAATTAGCCTCCTAAATTCGTTTTTTGATTCAACAAGGTTATTTTCCAACAAAACATCAACTAATTTTGTGCCTTTTCCATCATTTTTAGCATATTCAGCAATATTTTCCGGTGTTTTCCCCAGGCTAAAAATATTTTCAAAATCATTTTTAGCTCGAAGAGCCTCTTTTTCATCATAAAATTGGCTTACGATCTCTTGTCCCAATTTCATCTTAGCTTCTTTAGGATGCATACTTTTCAACTCATCAAGGTCAAAATCAGTCAATATTTCAATATATCTAAACATCAATTCATCACTAATAGACATTAATTTACCAAAAATCTCTTTTGGAGGTTCGTCAATTCCAATGTAATTACCCAAAGATTTACTCATCTTTTTAACCCCATCCAATCCTTCCAATAATGGTGTCATAATAATTACTTGCGGCTCCTGTCCCTTTACTTCCTGCAATTGGCGACCCATAAGCAAATTAAACTTCTGATCACTGCCTCCTAACTCTATATCAGCTTCTAAATGAACTGAATCATATCCTTGTAACAAAGGATAAAGGAACTCCATTATGCTTATTTCCGAACCAGCTTCATATCTTTTTTTAAAATCAGATCGCGCTAACATTTGAGCCACTGTTGAATGTGCAGTCAATTCAAGCATTTCTTGAGCTGTTAACTTACTTAACCAATCATAATTATAAACAATTTTAATTTTTTTAGGGTCTTGATCTAATATTTTCAATGCTTGCTTTGCATAAGTTTTTGCATTTTTACGAATATCTGATAGATCAATTGCTGGACGCAATTCATTTCGTCCCGTAGGATCGCCAACTAAAGCAGTGAAATCCCCAATAAGAAATAAAACTTTATGACCAAGATCTTGAAATTGTCTTAACTTTCTTAGAAGAACTACATGCCCCAAGTGGATATCGGGTGCGGTGGGATCAAAACCTGCTTTTACTCGCAATGGTTTTTTATTTTTTTTACTTTCCTGAAGTTTTTTCTCTAAGCTCTTTAAATCAATAATTTCAGCCGACCCTCGAGAAATCTTCTTTATTTGATCCTTTATTTCCATGATATGAATAGGCACCTTCCTTATATAAGGAAGGTGCCATCAATTTGTTTCTAAAGATTATCCGTAAAGCAACTTCTGGCGTTACTGCTTAGCGCTAACACCAATTTTCATTTGCTCAACATCAACCTTAATTATCTTTACGATTAATTTATCTCCTGGCTTCAAAGCATCTGCTTTTTCTTTCTCGATCTCAGATGAATAAACCAAAGCTTCAACGTCATTTTCCAGCTTTACAAAAACACCAAAATTAGAATTTAACACAACTTCTGCCTCTATTTCCAATCCCACAGTATACTTTTCAGAAATACTTTCCCAAGGATTGCTTGTAAGTTGCTTTAATCCTAAATTAATTTTTCTGTTTTCTGAATCAACAGCCAGAACAACAACTTCAACTTCATGACCTTTTTCAAAAACATCTTGAGGATGATTGATTTTCTTTGTCCATGACATATCAGAAATATGTATCATTCCTTCAAGGCCTGAATCAAGTTCGATAAAAGCTCCATAATCAGTAAAACCTCTGATTTTACCTTTAACCTTAGCTCCAACAGTATATTTTGCTTCTGCTTCTAGCCAAGGATTGTTCTCTAGTTGCTTCATGCTTAATGAGATTCTCTTTGAATCCTTATCAACATTAATAACTTGAACTTCAATCTCATCCCCGACCTTAAACATTTCTTGAGGATTAACTAATTTTTTCTGCCAAGTTATTTCTGATGAATGCAACAATCCTTCAATACCTTTTTCTATTTCAACAAAAACACCATAAGGCATTACATTTACTATCTTACCCTTAGCTTTTTGACCCGTAGGATATTTTTCGTAAATATCTGCCCATGGATTTTCAACGATTTGCTTTAATCCTAAAGAAACCTTTGAATTATCTTTATCAAAATCCAAAATAAGGACTTCAACTTTATCTCCAATAGATACGATCTCAGATGGATGATTAATTCTAGTCCAGCTCATATCAGTGATATGCAATAGGCCATCAACACCGCCGAGATCAACAAAGGCACCGAAGTCTGTTATCCCTTTAACAACGCCCATTCTCTTTTGACCTTTTCCAAGCTCTCCCCACAACTGGTCTCTAACAACTTCTTTCTCTTTCTGAACAACTTCGCGACGAGAAAGAATAAGATTGCGTCTTGGCTTATTTAATTTTGCAACTTGGAACTTATATCTGCTTGCCATTATTTCGTCTGAAGAAACTCCTCTAAAAGCAGATAGAGACATTGGTAAAAATGCTTCAATGCCTTCTGTATCCACAATAAAGCCACCTCTTACTTGCTTGACAATCCTTCCCTCTACAGAATCACCTTCATTGATTGAATCACCTAGCTTCATCCAACCTTTAAGTTTTTCTGCTTTTTGACGGGAAAGAACCAAGCGGCCTTCGTCATCTTCAATTGATTCTATCAAAATATCTAATACTGTACCGATCTTAAGATCTTCCATATTCCGAAACTCTTCAATCGGAACAAAGCCTTCTGACTTAAAACCAATATCAACAACAGCTTCCTTGTCATTAAAAGCAACAACCGTCCCTAAGACAATTTCTCCTTCCTTAATATCTCGAAATGTTTCACTATACATTTCGGCCATCAATGATTTCTTTTCTTCACTCATAAAAATAATACCTCTTTCTTTTTATTTTCTTCAGACATAAAAACAGCTAAAAAACAGCTATCCCGAAATCTGAGGACACCATTATCTCAAAATATGTCAATTTGTCAAATAAAATTATTCGAGAAAACAGATATTTTTAAGAAAACTACCTTTTGGCAAGATCTTCAACTGTATCCATTATTTTTTGTGCAATTTTAAGATAAGGCAGATCACTCTTTGAAAAATTGAGAGGCTCTCCAAACCTAACCAATGCTGGAAGCCTTTTGACCGTCCTTGAACCAGGAGGAAAAACCTTATCTGTTCCGCTAACATATATAGGAATCACAGGTAAACCGCTTTTGACTGCGATCAAACCGATCCCAGCCTGAACTTCACTCTCCTCTCCTTCACGAACTCTAGTACCTTCGGGAAACATTAAAATCGGCAAATTCCTCTTTAGCCTTCGCATAATCTCTTTTATTGCCCCAATATCAGAAGATTCCCTTTTAATAGGAAATGCCTCAAGCTGCTTAAGATACCAGCCAAAAAACTTATTCTTAAACAATGAATCTTTTGCAAGAAAACTGATCCTACGCGTACAACATATCGGTATTAAAATCGGGTCTAAATGGCTTCTATGGTTGCTTGCAAAAATAAAAGCTCCTTTTGAAGGAATATTCTTTTGCCCATAGACTTTTAATGGAAAGAAAAATATTCTAACAAACCTAACCACAACCCATGTTATCCAATAAATCATTTTACGAATTCTAAGTTCTTTTTAGGAGTTTTTCACCTATTTTAATTAACTCCTTAGCTTTTTTCAATGACTTTGCTTCAGAATAAGCCCTTACGAGGGGCTCGGTACCTGATGGTCTTAACATAAGCCAGCTGTCATCATCACAAATAAGTTTAATTCCGTCAAAATCTTTAACTTCAACAACTTTTCTGCCTAAAAGCGTTTTGATAGATTTGATATCACTTTGCCTATACGCTTTTGGGTCAACCTCAACATCAGAACGTTCATAATAATATCTACCAAACTCTTTTTCCATATCACTTAAAATTTGCTTTATATTTTTCTTCTCGCAAACCATCATTTCAAGCAAAAGCAAACCTGCTAAAGTTCCATCTCTCTCGGGAATATAATCTTGAACACCCATTCCGCCAGCTTCTTCTCCGCCACAAATAATTTCTTCATTGATCATAAGATCAGAAATATATTTAAAACCTACAGGCGTTTCATATAATTTTAAACCTAATTTTTTTGCAATGTTGTCCATTATCATTGAACCACAAGTTGTTTTAACCACGCCACCTTTACGACCACAATTTCTAACCAAATGCAATGTTAGAAGGCCTAATATCTTTTGTGGACTGATAAACTCTCCCCCAGGAGCAACAGCTGCTATTCTGTCTGCATCACCATCTAAGACCAACCCTAAGTCAAACTTTTCTTCTTTAACTCTTTTTAGAATTCCTGGCAAATACTCTTCTACCGGTTCTGGCTTAGTGCCTGCAAAAGAAGGATTTACTTCAGCGCGCATAAGTTCAACTTTGATATTGCCTCCTTTTAAAACTTCTTCCAATATTCTTCCGCCACTACCATGCATAACATCCTGAATAACTTTAAATTTAGCCTTTTTGATCTTTTTAAGATCAATGTAGCTTTTCATGAACTTAAGATAATTTGTTTTAAAATCAAAGATCTCGATCTTCTTTTCCTTAATAGCCTGATCCAATTCTACAGTCTTAACTTTTGTTTTTCCTAAAAATTCTTCAACTTTATTAGTAACTTCTTCTGGGGCGCCTCCTCCAAGGCTCGTTTTTATCTTAATTCCATTGAATTTTGCAGGATTGTGGCTTGCCGTGATCATTATTCCTGCAACACCTTTTACTTGAACCACCCCAAAGCTTAATGCCGGAGTTGGAATGGCTATATCAGAAAGGTATACCTCTAAATTGTTTGCGGCTAAAATACAGCTCACGATCTGCGCATATTCTTTTGATAAAAATCTTGTATCATATCCAACAGCGATTTTATTTTTCTTTCCCTTTAAAACCTTAAAATCTTTCTTGATCCATTCGCTGATTGCTTGTGCAACAAAAGCAACATTCTTAAATGTAAAATTATCAGAGATAACTCCTCTCCATCCATCCGTACCAAATTTAATTTGACTTCTTAATTCTTTGATCATAACAACTCCTCAAAAAGTTTATTCAAATAGTTAAATGTATAGTTTTTTTCTCTTAATATATTTGAGAACCTTTTCAGGTAAAAGATATTTAACAGTTTTGCCCAATCTCAAACATTTCCTGACTCCAGATGATGAAATATCTAATCCTGGCATATCAATAGTCTTTACCTTGATCTTTGAATCTTCAACATTAAACCCTGGACGATTGACAACAACAAAGTCTGCAAGTTTAACTATATCTTCAATATGCTTCCATGTATCCAGTGTTGAAAAAGAATCTTCCCCTATAATGAAGTATAATTTTGCTTTCTCAAGATACAATTTATAAAAGTGTTCGACTGTATCAATACTATATGATCTTCCTTCTCTTTTAATTTCAAAATCAGAAATATCGAAATATGGATTACCTTCAATTGCCATTTGCACCATACGATATCTCTGAGCTGGTGGAAGAACATTCTTGCTGCTTTTATGCGGAGGTAGATTCGACGGAACAAAAAAGACCTTCTCAAGATCCAAATTCTCTCTTGCTCTCTGCGCAATAGCCAAGTGACCAATGTGTACAGGATTAAATGTGCCTCCAAGAATTCCAATGCGCTTCATCAGTTTATCTCAACTTCCTATAACTACTTATTCCCTTATCTGACCTTGACCATAAACCATATACTTGTAAGTAGTCAGTTCTTCAAGGGCCATTGGGCCTCTTGCATGCAATTTATCTGTACTAATGCCTATTTCCGCACCAAAACCAAATTCATATCCATCTGTAAATCTCGTTGAAGCATTAACATATAGACATGACGAATCAACAGATCTTAAAAAGATATCCGCTTCTTTTTTATCTTTTGTAATTATCGCATCTGAATGCTGTGAGCCATAATTATTAATATGTTCTATCGCCTGTTTAACATCATCAACAACTTTTACAGACAAAATCAAATCTAAATACTCTTCATTCCAATCTTTTTCCGTCGCTGCTTTTGCACACTTAATTATCGCTTTTGTTCTCTTACAACCTCTAATTTCAACACCTGCCTCTAATAATTCAGATGCTATCTCTGGTAAAAATTTCTTGGCTATTGCCTTATGCACAAGCATTGTTTCCATAGCATTGCAAACGCCTGGCCTTTGAACCTTTGCATTAAAACATATTGTTCTTGCCATTTTAAGGTCAGCTTTATTGCTTACATATGTATGGCACACCCCTTTATAATGCTTTATAACAGGGATGCTTGAGTTTTCTGCAACAAATCTAATAAGGCCTTCGCCTCCGCGAGGAACAATAAGGTCAACATAATCATTGAGACCGAGCAGAACATTAATAGCTTCCCTATCAGTTGAAGCAACTAATTGAATTGCCTCTTGGGGAATTTTTGTCTTCTTTACAGCCTTTTTCATGACAGAAAAAATAGCTTTGTTTGAATAAAAAGCTTCTTTTCCTCCTTTGAGTATAACTGAATTCCCTGATTTTAAACATAAACCTATACAATCACTGGTTACATTTGGACGTGATTCGTAAATAATGCCAATAACACCTATCGGAGTTCTTACTTTTTTAATATTTAATCCATTTGGTCTTTTAAACGAAGTGATCACATCTCCCACTGGATCTTTTAATTTTGCAGTATCCAATAAGCACTGAACCATGGCTTTAATTCTTTTATCATTAAGCAACAACCTGTCGATCAAAGCTTCTGAATAACCCTGCTTTTTAGCAAAAACAATATCTTTTTTATTTTCTTTCTTCAAATATTCGGCATTATCTTTTATTGCCTTTGCCATAGCCTTTAAAGCAGCGTTCTTAAAAGATGTTGGGATCAAAGAAAGCAGGAATGAAGCATTCTTGGCTTTTTTAGCCATAGCTATCACATCTTTTCTAGCATTATTATTTTTCATAAAATCACCCAATTATTGTTCTTCACCTCGCACACAATACAAGATTATCTCTATGGATAGCCTCTAACTTTCCCTTCTTCTCTTTGATTTTCTGAAGCTCAGTCATCGAATAACTTACAACACCACGTGCGATCTCGTTCTTTGACTTATCCTGAACAACGACGACATCATCCTTCTTAAAATGCCCATCCCATGAAACGATACCTGGAAGAAGAAGGCTCATCCCTCCTTTAAGCAGAGCATCTTTAGCCCCATCATCTATCACTAACACACCTTTTGGTTTTACTCCAAAAGAAATCCAGTGTTTACGCGCCAACAATTTCTCTTTTTTTTCTAAGAAGTATGTCCCGATTCGCTCTCCTTTTAATATTCGCAACAATACGTTTTCTGTCTTACCATTTGCAATAATACATGGAATATTTGCCTGTGTAACAACTTTAACTGCTTCCAGCTTTGCCTTCATTCCGCCTTTTGAAATATGTTTTTTTACCGCTCCCGACGCAATGCCTTCAATTTCTCTAGTGATTTCCTGTATCTCTTCAAATATTTTTTTGTCCTTACTGTTCAGATCATACAACCCATCAACATCAGAAAGCATTACAAGAAGGTCTGCCTGAACTAAACTCGCCACTAACGAAGAGAGCTTATCATTATCTCCAAATTTAATTTCATCAGTAGAAACAGTATCGTTCTCATTAATAATCGGAATGATACCCATGTCTAACATCGCTTTTAAAGTATTACGCGCATTATTAAATCTAGATCGATTATCAAAATCATCCCAAGTTAACAAAACTTGAGCACATTTTGATTTATATTTTGCAAACAGTTCATTATACTTTTTCATTAGAACTGTTTGTCCTATTGCAGCTAAAGCCTGAATCGTGGCAAGATCTCCTGGACGAGTTTTATGATTTAACTCACCCATACCAAGAACGATCGCCCCTGAACTAACAAGAATTACATCAATGCCCTCATTCTTTAATTTACAGATCTGCGCTGCCAAAGAACGCAATTGTGCTGTTCTTGGTTTCATTTTGTAAGTTGCTATAACACTTGAACCAACTTTAACAACTATTCTTCTGACTTTTCTTGGGAATTTTCTAGACATAAAGAATCTCTTATCTCTCTGACTAATTCATCCAAACCAACATTATTCAATGCAGAAATAACAAATATTTTATCTTTAAATTTCTTTTTAAATCTATCGAGGTTCTCTTGTGCTCCAGGCAGATCGATCTTATTTGCGACTAATATCCTTTTTTTAAAGCTCAAAAGGTCACTAAATTCTCTAAGCTCGTGGTTTAATTTCTCATAATCCTCGAGCGGGTCTCTTTGATCCTCAGCTGCCATATCGATGGCATGCACAAGAATCCTCGTCCTTTCAGCATGCCTTAAAAACCTGTCGCCAATACCTTTACCTTGATGAGCACCTTCAATTATTCCAGGCAGATCAGCAATAATAAAGCTTGACCCGTCCTCATCGTTCTCAACAATTCCTAAGATAGGCTGCTTTGTTGTAAAAGGATAACTTGCAATTTTAGATCTTACTTTCGAAATATTTGATATTATGGTAGATTTTCCAGCATTGGGAAAGCCAACTATGCCAACATCAGCGATTAATTTCAATTCAAGACTTATCGTTTTCTCTTCACCTTTGCACGGAGGTTTAGATGGTTTCTTTTGGCCATTACCAATTCCACCTTCACCACCTTTAGCAACAATGATTAATTGCCCATCTTCAACTAAATCCCTGATCAATAATCCTGTTTCTGCATCTTTAATAATGGTGCCCATTGGCACTCTTAAAATACAGTTTTCTCCTATTTTGCCCTTCTTACTGTTACTGCTGGCATTACCACCTTTTTTAGCTTTATGATGTTGTCTGAATTTGAAATCTAATAATGTTTGAACACTGCGAGAAGCGACAAAAACAACATTACCACCTTTTCCCCCATCACCGCCATCTGGTATAGGATGACGCATATACTTATCTCTGTAGAAGCTTTCACATCCCTTGCCACCATCTCCAGCTTTTAAAAAGATTCTTGCTTCATCAATAAATATCATGATCTTTATTTAGCAGTGATTTTGGTAATGTTTAAAGCTGTAAGTTGTTGACGATGACCAACTTTTGTAGCTGAATCTTTTTTAACTCTGTATTTAAAAGAAACGACTTTATCTCCCTGAGTGTGCTTTACAACCTTTGCTTCCACCTTAACATCATCAAGATACGGCTGACCAATACGAATATCAGCACCGTTTGCAAAAGCTAAAACCTTATCAAAAACTAAAGTTTCGCCTTCCTTTTCTTTTATTCGGTTAGCATCAATAAAATCCCCTTCAGCAACTTTAAATTGTGTAGACCCTAATTGAACAACTGCGTACATTTATTCCTCCTTAATATTAATATCTGAACATCTCTTACTAACAAAGTAATTTTTTGTTCATTGTTATAAATTATGCTTGCTTTATAATTTATATAGCTAGCAACTAATTTATTCCCACCTAGAACAAAACTAAACTTTATACTAGGTCAGCCCAACAACAAAGTATCCTTATAATACTTATTTTGAATCAACAATTGTATCTATGATTTAAACAAATGCAACAATAAAATTTTTCAGTAAGAAAATATGCAAAAACACTAAACAGCTTTGATCCTACCTCTTCCGTTACAATAGGGACACTTTTTAAAGGAAAGTGACTCAATATTCTTTCCTGTTCTTGCCCTTGTCATTTCAACTAACCCTAAAGAAGAGATCTTATTTACTTCCGTTTTAGCATGATCACGCGCTAGAGACCTTTTAAGAACTTCAAGCACTTTTCTTTTATGATCCTCTCTAACCATATCTATAAAATCAATGACAATGATACCACCTAAGTCCCTTAAACGCAACTGCCTGGCAATTTCACCAGCAACTTCCATGTTTACCATAAAAGCTGCTTCACCTGGAGAAGCCTTGGTCTTGAACTTGCCACTGTTAACATCTACAACGATCAACCCCTCCGTTGGTTCAATAACAATATAAGCTCCAGATTTACAGTACACGTTAGTGTTATAGATCTTTTCTAATTCTTTATCAACATTCTTATGCTCGAAAAGTGATGTAGTTCCCTTGTAATAATGGATCTTTTCTACCATATGTTTTCCAATAAGAGCTTCAACAAATTTACAAATCTTTTGATATTCTTCTTGAGAATCAATTATTAGCTTATCAACTTTTTCTGTCAAATAATCACGAACAATTTTCCAAGTAAGCTCTCCTTCTTCATATATCAAAGCAGGAGACTGTTCTTGCTCAGACTTTTTATATATTTTGGACCATATATTGGATAAAAATTTCGCGTCTCTTACCAACTCCCGCTTACCCTGCTTTAAAGATGCCGTTCTTATAATAAATCCGCCTGTTTTTGCGAATGAAAAACTTTTTATTACCTCTCTTAATCGCTGACGCTCTTCAACGCTTTCAATCTTCTTTGATACTCCAGTTTGCTTATCAAAAGGCATATATACAACAAACCGTCCAGGAAGAGTAATATGCGTCGTAAGTCTTGCTCCTTTTTCTACAAATGGGTCCTTAACAACTTGAACTAAAACGTCTTGACCCTCTTTTAGCGTCACCTCATCTTTTACTTTTTTAGTCCTTTTATGCTTTTCCTTTTCGTTCTTACTCATATTGAATATTTTCTTGATCAGTTTTTGGGGACCCGAAACATCTTCTTCTATCAATGGACTAACAGCATCTGTCAAATATAGGAACCCATTACGTTTTTGACCAATATTGATAAAAGCTGCATTTATTGATGGAAGGATTGACTCTACTCTTCCCTTATAAATGTTGCCCAAAAGTGATTGATAGCGGTCTACTTCAATATGAAAATCATCCACCCTGTTGTTTTCAATTATAACAACTTGGCGTTCACTTCTTTGTACTTGAATTAAAATCTCTCTAGACAAAACACCACCTAATTCTTTCTTTTATTAAAATTAAGAAATTTACTAATCAACAATCAGCACTATACTAGTCGATTTCCCAGAAAAACCAAGTATTTTTTACAGTGTAGGAAATTATACAAATTCCTATACGACAGTAAAAAATTAATAGTCGATACCCAATCTTTATTCAAAACACCTTATTCATCAACCCATTTACAAATCAGCAGATATCTCGGGGGTAATGATAGTTGGTGTAATAAAGATCAATAAGTCAGTTTTATCAATATCCTTAGAAGTCTTGGTAAATAATTTTCCAAATATCGGGATATCTCCTAAAAATGGCACTTTTTTCTTTACATCTACTACTTTATCCTTAACTAAGCCGCCAATAACCAAAGTTTCACCATCCTTAACCATAACTTTAGTAGAAGCTTGCTCAATACTTAGTTTTGGAACTGCAGAACCACTTGCAGCATCTGTAACATCACCTAAATTATCAGTTATACTTGGTTCAACATCAAGCGTAATGATCCCTGCAGCTAAACTAACATGCGGAGTAACTTTCAAGACTATTCCTATTTTTTTATACTCCCAGCCTGATAGTTGCCAGCTTCCGGTTTCGTCATTAAAAAACTTTAATGGATATGGGTGCTCAGTTCCCACATCAATCCTTGCTTCATGATTATCCAATGTGACAATTCTAGGATTAGAAAGAATATTCGTATCTGTTCTTTCTGCTAACATTTTGAACACCGCTTGTAAATTCGCAAAACTAAGAGTTCCATTAGTAATTGCAGAAGCAGTTGATGTTACTCCACCAGTATCTACATCCGGGTTGATATATTTATTATTCATTACAGGGGGTGTGAACGGAAATGTATGTGTTATGGAAGAACCCGTAACAGAAGCTTGCGTAGTCCATTCAATCCCAAGATGCTCACTATCATCTAAAACTGTTTCAATAATCTTACTTTCAATTAGAACTTGTGGAGTAGTAGCATCCAGGCCTTTAATGATTTTTGCCATTATAACTTGTTTGGTTGCTGTGTCTGTAACGATCAGAGTATTAGTTCTTTCATCGAAGTTAACGTTCCCTCTTTCTGATTTCATTTTTTCAAGAGATTCGACGATCTCTGATGCCTTTCCAAAATTAAGCATAAATATTTCGGTCTCTAAAGGCTCTTGCTCCGAAAGAAGAAGAGAATCCTCTCTTCTTTTTTTCATATCTTCAATAGTGGTAACAACGATTATATTTCCCTTTTGCTCATATGCATATCCATATGTTTGCAATATTACTTCCAGAGCTTGTTCCCAAGGAACATCCTTAAGTTGTATCGTAACTACCCCGACTACTTCAGGACTTGTAACAATATTTATACCACTTTTAAAAGCAAGTATTTTCAGGACATTCCTAATATCCGCTTCTCGGAAATCCAAGCTTACTTCCCCTCCATCAGACATCATAACATCATCTGCTGATTGAGAAGCATCCTCAACTTCAGAACCAGCAGCATTTTGAGCATTAAGTCTTCCAACGTCTTTTTGGGCGAAAACACAATCAACTTTAACAAAAGAGAGCATCATAAATAACCCTAAGATTAAAATTATCAATAGATTTTTCCTGGACATATTAATCCTCCTTTTTTAACTGCAACTCAAAAATCTTGTTTCCTTTAATTAGATATACCTTTTCTCTTTTAATCTCATGAACAACAAAGTCACCTACCTTATCCTTAAGCTTAACAATTTTACCATTGATTATAGCAAGACTACTATCTCCATCACCTAGCATCACGCCCTCGAGAGATAAGTCAGAAATTGAAAGACTATCATCATAATTCTCAATAATGCCCTCAGTGCTTACCAAAGGCAGCATTGGGTCCCTTTTGCCTTGATCATCATATTTTAAAATATCCTCTTCGGCAAAAGTAGCATTTACCGTCATAACGATCAAACAACAAACAATAATTGTAAATTTCATAAACCTCATATATTATTCCTACTTTTTTCCTTTTAACTCCTCATAAACAACAGCATCCAATGTTATCTCCACTAAATGTTTTTTCTCTCCTCTTGATGATATGATCCCGAAAGAGCTCACTTTAAAGAATATGTCACCACGTTCAAGTTCACTTAAAAACCTTCCAAAATCATGATAACCGCTCGTAGCCTTAATAAATATTGGCAAGCTGTAATAACGCCTCTCCTCATTCTCTAATAATATTTGCTGATCTTGCGCATCCGGCATGATCTGATCGATTTTAACTCCATTGTCATCAGCCATTCGAGAAATATTTTCCAGAATAAGAGGAACTTCTTCTTTAAATTTCAGTTTTGCATTTGATTTTGCTACATCATCACTTATTTTTGCAACTTCTAATTCGTACTGTTTTGATCTTAGGATATCATCTTTAGCTTTCTTAATATCTTCCGATAGCGATCGAATTTCTGGGCCGATCTTAGATAAAGAAGCTATCTGCGGCCTCATAAGAACAAAATAATCTAAAAGAAAGACTGAAAATAAGATGCCACCCAAAATATAGTAGATAACTTTTTCATCTACGCTTTCTATATAGGACGATATTTTGTTCTGCAATGTCATTTTTTTCCCAATCTAGATGTTATTAAAAAATCAGCAACATCCACTTTCTTGATCTTTCTCATTTGTATTGAGCCTAATTCCAGATCCGTTAGATCCGTCAAAAAATTTTCATCTTGCTTAAGATTTGCAGTAAATTTATGTACTCCGATCATTTCTTTATTTTGTCTGGAGATTGCACTACCCTCTACAAAGAACGCATCTTCATTAAACGCTATCTTCCTTAGCCAAACCCCTTTGGGAAGGTTATCGCTTAAAATATTCATTTTCTGTGACCAAATGACCTTTTCCTCTTCTGTAAGTTTCTTTATTGCGCTTTGCTTTTTCTGAAGCATCCTAAGTTCACTGATCACAACATCAACTTTCTCTTTTTCCGGAGCGATCTCCTCCCAAGATAGTTTTAATTTATTATGGGTTGCTAACTTAGACACATTAATGACAAGTAAAATAACATGAACCAAAAATAGCAATATGATTAATCCTCCACCTAGTCCAATAACTACCTCAAGAGGCAGCTTAAATCCTCCGACAAAGAAAACCTTCTTCTTTTTTTTCCTTAAATGTAACGGAACTAAATTGATCTCAATCATATTCATATAAAGCCAATCCAAAGGCAACTCCCAGCTGAAGAGCCTTTTTGTTCAATTCATCAACATTTATTTCTGGTGAGACGCTTAAAGCCTTAAGTGGATTCCAACTTGCAACTTCCATTTCTAAATTGTCCCCCAAAACATCAATGATACCGTCTAGCAAAGAGCCTCCACCAGTTACGAGCAATTTATTCACCTCTTTACTTTTTTCTGTGGAAAAATAATCAATAGACAACCTTAATTCCTGAACAATATTCATAAGAGTCGACTCACAAGCAGCTCGTACTTCACTAACTCTTTTCTCTGGTTGACATTTTAGCTTTTCAGCTTCGTCTAAACTAATCCCCAAGGTATTGCTTATTCTCTTTGTAAAATCAGTTCCACCTACAAAAATATCTCGGGTAAATCTTGGAGATTTGTTTGCAATTATCATGAATGTGCTTACAGACTCTCCAATATCCAACAATGCCACTATTTCATCTTTACCTTCATCTTCTTTTTCTAATGAAAAATTCAAAGCATTGACCAATGCAGCTGGGTTCAAACCAATAAATTCTGCCTGGTATCCTAAGCTTGAAATAAGCTGCGTTCTCTGGTCAATCATCTCTTTTTTTGCTGCAGATGCCATAACAGCCATTTGCTTGCTCTTCTTGTCACCATCTAAAATATAACAATCTGTATAAATTTGATCTTGAGAAAACGGAAAATATTTATCAGCTTCTATAGAAAAAGAGTTGCGCATATCATCCAAAGCCATTCTAGGCATATCAATATAACGGATCAAAGTACCTTTTCCAAAAACAGCAGTATATAGAGTATGTGGCGGTTTTTTTAATTTTGCAATTAATGTCTTTATCGCTTCTGCTGTCCCATTTTTTCGTGAGGATTCAGTTGCCCAGCTAACTAACTCATACTCGTTATTCTCTTTTTTTATTTCAACTAACTTACAACTATTTAAACCAATATCTATTCCAACAGCTGTGCCTTTAGGCTTGTCAGGAAGAAATTTCTTTATTATACCAAAATAGTTGTTTAGCAATGAATTCATCTTAACCTCAAAGTTTAAATAGTAAATAATCTATATACATATTATTAATACAACTAATTGTATTGTAAGGCAATCTCTCTATCAAGCAGTAATTCATAAATTATCATAATCCTTTGTTTCATCAAAAACAAACATTAAAAAATCCTTACAAATTATTCACTAAAAAAAAGAGAGGGCTTAAATAGCCCCCTCTTTTTTCAACAAACTGATTCTCAAACCTTATTATTGCTGACTTAAAACTCCACCTGTTGTAACTGTAAAATGCGTAGTTCCTGATGTTCCAAGACTCATAGCATTTGCATCAAAAGTATAATAACCTGCATTAAACGTACATGCATAAGTAAAACCTGATGATGCCTGTCCACAATAAGCTGCGTTAAGATAAGGTGGTGTTGCGCCGGTCAATGAAGCTTCCGCTCCTGGATACACACCATTTGCAGATGTTTGGAATGTTTCTGCCGCTGTTGACATCGTCTTAAGCGTGCTTTGTGCTAATGCATCATTTGCTGAAATCTTAGCTCTTAGCAAGTTTGGAATTGCAATTGCTGCTAACAAAGCGATAATTGCAACAACGATCATGATTTCTACTAGCGTAAAACCTTTTTGGCTCATTCTCATGATACCCTCCTTCTGAGTTTGTGAGCTTAAAGTTTACATTTGCCATCCTAAGCTAAGACAAGACAAGATATATATAAGGATAATTACATTTACAAAATATCTTAGCTCTGCTACGCAAACGACTAACTTTTCGCTCAGATTAAGTTAAAATTATGTTTGATTCTACCACCTCCTTTCTTTCTTTGTCAATTCATTTATAAACTCATCATCTGTCTGCTTTCGCACCAAAACAAAACAAGGTGGGACAAAAAAGAATATTACCCTCATAAAAAAAATAACTATGTTTTTTTCCAATGTAGCCATTTTCATCACAAACAATCCTCAAAAAAAATCCCACTCCATTATAAGGAGCGGGACCATAAAATTTCCCTTGTGGCAACTGGCTGTCCTATTTTCTCTTAGGACCCTATAGCTTTGTGCCCCATCCTTACGAATGGTTTACCATTTACACAACAAAATCAAACTTGCAGTTGAAGTATAACACCCGAAAATATGATTGTCAAAAAATAACAATTATAAAAGCTTACTTGTTTTTAATTTCCTGAATTTGTTTCTCAAAATCAGAGACCTTCTTAAGCAACATCTTCTTTTCATTCTTGATCGCAACCAAATTTTCGATTAATTGACGCTCTCCCTCTTCCCCACTATCTAAATTCAAATTACTAGCCTTTAGTTTATCTTTAGCAATAGAAAGTATCGATTTCAGGCTGTCCTTTTGATCGTTTAAAGCTTTTATTTCCTTTAACAGCTCTTCCTTTCGGCTTTCTCTTTCTTCACTAACGTTTGAAATCTCTTTTTGTATTTTGTCCTCTTCTTCTAAAACAATCTTAAGCTCATCTTCAATTATCAACAATTGCTGTTTTAAAAGACTTCTTTTTTTACTAACTTCTTCAGCTTCAGATAAAGGCCGAATATTATTATTTGTAACTTTGGTCAATTGCCTTTGCAACGCTTCGATCTCATCCCCACTTGTTTCAATTTGTTCGATCAACTGCTCCTTAATATTATCTTCTGCACCTTTACTTTTTTTAATATTCAAATTATCGATCTTCTGTTGGACATCAACAATGTATTTATTGACTTTAGCAATTTCTTGGAGCACTTCGTCTTCTTTGGATCTCTTAGCATCTAAATTTTTCTCTAAATTCTGTTGCTCCCTGACCATTTTACTAACATCATTAGTTAGGCTGCTCGCGTTTTTCTCAAAGAATATGAGTTCTTGTTCTTCTGCATTTATATCATCAATGCTCGCATTCTGAACTATCCACTTCATTTTATCTTCTTCTAGACGTACTAACTCTGCCTTCAATGTCCGGATATTATCACGAAGTTTTTCATTTTCAGAGAAAAGCCATACGTTCTTCTGAGCAACTTCTTGTGCGCTATTTTTTAAACTTAACAAGCTATACTCAAGAACTTTTATTGCTGACAAATTTGCTCTTCTCTCTGCATAACAAAAATGAATATTAAACTGAATAAATATTATAGTTAGAAATAGAGCTTTTATCATTGTTGTTCTATAAACAATCTTAACACTTCTATACATAATTAATACCTTCAGTAAACACGTTTATATTACTTGTGTAATGTTCAAAATAGGCATAAACAAAGCAATAACAATAAAACCAATAACGATACCAAGAACCCCTATTATCAAAGGCTCAATAATGCTAGTCAAACCTTCAACTGCTGCGTCAACTTGATCATCATAAAATTCTGCTATTTTTAGAAGCATTTTTTCCATCTGCCCCGATTTCTCGCCAATGCTGATCATCCTTGTAACCATGGGTGGAAACACTTTGCTTTTACTTAATGGTGTCGCAATACTTTCTCCCTCGCGAACACAATTTTTTACATCTTCAACAACATCTTCTAGAACAGTATTTCCAATAGTCTTACCAACTATATCTAGAGATTCCAGAATTGGAACACCGCTTTGTATAAGCGTAGCAAGCGTTCTACTAAAACGACTAATCGCAACTTTACAAAAAAGCTCGCCAAAAAGAGGCATATTCAAAAGTGCGCCATCTATTGCACGCGCACCTTTTTCAGTTCTATACCATCTTCCAATAAGAAAAATTGCTATCACTAAAAAGCCAATTAGCCAAAGCAAATAACTTTTAAGCCCTTCGCTTATGCCAATTAACATTTGAGTCATAGCAGGCAATTCCCTATCAAAAGAATCATATATACCAGCAAAAGTTGGAACAACTTTAACTAATAAAATAACCGTAATAATTGTCGCCATTGAAACAATTACTGAAGGATATATTAATGCAGCCTTGACTTTCCTTTGCAATTTAAGAGATTTCTCCATATATGTTGATATGCGGTCTAATACTTGGCTTAAAACACCACCAGTCTCTCCGACTCTTACCATATTTACAAAAAGAGTATCAAAAACATTAGGATGTTTATTGAATGCTGCAGAAAGACTTGCCCCATGCTGAATATCATCATAAACATTTGTTAGCACCTTTTGAAATAAAGGATGGGCCACTTGGTCTCGTAAAGCATCAATTCCTTGTAGTATAGGAATACCTGCATCGACCATTGTCGCTAATTGTCTTGTGAAAATAACGATCTCATCAGGCTTTACTTTTTTTGATTGAAAAGAAGATCCAGGCGCTTTGGAATCCTTAATTTCAGCAACAGATATAATAACAAGTTTCTTTTTTCTTAAAGCTTCAATTACTGATTCTTTGTTATCAGCAGAAATCTTTCCGGAAACATTCCCTGATTCTGCATTCTTTGCAACATATTTAAACGTCGCCATATCGACCTTTCATGATAGTCATATTGTTTTCAAACCATAAGGGATTTTAGAGCGAATTACTCTAGCTTTTAATTGAATAAGATGGTTTAATTTCCACCATAAACGTTATTCAATGCTTGATCAATTTCCATTCTAGTGGAAATAAAAGGCACTATTTCACAGCTTGTATCTTCCTTTAATTTTTGAATAAGCGAACTATCCAAAGGATTTGACATAACTATACTTAAAATATTACCAACACAATCTAACGGCACCAGATGGTGCTTGTAAGCTACCTGTCTTGGAATGATATTCAAAACTTCTTTGTTTATTTCATACTGATCTATTGCGATATAAGGAAAATAACACTGTTCAGATAAAGCCGCAACAATATCTTTTTCACTAACAAATCCCAGATTTGTTAGAATTTCACCAATGAATATCTTCTCCTTCTTCTGAAGCTTCAAAGCTCTGTTTAGCTGTTCTCTGACAACAGTCTTTCTCTTAAGAAGAATCTCCCCTAAGCGACTTTTCTTTTGAACAAAATGTCCAGATAGAACAACCATGATCAGCTCCTTACATATCCATTCTCTGAATACTTATTTTACCACTAAATACATTCTTGGAAACAATAAACTTTGGTTTAGCAATATTCTAATAAAAAAATAAATTAAGCTCGCATAACAATTTTGATAGCTCGCTACTAATTTACGGGTCACACCAGGTATTTCGTCTTTTTGATTTTGAAATATCTTTGCTTCAATTTATTCATCCATAGCCACTCTTAATACTTCTTCAATAGTTATTTGTCCAGAGATGCATTTTTCAATAGCATCCTCCCAAAGAGTCACCATTCCATTGACCTCACACGCATGTCGTTTTATCTCATCAGATGAGCATCCCCTTAATAACATATTCTTGATCTCATCTGTTACCTCTAGCACTTCCATCAAAGCCATTCTCCCAGAATAGCCTGTGCCACGGCAAGCCTCACAACCTTTTCCATGATAGAAATCTGTATTTGGCTTGAATTTATAATCGAGCTTATCCAATACTTTTTTTGGTATCTCTACTTTTTCTTTACAGCGTTTACAAATTTTCCTACATAGTCTTTGGGCATTTACCAAAACAAGGCTAGATGCAACCAAAAATGGCTCAACTCCCATATCAACCAATCTTGTTAACGTACCAGCAGCATCATTAGTATGCAGTGTAGAAAAAACCAATTGCCCTGTTAAAGATGCTTTAACTGCTATGTCAGCTGTTTCATTATCACGAATTTCCCCGATCATTACAATGTCAGGACTCTGTCTTAATACTGCCCTTAACCCTTCAGCAAAAGTCAATCCTATTTCAGGTCTGGCCTGGATCTGTGTCAATCCTTCAACCAAATACTCAACTGGATCTTCAATAGTAATAATATTCTTATCAACCGTATTTAGCTCATTAATGATCGAGTATAAAGTTGTCGATTTTCCACTACCCGTAGGTCCAGTAACCAAAAACATACCAAACGGTTTAATAATGCCATTCTTTAAAACAGCCAGTGACTTTTCAGAAATACCTAAGCCATCAAGCCCAACAGCTAAGTTACTTTTATCAAGAACACGCAAAACAACTTTTTGCCCAAATGTCGTAGGCAGAACAGAAACACGAAAATCAATTTCTTTTCCAGCGACCTTCATCTTAAAACGCCCATCTTGAGGAACATAATTTGAAGTTATATCTAACCTAGACATTATCTTTATTCTTACGATAACAGCATTCTGGTTTTCCTTTGGCAAATTCAAAATATCTCTCAAAACGCCATCTATTCTATAACGAACTCTAACACCCTCTTCTGAAGGTTCAATATGAATATCAGAAGCTTTCTGCCTAATAGCTTCTTTGACAATAAGATTGACCATTCGAATAACCGGGGCCTTCTCTCCATCATCTGCAGAACCACCACTTCCATCTTCTTCTTGGTCCATGACTATTTCAAAATCATCGACCTGAATATCCTGAGTAATTTCAGTCACACTCACACTTTCCGGAACTCCGTAATAATTATCAATTGCCTTAATGATTTCCGTATTAGTGCTCATAACCACATCGATATCTTTGCTAGTGATGCTTTTTAGATCATCAACAATAAAAACATCTAGAGGGTCTGAAAGAGCCACCGTAAGGGTATTCTCGAGCAGCGAAAGAGGAATTATTTTATATTGCCTTGCAACTCTCTCCGGCACGATCTCTTGCAAATAAGGATCGATCTTATATTTACTTAAATTAATAAAAGGAATATTTAACTCTCGAACAAGAAGCATCAAAAGGTCATCCTCGTTTATCAAACCTTGTTCGATCAAAGCTTTATCAAGACCAATATTCTTTCTCTTTTGCAAGACAATAGCAGCATCAAGTTCTTTTTTGCTGATCTGCTGAGTCTCAATAAGTGTATTTAATATTTTATCTTTTAATGTCTTTGTCACTACTTCTTTTTATCCTCATCAGGTGCTGTCAATCTCAAAACTTCTTCTATTGTTGTTAACCCTTCTACGGCTTTCACCAAACCATCTTCTCTCATAGTCCTCATACCTTCTTGACGGGCAATTTGTTTAATCTTTATTTCGCCTACACGCGCCAATACAGCCTCTTTTACTTTTTGGCTAAAAACAAGGATTTCAGTAATACCAACCCGGCCTTTATAACCAGTATTAAAACAATGCTTACAACCTTTTGGCCTCATAACTTCAATATTCTGTTTTGGGTATAATTTATCAAGTCCTACTTTTGAAGTTATCTCAGGAGTAACTATATACGACTCACAACATTTCGGACATACCCTTCTTAGTAGCCTTTGAGCAATGATAGCCAACACTGAAGAACATATTAAAAATGGCTCAATTCCCATATTCATCATGCGGACTATTGAACCAGCAGCAGTTGTTGTGTGAAGAGAGCTCAAAACAAGGTGACCAGTTAAAGCAGCCTTAACAGCAATGTCTAATGTTTCTTTATCGCGAATTTCTCCTATCATAATAATATCTGGATCTTGTCTAAGAATTGATCTTAGGCTCGAGGAAAAAGTTAATCCCATTTTGGGTTTTATATTAACTTGAATGATCCCTTTCATCTGATATTCAACTGGATCCTCAACAGTAACGATATTCTTCTCAGGAGAGTCTACATACTTTAAAATGGAATAAAGTGTCGTCGTCTTACCACTTCCTGTCGGCCCACAAGTTAAAATCAAGCCATGTGGCTTCACTGAACATTCCTTTAAACGCTGCAAAGCTGTTTCTTCAAAACCTAAATTTTCAACATCAAGCACTGTTCCCTGCTGATCTAAAACCCTTAATACGA
Source organism: Candidatus Omnitrophota bacterium (assembly GCA_018812705.1). Taxonomy (GTDB): domain Bacteria; phylum Omnitrophota; class Gorgyraeia; order Zapsychrales; family Zapsychraceae; genus Zapsychrus_A. The sequence goes on from JAHJCZ010000155.1 coordinate 57,052, forward strand.
TTTTCTCACCAACAGCCGTAGGCAAAACATTAACACGAAAGTCAACCTCTCTGTCCCCTGATATAATGGTCTTAAATCTTCCATCTTGAGGCAACCTGTGTTCTGAAATATCTAAATTTGAAATAACCTTTATTCTTGAAACCAAAGGAAAGTGCAACACTTTTGTCATTCGATCAATCTCTCGAATAACCCCATCAATTCTGTACCTAATGCGGACTGCTTTTTCTAATGGCTCAATAAACACATCGCTGGCTTTTGCAAAGACTGCTTGCTGGATAATCGTGTCAGTTAACTTAATAATTGGCGCCTCATCAGAGATTTCCTCAACAGATGACTGGCCATCGCTATGTCCATCTTTAATCAATTCAAGATCTTCAGTATCTCTAAAATCCTGGATTATCTCATCAAAGGTCTCACTATTTTTTTCCTGCTCTGGACTTTCCCTATCTTGCCCATCCTCCTGCTTAAAATAATATTTCTCAATAGCATTATGAATATCCGAAACCCTACATATAATTGGAATAATCGTATAGCCTGTCAGAGCTTTAACATTATCTATGATAAATATATTTAATGGATCAGCCATCGCTAGGGTCAACTGATCTCCCAATAAAGAAACAGGTATAATTTGATATTTGATGGCGATATCTTTTGGAATAGTTTGAATTACATCTGGAGAAATATTGAAGCTAACGATCTTGATTAACGGCAGCTCAAGGCTTTCACTTAAAACTTGAGTCAATTGATCTTGACTCACAAAGTTCATTTCAACGAGTATCTTACTTAATTCCCCTCCTGCTCTCTTCTGCTCAAGTAAAGCTTTTTCAAGCTCCTTTGCAGTAATAAGCTCATCTCGAATAAGAATTTCTTTTAAACGATCTTTAAAAGATGCCATTATTTTTGTTTATAGTATTTATCAATGGATTGTTTAATATCACTAGACGTGCTTACAAAGAACTGAACAATACATCCTGTAATCAGTTCAATGTCCTCTACTGATTTCACATTTAACGGATCAGACATTGCTATTGTTAAACTTTTACCTATCTTATCAATTGGGATCAGACAAAACTGTCTACAAACATTTTCCGGAATTGCATTGATCACTTCATCATCAATTTCATAATTTAGTAAGGGTAAATATGGGAAACCATACTGACATGTTATTGCTTGCGCAATATCTTTCTCTGTGGCAAAATTCAATTCAACTAGAACTTCGCCTATCAGTCCACCATTCTTTTCTCTGTACTCCAAAGCCTCTTCGATTTGAGCATGATTTATAACGCCTCTTTCTATCAGAAGCTCTCCCAACTTTTTATGAGTATCTCTGTTAAATTGTTTCATAGAAATCTAAAATCAACTTTTACAATCAATGGTATATAATTAATATTATTAAGCATAATAACTCTACTATACTTATATAAACATAACAATTAATAATTAATTGTTTATCAAAAATATGCTAAAAAAATAGAAATATTCTAAATTTTAAATAATTTCTTCTCTTCTGCGAAAACTAACCAGTTCATTAACAAACTTTATAAGCTCTAACAAATTGACTTCATAATCAAGAATACAAGAAGATATAGAAAAGCAACAACTAAAGAAAATGCATGAGGATCTCTTAATGCGTATTTAACAAAATCGTTATTGATACTATAAATAAAACATTTAATACCCAATACGCACACAAAAGTCAGCAGTTTTTATTCTTCGGTCAGTCTTTTAATGCTAGCAAGCAACTCCTCAGCATTGTAAGGTTTCATTAAATATTCATCAGCCCCTGCTTCATTCCCCCAGAACTTGTCGCTCTCTGAAGTTTTTGCTGTTAAAAGAATGACTGGAATATGTTCTGTTTCAGCATCATCCTTGATCAGGCGGCAAACTTTATATCCATTTGGAGCCGGCATCATAACATCTAAAATCACTAAATCTGGCATATGTTCTTTTGTTAAACTTAAAGCCTCTTCTCCAGAAGCTCCAGTAATGACTTCGTATCCATTTGCTTTTAATCGTAAACTTATAACTTTAACAATTTCAGGCTCGTCATCAATAATTAATATTTTTTTTCTAGACATGTTTTACCTTTCCAAAATCTATGAATTATTTACCTCTAAGCAAATTCTAACAACTTCCAAAATATCTACTTCATCAACAATGATTAATACTTTTTACAACTTTCCCTGGCTTTTGGTCTACATATAAAATAATTATAAAAATATGATTATTTTTCACTTAAAATGTGCTTAATAATATCTATACGGCTTACAACTCCAACAACCTTTTTATCTTTAATCACAGGTACTCTCTTTATATTTCTTTTAACCAACAATCTTCCTACATCTTCAATCAAATCTTCCTCACTAACACCAATAACCTCACTCGCAGAAAACTCCTTAACCAATGCTTCAGTTGATCCAGTAAAATCATATGCCACTAAAAAATCCTTTTCAGTAACTACACCAACAACCTCCTCATTATCATCAACTACCATTAAGCCACTTATATTATTTGATAAAAGAAGCCGCATACCTTCTTCAATTTTAGCTTCCGGCTTTATAGTAATTACGTTAGTTGCCATGATATCCTTTACTTGCATAATTTACCTCCAATGATCTATTTTTTTTGTTAAAAACATATTTTAAATGTATAAGCTAAGTCAATCTTTCGATTAGATCTATTACAACATTAATATTACCAGTCTTTTCAATCACTGGAATTTCACCTAATTCACCACATTCTTCTCTAACCTCACTCAAATGTTTATCAGTAAGAACAATTATTGGAATAATTGCCAGTTGTGAATTTTGTTTCAATCTTCCCAAAACTTCATATCCATTCATATTTGGCATAACAATGTCTAGCAATATCAAGTCTACTTGCTTTGTTTTCAAATAATCAAGAGCCTCCTCGCCATCAAAAACCTGCTCTGTAATAATATCGCGTCGCTCTAATCTTGATGAAAGCAACCTGCCGATCTGTGGATGGTCATCAACAATGAGAACCTTTTTCTTTCTTTCACATTCTTCTAACGCTCTTTCTTGTAATTCATTTTTGTTCAAGCCATCTCTAGGATGCATAACAAAACCGAATTTCACTTTTATTCCTAATGCATCTTTCATCATCGCAACTCTTTCCCGAACAACACTTTTTATCTTATCTAATAAAATCATTCCACCTTTTTTATCTGTATCAGCAAGGGCGATATGAATTGTTTCTTGATCATATAATATATATTTATCTGTTGTTCTCGATACTAATCTTGCCAAAATCTCAAAAACAATATTTATTATTTCATTTGCAAAAGCTTCTCCGAACTTTGTCCTGATCATATCCATTTCAAAAAAACGAGCAATAATAAACACCGACTCCTTGTTCTTCATTCTTGCCTCTGTAAATATTTTCTCAACATCATTATCAAATGTTTGTTTTAATTTCAATTTACTTGGTAGAGTAAAAAAGAAATTTGTGCCCTTGCCTATCTCACTCTCTGCCCATATCTGCCCACCATGAAGATCTATTAAAGATTTACTGATAGTCAAGCCTAACCCAGTGCCTTTTATACCTGGACCATGTATCCTCCCGAACTGAGTAAACTTATCAAAGAGCTTTGAAATATTATCCTTTTCAATTCCAACTCCTGTGTCTGAAACCCTGCATAAACATCCTCCACCTTGACCTGCAATCTCAAGTTCTATTTCCCCGCCTTCAGGTGTAAACTTATGCGCATTATTCAATAAATTTGTAACGACTTGTATTATTTTCTCTTCATCAATAAAGAAAAACATCTCATTATCAGGGAATATCGTTTTAATCTTTTGCTGCTTTGTATCTAAAACCTTTTGGTAATCATCAGTTATTTTATTCATTGTAGATTTTAGGTCCACAATGGTCTTTCTTAACGTGATCTCTCCAGATTCTATTTTCGAAATATCTAATAAATCGTTTACAATTGTATGTAACCTGTGAAGATTGTCCTTCGAAGCATTTAAAAGCTCTTTTTGCTCTTCATTAATCTTCCCAACTACGCCGTCTAAAATAAGATTTATGCACTCAGTTGAGATCGCAAGTGGAGTTCTTAGCTCATGAGAAACAGTAGAGACAAAATCGGACTTCAGCTGATCCAATTTCTTAAGTTCAAAATTCTTCCTTTCAAGGTTCTTATATAGGGTCTTAATTGACTCATTGGTTTTTTGAAGCCCCCAAGATTGTTGTTCTAGCTTATCTCGAGCATTAACTAAATCCTTTTCAGCATTCCTTCTTGCTGTAATATCGCTAAATGATTCAATACCGCCAATAATTTTGCCCTCATCATTTTTTAGGATATCAGCATTCTTAAGAATAGTTATTCTGTCCCCATTTTTTTTCTTAATAGAACACTCAGTCTCAATGATCGGCTTCTCTACATCATTACTATAAAGCCCGCAGAAAGACTCGCAGGGATATTCAGAGAACATATTACATTTTTTACCAATAACTTCTTGAGATTTATAACCTGTTAGCTCTTCCGCTTTTTTATTCCAACCAGTCACAATTTTGTTTTCATTCACCGTAAAGACAGCACTCGGAACAACTTTAAAAATACGCTCCAAATCCTTTTTTGCTTTAATTACAGCTTCCTCAGCACGCTTATATACTGTTATATCGCTCATTAAATGAATTGAACCTAATAGATCTTTATTATCATCAAAAAGAGGTGCCGTTTGAACAAAGAACCATTTATTAAAAAGAGGCTCCCAATATTCCTTTTTTTCATATTTTTTGGAGTCCTTTAACGCACAATATGGACAATCAGATATAGGTTCATCCTTACCATGCATGACCTCATAGCATTTCTTGTTCAAGAACGCACTTTCGTCCTTATCAGTAAATTTTAAAAATGCCTTATTCACTTTCTTTATTCCATGATCTAGATCAAGAATAAAAATAAATTCTTCTAAAGAATCAAAAGCGGGAGACCAAAATCGATTGTAATCAATGTTGTTCATAATATTTTAATACCGTTTTTACAAGTTCAATAAAGACTAATATAGATTATAGCAATTTTTGCTTACCATATAATAAGTATTGCAAAATTTTTTAAAATATCGTCCTTCTCTTACTTAAGTTCAGCAAGAACCCCATCATAACAATAAAAACTAAGAACGATGAACGTCCATAACTTGCAAAAGGAAGGGTCAATCCCACAATCGGGAACAAACCCATGACCATACCAATATTTATAACTACTTGCAGCGCTAAAATTGAGACTATTCCCAGTGCAACAAGCATTCCAAATTTATCTTTAACCTGATTAGCAATATTCAATCCACAATTTATCAGCAGAAAATAAAAGCATACCAAAACCAACGCCCCAACGATCCCCCATTCTTCACCGATTACAGAGAAAATAAAATCAGTATGCCTTTCAGGAAGAAAATTTAATTGATTCTGCGTGCCTCCTAACCAACCTTTACCAAATATCCTGCCAGAACCCATCGCTATCTTTGATTGAATAATAGTATAGCCTGCACCAAGAGGGTCTATATTTGGGTTCAAGAACACCAACAATCTGTCTTTTTGATAAGATTTTAAAATACCCCAGGCAAATGGAACAACAGAAAGGCATAGAGCCAAAAACCCAAAGACATAGCTATATTCTAATCCACTTGCAAAAAGCATTATAAAGAAAATCCCGAACATCAGTAAAGACGTCCCAAGATCTGGCTGCTTAAATATCAAGAACATTGATGCTCCTGTCAATAAAAAGGGAACCACCAGTTCTCTAAAAATAACCTGTGTTCTATTAAGTATACCAAAAGAAAGACTAGGTCTTCGATTACTAAAATAACGTCCCAGCATCAATATCAAAGCTAATTTTGTTAACTCAGAGGGTTGAAAACTTATACCCGCTATTTCGATCCATCGTCTTGCACCAAGAGCATTCTTCCCTCCGATCAAAACCACGAACAACAAAATAATGTTTAGAATATAAAAAA
>JAHJCZ010000156.1 GCA_018812705.1 Candidatus Omnitrophota bacterium
TATTATTTTTTATAAGATGAACCGATACTTAGATAAATTCCTTTCCTATTTAGAAATAGAGAAAAATTACTCTGATCATACCATATTGAATTATAGGTTAGATCTTGAGGATTTTATTGAGTTTCAGGGCAAGACGCCTCTTGAAAAAATTGATTACCTTTCACTGAGAAGGTTTTTGGCGCAGCTTAGGACAAAGAACTTTAGGCCAAGAACGATTTCAAGAAAATTATCATCTATCAGGAGCTTTTTCAAATTTTTGCATAGGGAGAGTTTGATAAAGAATAATCCGGCAACGTTGTTAATGTCACCTAAGTTGGATAAAGTTTTACCTAAGTTTTTATCAGAAGAAGAGGCGATAAAATTTGTTGAAACACCTTCTTCTGATAATTTATTTGGCAAGAGAGATAAAGCGATATTAGAAACTTTGTATTCAACTGGGATACGGGTCAGTGAATTAGTTGGTTTAGATGTTGATAGCGTTGATATGATCGGAAATATCGCTAAGGTTTTGGGTAAAGGGAAAAAGGAAAGATTAGTGCCGATCGGGAATACTGCATTATTTGCAATTAAAGATTATGTAGACAGCAGAAAAAGTCAGGCAAGAGCCTTGTTCTTAAATAAAAATGGCGGACGTTTAACTGATAGAAGCATCAGGAATATTGTTAATAAGCACATATTAAATGTAAGCGCAACTAAGAATATCTCTCCGCATACGCTCAGGCATTCTTTTGCAACGCATTTATTGGACAGGGGAGCTGATCTTCGCTCAGTTCAGGAGTTGCTTGGGCATGTGAACCTTTCAACGACCCAGATATATACTCATGTAACAACGGACAGATTGAAAAAAATTTATGATAAAGCACACCCAAGAGCATGATTTGTTATGACAATAATTTATGACATAATATTCCTTATATTTGCATTACTTTATTTTCCCTATCTTATTCTAAATCGTAAATGGCATTGTGGTTTTTGGATGAGATTTGGGATATTTTCCCAGGAGCTTAAGGATTCACTAAGGGAAGATAAAAGGAAATGCATATGGATACATGCTGTCAGTGTTGGGGAAGTATTGACTGTTTTAGAGCTTGTTGAAAGAATAAAGAAAAATTGTGAAGATCATAAAATAATATTTTCAACGGTTACTAAAACAGGAAATGACCTGGCAAAAGAAAAGCTTGGAAAAGATGTTGAGGTCATTTATGCGCCATTAGACTTTAGCTTAATTGTTAAGAAGTACATCTCTCAAATTAAACCAAAATTGTATATTTCAGCTGAAACAGAGCTTTGGCCAAACCTTTATACGGCGCTTGATAATTCAGGCGTTCCGATCGTTCAGGTCAATGGGAGGATATCTGATAAGGCTTTAAGGGGATATAAGAGAATGCTCCTCTTAACAAAAAATGTGCTTTCCTGTGTTAAGGTTTTCTGCATGCAAAGTGAAATGGACTGTTCGAGGATCATATCATTAGGTGCTGGCAAAGATAAAGTCCATATGGTGGGGAATTTAAAATTTGATGGCTTTGATGATGTGCTAGAAGTTGCTCCTTCTTTGTGTGGATATGGAAAAGAAGATAGATTGTTTGTTGCAGGAAGTACCCATCCAAAAGAAGAGGAATTGATAGTCGACGTGTATAAGAATCTTTTAGGTGAGTTCAAGGATCTGCGTCTGGTAATCGTCCCAAGACATATTGAACGTTCTGATGAAGTGTTCAGGGTTATTGAAAATAATGGATTAAAAGCGGTTTTGTTCTCAAATAATGCTGATATGGGAAAAGAAAAGGATAAAGTCCTTGTCGTTGACAAGATCGGATATCTTCGCAAGTTTTATGGGTTATCAAAGATAGTTTTTGTAGGCAAGTCATTTGCTGTTGGTGGAGGGCAGAACATGATAGAGCCGGCAGGTTATGGGAAACCTACTATTATTGGACCCAGGGCTGAAAATTTTAAAGATGCAGTTAGGATTTTGTTGAGTGAAAAGGCGTTGATCCAGGTTAATGATAAAGAAGAAATGTTCGCAGTAATGCAAGAACTGTTAAGGGACGATCAGAAATTGTTTGAGATCGGGTTAAGAGCTAAAAAGGCTGTAAAAAAATCACAAGGTGCGACGGATAGAACTTTTAAATTCATAAAAGATATTTTGAAGTAAGTAATAGCTGTGGAGTTAATATGAGAATTAAAGAATATTTTTTGCTAGTTATTACAGATAAGGTCGATGGATCATTCGTTAGGGCCTTGAAATGTTTCTTATGGCTGATCTCGATCTTATATGGATTTTTAGCAACCATGGTATGTTCTTTTTATGAAAATGGGATTTTAAAAGTTAATCGTTTAAATAAGAAGGTCATTAGTGTTGGCAATATCACTTTAGGCGGCGTGGGCAAAACTCCTTTAGTCGAGGTTATTGCAAGAGAACTTAAAACAAATGGAAAAAAACCAGTTGTTTTAAATCGAGGATATAAGGATAGTGTTTCAAGTGATGAATCGCAGACTAAAGATGAAGCTAGAATGCTAGAGCGGGTTCTTGAAGACGTGCCTGTCATTGTTGGTGCAAATAGGTTTGAGAATGCTAAAAAATATTTGGAAAATAATGATGCAGACGTTTTTATACTTGATGACGGTTTTCAAAGATGGAGGTTGCACAGAGATCTGAATATAGTCTGTATTGATGCTACGAATCCTTGGGGAAATGGATTTTTGATCCCCAGAGGTTTTCTTCGTGAGAATCTTAACGCTTTAAAAAGAGCGGACATGTTCGTTATTACAAAAGCAGACTTGGGACATAAAAATGTAAACGATATTGTTGTTAAGCTTTCATATATCAATCCGAAGGCTGATATAGTAAAGACTATCCATGCCCCGATTGGTTTTACTGATATTAGGAATGGTCAAAAAAAAGATACTGCCTTTATTAACGATAAGAAAGTTATTGCTTTCTGCGGGATAGGCGACCCACAATCATTTGTTGATATCCTGAAAAATTTAGGAGCAAATATTATAAAAAGCGATCATTTTATTGATCATCATGTGTATGATAAAAGGGACATTGTTAGAATAATGGATAGCAATGGCTATATAAAAAGTAATATCGTAGTTACAACACAAAAAGATGCGGTGAAAATTGAAGACATGTTAGATCAGTTTGATAAAGGTCTAATGGTTCTATCTTTAGATGTTGGCCTTCAATTCATCGAAGGAAAGGATAAGATTTTTGAAAGAATCAATAATATATTACATTCTTAAGGTATTTGGTTTTATCATCAGGGTCGTGCCTTTGTGGCTAAGTTTGCTAATAGGCAAATTGATCGGTATATGTGCATATTACTTTGATGTAAAGCACAAAGCGCAAGCATATGCAAATCTGAAAATGGCCTTTGCAGATAGCAAGTCTCCGAAAGAGATCAATAAGATAACCAAAGAGCTTTTTTTGAACTATGGGCAGAATTTCATTGAATTGTTTAGAATGCCTTTGATGAACGCTAAGCGGTTTGACAAGTATGTTTCAGTCGAGGGAAAAGAGCATATTGAAAATTCTCTAAAAAAGGGCAAAGGGTTGATATTGTTAGCAATGCATTTTGGCAGTTGGGAGATGGCTAGCCTTTCATGTGCAATGCTTCAATTTCCTTATAAGGTCATGGTGAAGCCTCAACCTAAGTATTCAAAGCTTGATGATCTTCTTAATACGTATAGATCATGTGGCGGATCAGTTGTTCTATCTCGCGGGGTTGGGACAAGGGATTTTGTAAAGAGCATAAAGAAAAATGAAGTTGTCGGAATGGTAGTTGATCAAGGCGGTCGTGAGGGTATGTTGGTTCCATTTTTTAATAGGCCTGCGTCTATGTCTGTTGGAGCAATTCGCCTAGGATTGAAGCTGGGTGTGCCAGTATGCTTTGCTGTAGTTGTTAGACAAAAAGGGGCACATCACAAAATGATCATTGATAAACCGCTGGACCTTGTTGATACGGGTGATACTGAAAATGATGTTTTAGAGAGCTTAAAGAAAGTCACAAAAAAGATGGAAGATTTTATATGCAAGTATCCTAGCGAATATATGTGGTTCTATAAGATCTGGAAGTATTCTAATGAAACGAATATTGCAATTTTGTTCGATGGAAAAACAGGGCATTTAAGGCAGTCGGAAACGGTTACAAAGATGGTGCAGAAAGCTCTATCTGAAAGATCTATTAAGGCTACTTCTCAGATAATCAGGGTAGATTTTAAAGGTAAATATCCTGCTAGGTTATTTTCTTTGCTGACGGTTTTCTTGCATTCATTTATTTATCAGGGCAGATTAGATTTTTTAAAATGGTTCCTCACGAAAGAATCTTTTGATGAGATCATGTCCGTAAAAGCAGATTTCTTTATTTCTTGTGGATCATCTATTGCTGGTTTAAATAATTTAGTATCAAAGGACCATAACGCAAAGAGTATTGTAGTTCTAAAGCCAGGCCTTCTAAGATTTAATCGTTTTGACCTGGTCGTTTTGCCGCAGCATGATGAGCCGGAGAAAAAAGATCTAAAAGCTAGAATGGCCATAACTAAAGGGGCTCCGAACTTAATTACAAAAGAATATCTGAGTGAACAATCAGCCCTTCTAGAAAAAAGGTACTCTCATTTAAAAGAAAATGTACGTGTCAAGATCGGTTTGTTCATAGGTGGTGATTCAAACAATGTTTTTATTAGCGAGAATCAGATAAGAATACTTATAAATCAGATTAAAAATGTTGCTAAGGACCTAAAAGCTTCGCTTTTAGTCACTACTTCAAGAAGGACGCCACCAAGAATAGAACAAATGTTGTATAGAGAGCTAAAGAAAAATACTGTTTGTCCTTTATTGATAATAGCAAATCAGGATAATGTCCCTGAAGCTGTAGGGGGAATACTAGGGTTGTCTGACATTGTTGTTGTCTCTGGAGACAGTATTTCAATGATAAGTGAGGCAGCATCTTCCGGCAAGAAGACCATTGTATTCTTGCCTGAGACCAGAGCAAGATTCCTTAAGATATATAATAAGCACAAATTGATAGTTGAAATTCTTAATGAACAGGGATTTATATTGTCCACAGATGTTAAAAATGTTGGCAACTCAATTCTTGGTGTTGCAAAGAACAAGCTTCAAACAAGAGCAATTAACGACAATAAGATCATTCTTGAGGCTGTAAGAGACATTGTTTAGGTCAAGTAGTGAAAATTTATGTTCGAAATTGTTAAATCATACGAATAATTAGTTTTAATTATATTGAATTTTATAAATGAGAATATTACAAATACTTCCAGAATTGAA
>JAHJCZ010000157.1 GCA_018812705.1 Candidatus Omnitrophota bacterium
ATACTTAGTTGTCTCTTGCAAAATATCAAATTGACTTTAATGCTAAAAAGGTTTTATGGCAAAAGAATAAAAAATGATTCTTGAACAATCACTTTTATGTTAGTATAAGTTAAATCAATCGTAACTAACTAAAAAAGAGACATATGAAATTTTCAATTATTCTATTAACCATTTTATTTCTGTTAACATCAAATTCATTTTCAAGCACCATAGAACTTAAAACAGACGACGTGGTAGAAGGAACTATTACGGAGTTAAGCAACAAGAAGATCAAAGTAAATATTGGACTCCCAATAGATATTAGCTTATACATTGACGAGATAAAATCTATCGATTCAGAACCCATCTCCGACTACATACGTAGAACCCTCCCTTCAGAACTACTATCCTCAGATGGCTCTGTAAAGCCAAAAGATATTTATACTCGGATTAAATCCAATCCAAAAGTGCCAAACCAACATTTCTACCCTGCGGGAAACTTATATATTGAATCAAATTTTGACGAGGATGGCTTTCTTAATGGTAATCATAAAATCTTTGACCCTCAAGGAAATATAGTCGAAAGGTCATCATATGTAAAAGGATTGAAAAATGGCCTTACCCACAGCTTTTATGAAAACGGTACTGTAAAATCAGAAACAAATTTTAAACTTGGCGAACAGGATGGCTCAACAAAATTTTTTTATGAAGATAACTATTTGTTCGCTATATTGTACGATGGTAACAGGTCCGAGTCATCTTCCGATAAACTCTACAAAAGAGATGGCACTTTGATCACAGAGCTCTTTTACAATAATGAAAAACTAATTGATAACACTGACAAACCTTACAATGGGATGTTAGATGTTAAATATGGCAATGGGAATACCTTCTTTAGGGGGGTCTACAAAGATGGCTTGACAACAGACACCTTCCAGTCGTTCTATGAAAATGGAACAATTATGACAGAAGAAATCTACAACAATGTCGACAATTGCTTTACACAAAAAGACTTTTACAGAAATGGTGCCTTAAGACAAGAAAAAATCGACTGCAAAAAAACTAACACCTTAAGGATTTACGATATAGATGGAAATATCGCTTTTGAACTGGAATCAGAAAAGAACTAACTAATATCGTATTTATAATCACTTTCCTACGTTACAAAGTAATATCACTTATCTGATTTTATTTCTCCCATGTCTTCTTTAGCTAATTTGATCCAGAAAGAATCACCTTTGTTTCCAAGCAATTTTTTATAAGCAAGCAAAGCATTCGCGTGATCCTGAATATTTTTATAGCTTTTAGCCAAGTAGTATAAAGCTATTTCATATATGCCACTATCAATATTTTTATCGACAAACTCTTCAAAACATTCTATAGCTTTTTCATATTGCCCTCGATGATAATATTTTTTGGCTAAACCATATGCATTATCAGAACAAGATGTTTTAGTATTACTTCTTAAAATTCCTCCTGGCTGACATCCCAAGAAACAGCTACAATCTACTAATGTTATGCCTAAAATAACTATTTTCATAATATTAACCACCACCCTTTAACTTATGATTTTTCGAAAATGCAGAAGAAGACATCTTAAAATTCACTAGAGAATAAAATTCTTTAATGTGAAACATGGCATACTCTGGGCTTCACAATTCTAGCAAATTCCTTGTAGGGCATTTTAATAACTTCATCATGTGAACCACCATTAAACGCAATAAGGTCGTCTTTTGTCATTTCTTCTTCAACATAAACCTCTAATCCATAAATATTGCCAAATGGGGGCATTGCACCGGTATCACAATCCGGGAAAATGTGCTGGAATTCTTCTTCTTGAGCTAATCTGACATCTCCTTTCCTTATTGCTTTTCGTAAAAGCTTAAAATCTAATTTAAAGCAGGCAGGCAAGACAAGCATTATCAATTCATCGTGCGATCTAATTATTACTGTTTTTGCGAATTCTTTGCCAGGAGTGTGAGTTAATTCTGCAGTTTCTTGTGCTGTGAAAGTAGTTAAATGCTTTATAACTTGATATGGAACATCTTCAATGTCTAGATAATTTTTTATTCTATTAAACATCATAACGACCTCCTTATTAATAAATACTAAAACCACTAATTTTATAAGTTTAAAATTAAAGATTAAGAGCTTGCTATAATGATTTTTAAAATTATCTTTGTTTTCTCCTTTTTCCAACTACATTATATTCCCTAATAATCTGCAAATCAAAAGAATTTACTCTAGCATCAAATCTTTGTAAACTTTGTATGAATAACAAGACTGCAGTAAAAGTCATTACTTTTATTGCTGCTCCTTTCTATTTAATAATCGATCGATTCCAATACCCGCATAGCCGCAAACAATCACAAGTAAGAACCCAAAGACCCCACCTGCAGCGAAAGATGTTTTTCCTGAACCACCCGTATATGCCTTTGCTAAGAGCATTACACCAATTATTGCAGGAACAGCTCTACCCCAGGAAATCGTACCATTGCGCCTAAACGCTATTAAAAAAACCATACAGGACACAAAAGACCAAGGAAGAGACTCAAAATAGCCTATGCCTCCTCCAATACCATAGGTAAAAGGAATACCAATAAGACCACCAATCAAAAATATACCCACCATAAAAGCCTTATAATCTTTTTCTTTAAACATCTGATCTGACGTAATATCTTTTATCCTTGTTTCTGCAGGAATAAAGCCGACCTCGCCTGACTCTACTCTAACTTCTACCCAATCTATTCCGCCTACTGTAACTAAGTTAGATAAAGTGAACTTATCGCCTTTTTTACAAATCATTTTGACTTTAGCATCTAAAGCAGGCGCCTTCAGAATGTTAACATTTTTCTGATGTAAAAATACCTCACGAATAGAGTACACCTTAATGTTTCCGAGAACATAGCCTTTAGCGCCATCTGACATAGTTGCAGCAACCCATTCTGTACCTCCAGTTTTAACAGCCTTACCGAGAGTAAATTCATCACCTAATCGCAATTCACCAATGATCTTTGACATTGTATTGCTTTCCTCATAAACGCCTGCTCTTTCATCTAGAAGTTTAACTTCCATTCGTTTTACCTCCCTCTGTAATTAATTAGATCAACTACTTCCCAACAATCCATTTAACTGCATCATCATAACTCTCGAATACTTGAACTTTATTCCTTGTTTTTATTTTCTGACCTTTTGACCATATCTTGTGCCACTCGCTTAATAAACCCACATTAACTACAATTGACGATTTCCCTCTCCCAATTCTTTCTTCGTTAACAATATGAAATGTTCTTATTTTTTGTAAATCATCACAAGACAAATTGTTAAAATTTAGTGCTGTGTGATCAAATATTACATTGCAGTTCGGCGTAAATTCTGGCTGGTTCAATAACATTTCTGCCATAACAATAAATTCATCAGCATTGACTTCGCCGCTTGTTTTTACTTCAAAAGCCTCAATTGAATTCACATGAGTTATTTTAAAATTCATCTTTTTATTTTACAGAATATAATAATCCGCTTATATATTTTACTTTATTAAATTCAAATAATGACGCGACTTTACCATTGTTTTTATTTCTTATTTAGATACGTCTCTAACATTATTTTTAAATTGCTGTTTAAATCAACTTCCTCTTTTAACCCAAATCTTGCTGCATGATATTTAAAAAGGAATGATTCCATTAATGTTGTGGTATTTTGAGGAATATTGTCTTCCCTTCGGAGTCTTGTAATTAATTCTGTGCCTGTTTCTGCTTTTTCCCGGGTCATATCAAATTTGGTTTTCAAGAACTCTTCAAAGGTCTTGTAAAAACTTAGATACAGCGCTTTTCTTTTATCATCTTTGATTGCGTTCAGTTCTTTTTTTGTTTTTTGTTTCTTCATGAAAGTCTTTATCAATTTTTTGAAAGCTTCCTCAAACACCAAAATAGCTATAATTACAAATAGCAAATTAACCAGAGTCTTTGTTTCAATGTCCAAAATAGCAGCTCTTATGCGTTTTTGTACGCACCACATCCAATCGGCAAATTTGTTAATATGACTGTCTTTATCAAGAGCTTCCATCCTTGAGTCCGTTGGTGTTGGATCAAATCTTACCCATTTATATAGACGTTCTCCATTTTCATTACGTATTTTTTCTCCAGTATTAATATCTATTGCCGGTAAAAGTGCTTCAACCCAAGCATGCGCATCTCTTCCTCTAACAATGTAACAATCCTTATTCCAGGATGATTCTTCTGACGCAAAAAAGCCTGTAGCCATTCTTGCCGGAACTCCTTGTGACCTAAGCATTAAAATCATAGCTGTCGCGAAATAGGAGCAGTAGGCAGATTTATTCCTATAAATCATATAAAGTATCCCTCTATCATCAGCTTTAAAATCAACATAAAGGTCATATTCAAAGTTGTTAGTGAAGAATTTTTGAATGTTTATTGCGACAGCTTGAGGAGTATTTGCTTTTCCTACAGCATCATTGATGGCGTTTTTTAAATGTTTCTTCATAAAAGGCGAGATCTTTAAATGTTTATCAATATCAACTTCTTTTAATGTTTTATACAAGCTCTCGCCATCAATAAAGATAGTTGCTTTGGGAATATTTTTATCGTTATTTATAACTATACCGCTTTCATCAATTTGATAGTTAGGACTTTTTCCTTCAATAGCAACAACTCCTCTAGGCGCAGGAACAACACCTTTTAGATGCTCAAACATTGCGATCATTAAAGTGTTATTAAAATTACCTTTCTGTCTCGGCATATCAGCTAATGACAAATCATATGGCGCTTCCCATAATCCATCATTATATGTATCAAAAACCTGCCCGACCAAATAGCTTGAGTTATAATCTTTCTTTTCAATCTCCATTATTGGCCTGATATCGCTGCGGCTAGTACCTGCCCCAGCTAATAATAATTTGGAATCAAAAAAACTAAAATGTCTGCTACCTGCATAATCCGTAATAAGATTCATAAAAAGGTCATCACCTATTTTGATGCCGTTAATAAGGAAAACAAAGATAACTGAACTTATTATTAAAAGAAAGATTGGATAAGAATAAACTAAAATGTTTTTGTGCTTAGTTTTTTTAATCTTTTCTTTTAGCTGTAATGAATATGGGAAATAAGACGGCAGCATTATTATGCAAATACTTACAACGCAGAACAACCAAAAAGATAGTTGGATCAAAGAATCAAAAGGCACATTTATTGAAGATGCAACCGTTAGCCAGGTAAGAAATTTCAAATAATATGATCTATATTTGTAATCAAAGCAGAACCACATCAAAACTGCAACAAGTATTGATGCTGATTGAACTGCTGAAACTAAAATTGGGACAAAAGCAACAGAATTCGCTGGAGGAGGAACAAAATTTCTCCAGATAGCACCTATCAATACTGAAATATTGATAATATTTCTCACCGACATTTTAAACTTAGACCCTTTATTCTTTTCTTTTGATATTATAAGAAGAAAATATGACGGCAAAGTGACCAATATAGCTAAAGCCGGCAAGAAAAAATCTTTTTGTGCAAAAGCATATATGATCCAAGATAAAATTAAAGGTATATATATTTCTGTTTGTTGTCTTTTATGAACAATCACATTGTGTTCCTTTTAAGGCTAATCTAAAATATTATTTAATAAGCCATTCTTTGTCTTTTGTATAAATAACCGTTACCTCTCTGTCAGGTTCTTTAGTTAAAGGCTTGTCTCTAAAAATAATAACTCTTATCTTTGTTCCCATTGACTCAACAGAATCGCAAAGATCTTGTCTTCTTTTATCCCAGTCACCTAAAAGAATTATCATTGAAGACAGCTGTTTAATATGAGGTGATAAATTATTTTGAAGAAGTTCAAAATTTACATTTTTGGCTTCTTCAATTCCAGCCAATAGCTCAAGTAAATTCTCTAGATGAGCTAATGCTCTTCCCATCTGAAAATGATGAAGAATGTCCCCTGCGGCAAATAAATCTATAATATAATCTTTTTTTGCTATCGCATCAGCAATGCCCGCAGCAACTGAAATGCGCGTTTCAAGAACTTCAGCATCCTTCTGCCAAACAGATGATTGCTCTGTATCAAGCAAAATACCTATACGAATAAAATATTCATCAACATACTCTTTAACAATTAATTTTCCTGTCCTTGCATAAGAGGCCCAATGGATATCCTTCAGCCTATCGCCTTTTCTATAATCCCGAGTATTTAAAAACTCATTTGAATCTCCAACATTTGAACTAATAGCAATACCTCCTGGCTGATAAACACGCTTAAAAGGCACATAAAAGTCTGTTTGTGTTATGAACTTAGGATAGACGATCAATTTATTATTTTTAGGTATCTTAACTGGAAATCTTAGTATTTCTGACGGGTAACTGCTTCCTACTAATAAATAAGTCAAATCATAAATGTCCCTATATTTGCATCTTATAACCAATTTAATCGTGATATTTTCACCTGGCTCTAACCAATCAACAAAACCTTCGTAAGAAGGATGATCTGGGGCATCATATATTCCATAAGGAAGAACCCCTTCTGAAATCTTTATATTGCGAGCCGGATATCGGCCTTCATTTTTAACAACAACATCATAAACTAAATGTTCACCTGCGCTACACGGAGAAGGCAATATTCGATTAACAGAAATATTTGGCCTGTTAATATACGCAAAAATAAATGCTGTAATAAAAATAGCCATTATAAAACTGGGCAGCATATAAGCATCAATATGTAATCCCGGAGAAGAGACCATTCCTCCTATAAATATTATTCCGCAGAGAATTCTTCCCATATCTGAAAGCCACATTCTAGAGTAGATCACCGAACGCTTAACAAATGCATGATCTTCTGCAGGCATAAAAAATGAATATTTTCTCTTTGGCATTATCTTGGCACTTTAATGGATGAAATAATATCAGCAATAATAGAGGATCGAACAACTCCCCCATATTGTGCTTTTGTATCAAGTAAAATACGATGAGAAAGCACATAGGTGGCTAGCTCTTTAACATCTTCAGGAATGACATAATCACGCCCGCTCATAAGTGCTCGAGCTCTGACAATTCGGCCATAAAGAAGTGTGCCACGAGTCGAAACCCCTAATCTTAATTGACGATGAGATCTTGTTTCTAAAACGATCTTTAATAAATAATCGCTGACCGATTCTTCAATTTTTACTTTATCGACTAGTTCCCTTAATTGCTTAAAATCATCTAAAGATAAGATCGAACTTATGTCATCTACAGGGTCCGCGCTAGTTCGATTTATAAGCAATGCCTTTTCTTTATTTTCCGGCGGATAACCAAGATCTATCTGCAGCATAAATCTATCAAGTTGCGCTTCAGGTAAAGGATAAGTCCCGTGATAATCAATTGGATTTTGCGTGGCAATTACAATAAAAGGCTGTGGCAAATAATGACTTTCTCCATCAACTGTTACTTGTTCTTCACTCATTGCTTCGAGAAGCGCCGACTGAGTTCGCGGTGAGGCCCTATTAATTTCATCACCAAGCAAAATATTCGCGAAGATAGGACCTTTTTTAAAAATAAACGTATTGTTATCTTTATCAAAAATGTTATTCCCCGTTATATCTGTAGGCAATAGATCAGGTGTAAATTGAATTCTATTAAATTCACCATCAACAGTTTTTGAAATTGCACGGGCAAGTGTCGTTTTTCCCACTCCGGGTATATCTTCTATCAAAATATGACCCCCAGAAACAAGCGCGAGGACAACAAGCTGAAGCTTCTCTTCTTTTCCATGTATAACTAAAGCAATATTGTCCCTTACTGCTTGCATCAATTTGCTAGCATCATTTATGGATAACGACATATATTTCTACCCTCCTATCAATTGTTGGCATAATTTAATTATCTGCATCAGAATACAATGCATTACATTTTATCACAAATATTTAGAAAATAAAGCGACCTCTGGACTTAATAATAATTTTTAAAATTATTTATCTTTTTTCAAACAATAGGTTTACTTTAGCTAAAATATTCTAAATCATTATCAGCTAAAAACTATTGCTTTAAATAACCTTATGTGTTTGAATATAAACAATTAACAACAGCGTTCATTGAACTACTTTAGTTATATTTTGTTAAATAATCTAAAATCAAACAATCTTCCCGGAGGATAATATGAAAAAACTCTTCTTTCATTCTCTAATCTCATTGCTTTTATTACCTGTTATCTTTAATCAAATGGCCTATGCCCAATCAGAAAAGCAATCGCAAATTGTCGAAAGCCAAGTAGGACTCGAAACCCTTACAGAACAGAACATTTATATACCTTATAAAATTTTTGATGAAGTTTTGAAAAATAAAGAAAAAGGGATTTTTATACCATATTCCGATTTTCTCAAATTATGGGAAGAGGCAACAAGGAAACCCGCAGATAAAGTCATTTCACCTCCTCCCCTTGATGCGGCCATAATCCATGCAAAATATACAGGCATTGTATATGATGACATAGCAGAATTTAAAGCAGAGCTTAAAATATCTGCCCTCAAGAAAAACTGGGCAAGCCTGATTTTAAACATCGAGAACATTGCCATAACTTCCTTTACTATAGATGGAAAAACACCTATTTTAAAACCCGTTAACAATGGACTTGAATTAGTCCTTCCTGAAGAAGGAAACTATGTCCTACAACTTGATTTTTCAACACGAGTAAACACTGCTCCAGGGAAAAATTTCATTGATTTCCAAATTCCATCTTCGCCTCTCACCAAAATTGATTTAACGATACCGGGGAAAGACCTTGATGTAAAAATAGAGCCAATGGTTTCCAGAAAAAGTAGCGTAGCTGGTGAAAACACGGTATTTTCCGCCTTTTTATCTCCTGATGGAAAAGTTAATATAAGCTGGTTGGCAAAATCGTTAGAATCAAAAACTGCAAAAAGCCTTATCTTTGCAAAATCATCCAATGAGGTGTATATCAAGGAATCTGTCTACCTCATTAACACAAAGTTTGATTTCTCTATAATGCAAGCCAAGATAGATTCACTTAAGGTTAAGATTCCTGAGACTTTAAGTCTAGTAAGAGTTGATGGTGAGAACATCAAAGACTGGAACCTGGGAGATGATGGCATTCTATCCGTCAACCTTTATGAAAAAATAGACGGAAATTATAACCTCTCAATTGGTACCGAAAAATATAGGGACCTTGATGAAATATTGTTTGATGTGCCGCAATTCGAAGTTATAGGCGCTCAACGCGAAGACGGAGAAATAATTATTAAAGCTGAACCTTCTCTTCGTGTTCAAGTTGAAAAAAAGAATGGCGTCACACAAATAGACCCAAAAGAAATTGGGAATAGAATAGATTTCAATGAATTTATCTCAGCATTCAAATATTTCAGGCTCCCTTATACCGTAAGCCTCAATATTTCTAAAATCAAACCTAAAATTACAGCAAAACAGAACATTCTTATTGCTTTCTCCGAAACAATTATTGATTATTACACTAACGTAAATTTTACCATTAAAGATGCCGGCCTATTCAAGTTCAGGTTTCTTATTCCTGAGAACTTCAGAGTTTCTGAGATCGCCAATGACAATATAGTAGAAAGCTTTGACATATCAAAGGAAGGTGACAGTAATATACTCACAGTTGTTTTAAAGAATAAAGCATATGGGGATTTTATACTTCCTATCCACTTAGAAACAGATAAAGAAGATAAAGCAATTTCCAATAATATACCTAAGCTTCTATGTCTTGATGCAGAAAAAGAAGATGGTATTATAGCGCTTTCTCTTAGAAAAAACCTTAAACTTTCAACAGAAGATATAAAATCTCTCCGACCCATAAGCCTTGAAGAACTGCAATCTCTTGGGATAAGAGCCATAGACCCAAAGAACGAGCTTGCTGCAGGCTACCGTTACTCAACAACCGATTATTCGAGTATTTTGAAAATTGATAAAAGAAGCACAAAGATCATAGCTAATGTCGAAAGAAATATTGACATCGAAGAAGCTGTAATGAAAATAAATGATGTTATACGCTATGAAATTCTATATGCACCTGTCAGCAAATTCATGATCGAGCTTCCAGCATCAATTGGAAAGGATGCCGTAATAACCGGAGACAACATCAAGGAAAAACGACTCTCAACGGACATGAAATCTAATACCGGAATATGGGAAGTTGAACTTCATTCGCCAATTTTAAATCAGTTTGTATTATATGTCAGCCTTGAGAACAAGCTCCCTTCCGTTACAACCGAAAACAAAATATCAATAAGCATACCTCCTATCAAAGTACTTGATGTCTTTAATGAATCTGGCGTTATTTCTATTATAAAGAGTCCCAACCTTCAAGTAACTGCAGTAGAAAATAATCTTGAGCCAATCGACTCTAAAGAACTGCCCTCAACAATGAACAAAGATCAGAGTGTGCTTGCTTTCAGATATCTTAATCACCCCTATTCTCTTGCACTTGAATCCACAAAACACGAATATGAAAAGATCCTTGATACAATTGTTAACCAGGCTCATTTTGACATCGTTGTATCAAACGAAGGTATTGCTAAAACAGAAGGCGTTTTTAAAATACAGAACACGAACAGGCAAAGCCTTGAATTAATGATGCCTGAAGGAATAGACAAGATATTTTCTGTGTTTATATCAGGGAAGAAAGCCAGCATATCTAAAGGTGACTCTCCCAGAAGCAAGATCATTATGCTCCCGAAAGACATAACCCCCGGGCAAGAATTTTCTTTAAGAATAATATATCAATCCAAGCTTAGGAAGGATTTCGGAGCATTCGGAGGGCTTAAAGCAGAAAGCGCTGAAATTGTAGATATACCTTGTTCAAAGATCACATGGAGAATTTACCTTCCAGATGAATATAGCTATATTTACCTTGATGGTTCTTTGAACCAAAGCGGCACCAGACCTCAGCCATTTAACGACATAAATCCCTACATGCAATCACAACAGGTTCGTAGTCAGCAAAAAATTCAGCTGAACAATAAACAGATACCTCAACAAGCAGATGAAAAGGCCCTTTACGGACTAGATATAGAGATCATTAGGGAAGGACGCATGTATTCGTTCTCAAAACTTGACAAGCATGCATACCTTAATGTCTGGTATGTAAAGAAACTTGCAATATTCCCTATATCATTGATCATCATAGTTCTTGCCACAATTATGTTTACACTAATACAAAATAAGTATCCGTCAGATAAAATTAAGTTTATTTCAATAACACTGGCATCAGCTATAGCTATTTTTATCCTTTTACCTCAAGGATTCAAGTTCTTCATTATCCTTTTGCTAACAGGCTTTGTTATTTCAAAAGTGCCGCTAGCAAATAACTTTATCAATAACAGGTTAAAATATGATAAAAATAAATCAAAAAAACCTATAAAAACTACTGAAAACAACAAGGAAACATAAGGAGTCCAGGACAATGAAAAAAAGATTATTATTCCTGATTTGCTTTTTTCTCCTTTGCTCCCTTAATGATCCCTCTTCAGCAGAAAATGAACTTCAGGATAGGACCAAGGAAACTTTTGTCTTCTTCCCTGCAGATGAGATCAAATCTATTCTTGACATAGAAAAAGAAGGCATTTTTGTCCCATATAAAGATTATAAGGACCTTTACGAAAAAGCAAAAATTGAATTTTTAAAAAATAGACGTGAAGTATTAACGCCCATTGAAATAAAAGAACCTTATATCGTTCAGGCAAATTACTCCGGAACAATTAAAGGTGACATATTAGTAATTTCTGCCAATTACAGAATAGCACACAATAACGAGAAGCCACAAATAATGGACTTCCCTCTTGAGAATGTTCTTTACCTGAATGCAACGCTTAATGACAAAAAAGCACTTTTTTATAATCAAGATGGCATCTACAAAATAGTCATACCAAATAAAGGTAATTATAACCTCACAATTGACTTCTTAGTTCCTATAGATTTCAATAAAAAGAAAGGCATTGTTTCTTTTAAAATTCCAAAGACCATAGTAGGAGACATTAAATTAGTCTCAGATCTTTTTTATGATATCAAGTTCCAAAACGTCCTGTTCTCATCTAAAAAACAATTAGATGATAAAATGGAATTTGTCGGATTTATTAGCGATAAAGATAATATTGCTTTCGAAATAACCAACCGCCGCGCATCAGGCGAAAAAAGAGTCAAAATAGTATCCGATGAGAATCACCAAGTAAATATTAATAACGACCTAATTGAGCATGCTGCCCTATATTCACTGGACATTCAAAACGGTAAAGTTAACGGTTTTGATCTATCAATAGGAAAAAATATTCATATTCATGACATATCGGGCACTGGCATTTCCGGCTGGAGCCGAGAAAATAAAACAGACACTGATATTATACACATAAATTTCCATGTTCCTTTAAATGGTAAAACTTCTTTTTCCTTAAAAACATATCAATACAATGACTCAAAAAACAGCTCCTTTGAAATTTCGGATATTCAAATAAAAGACCTGTTTGAAAGAAAAGGAATACTTACCGTTTCTTATGACGAAAACATAAGAATTGATACTGAAAACATAAAATATTTACTGCCTCTAAAAGGCCCTTCAATAGCTCAGAACACAAATGATAGCTGGCTCATATACAAGCAATACCGCATTTTAAACCTTCCATATGAAATTTCTTTTTCTCTAAAAGATGTCCCCGTCCAAACAGCTATGCAGCAATACAGCCAAATGAGCATTGAGAGCTCAAAGATCAATCTTAATTCCCAGATCGTTCTATCATCGCTTCCACAAGGGACAACACAATTTATCTTTAATTATCCTAAAGGCTATATATTAAGGGATGTTCTTACTTCTATAAACAACCAGCCTGTTAAACAAAATCACAAAATTAAAGAAGAAGAAAACAATCTTTATATAGAAGTGCGGCAACCCGTAAGCTCGAAAGACACAATTTCTTTTTCAATACTTTCTGAACAATTCTTAGATGAAGAATCTTTGAAAAACAAATCTCAAACAATTACCATTCCTGCCATAACATATTCAAAAACACAAAACATGACAGGAACCCTTGAAATATCAATAGATGAATTATTCCTGCTTGAAGACATTATTCTTAAAGGATATATGCCTTCTGAGATGATGATCGCTTCATCATCAGAGGCAAAAAATAAAATACTTTATTATAATTTCCGATCGCTGTTACCTGAAGGCAGCATCCTCCTATCTCTTCGCAAAGCGGAGCAGACAACGAAATCAGTAACATTTTTAGCAGCTGATGAAAACTTAATACAAACAAATGCATACATACAATACGAGATCATTGCAGGAAAAAAGGACAGTTTTTATTTCGCTATACCAAAATGGAATGAAAGCAAGATAAATATCGAAGGTGAGAATATAAAAGAAAAAAAGAAAGTTAGCTTCGATAAGCTACAAAAAGAATTGAAAACATCTAGCCTTCCTAACCTAGAGGATCACGATATATGGAACGTTGTACTTCAAAAAGAAGTAAAAGGAAGTTATCTTCTTGAAATAGACTACCAGCAAATAATAGAGAAATTCAATACTCTTGTAGATGTTCCTCTTGTTATGCCTCTAGATGTCTTAAACGATACAGGCTATATAGTCCTTGAAGCAAGCAAAAACACTGAGATCGCCACAGAAAAATCCGGATTAAATGACATTGAAGCATATGAAATACCGAAATGGCCGTCTTATACTCCTTCCAACCGAATTGTCGAATCTCTATGTTATTTTACAAGGCCTTTTACTTTCCGAACAGCAGTAACGCGAAGAGACGAATCTCCCGTACTTGCCTCCATTGCTGAAAGAGAAACTCATTCTTTTACTTTCGGTATTGATTCTCCGGTATTTTTTGAATCCAGTTACATAATAAAAAACACAAATCTTCAATTTCTTGAAATCCAGCTTCCTTCGAATTTTGAACTTTGGGGTGCAACCATACAGGGCAAAGGAATAAAGCCAAGAAAAGGCGAAAACAACCTCCTGCTCATACCCCTTCCTGTCGATACTAATGAAAACATAGACCTTCGTTTAACAGGGCAAATGCCAAAAACAAGTAAAGGAAGTATCTGGAAGTCACTTATTCTTTATAGTCCGAAACTAAACATTCCGTCCCTTCAATCCAATGTGAATATATATTTTCCTATTGAGTATTCTCTCTTCAATATAACCGGTAACTATGAAAATTTTCCGGAACCAGATTATAAGAAACCTCTTCTGTTGTCCTTATTTAGCAACTTATCCTCATCCTTTTTCCAAAATATCAGAAATATGACAAGCCCAGCTCTTTATGCTAGACGAGGGATTCAAGGCAGATTAAAATCTGCTTCTGACGATATAGGCGACCAGTTTAGTTCTAGAGCAATGGAACAAGCAAGAGGTGGGCGCCAGGTCTTTGTTGACAGAGAAGAAACTTTGTCAAGCACCGTTCAATATGAACCATATTATTTATCAACTGAATACAACATCATTAGAGATGAAACTATTACCGAAAACTATGATGCAGATATTTCAAGACAAAAAGCCCCTGAACACAAACAACAAGCTAGAGTGCAAGGCGATTATCAGAAAAAGAAAGGCATACTTTCATTGAATATAAGCATACCAAAAGAAGGTGATTCTCTGTATGTAAATAAACTCTGGGGAAATAGCCGCCTCTCATTAACCTTTATTTCAGAAGTATGGAAAAATTCGCTGGTGCTGTTTTCTACTTTTCTTTTTGTGGGCCTAGGATTTTACTTAAGGAAAAACAGGGTAATGACTCCATTCTCATTTTTGTTAAACACCCTTCTTCTTTGCACGCTTATTCCTATGGTAATAATGAAATCCCTAATATTCATTTTTAATGGTGCAATTTTAGGCGCGATCATTTTTATTCTAATTCTATTAATTATTGCTTTGGCAAAACAGATCCTGAGAAAATTAGGGTTTTATTTTGTCGTTATCCTTTTAATAATCACAGGATCTATCTTTTCTTCACAAATTTTGAATGCAGAAGAAGCAAAACCTTTCCCATTTATAAAAGTTTACGTGCCTTACAGAAATAATGCTCCTGTTAATCTTAAAGGCGTTGAAAATATTTACATCCCAACTGAGGATTATTTCAGATTAAAATTCCTAGCCCAGCCCCCTTATGTCCCTGAGAACGTTTTCAATTTCGATAATACGTTCGATATAGCAGGCTTTAAAGCTAACGGCTTTCTAGAAGAAAACAGAATTAAATTCTCTGCATCTTTTGACATATTCGTCAATACAGAAGATTGGGTGTTGGTCGGGCTACCTTTTAGAAACGTTTACATTGAAAAGCTGCTGTTAGATGGAAATCCAATACCTGTAAAAACAAAATTTTCATCTCAAGAAATTGCTAATATCTTTTTGCAACAAGTAATTGCATATAACAATAAAGCTTTACCTCCTACTAAGAGCGACATCTATGAGATCCCTGTTTTGGGAACCGGTCAGCATTTAATTGATCTCGTTTTTTATGTAGAACTTGAATCGCTTCCAGGCAAAAAAACACTGGATTTCGGGTTTCCTAAAACTCTGTGTTCAGATCTTTCTTTTGATCTTAAAAGCAAAGACATATTCCTGGAATTCGAAACCCCAGAAAACGGATACTACATTGATGACTCAGGAAATAGCACTGTTGCGAAAGTTTCTCTATCACAAAAGTCTGATCTTAGAGTATCTTGGTTCCCCAAAAAATATCTAAAAAAGGAAGAGAAACCGCTTATCTACACTAACAACGAAGTGAATATATTTATGGGATATGAAGAAATCCTCATCTCTCAGCAAACAAATGTAAGAGTTGAAAAGTCATCAATTGCATCACTTAGTTTTCAAATGGACACTAAACTTGAAATCATTGATGTCCTTTCCGACAAGGTAAAAAACTGGGAAGTCAGAAAAGAAAATGGCGCCACATTATTAGATATTACGTTTAAGCACGAAATATTGAACTCAGTAGATATGCTTATCAAAGCAAAATATAATGTTAAACCAGACAGTATCGAAAGTGTTACTTTCTTTAATCCCATGGATGCAAAAAGGGTCATGGGCAATCTTAATATTTATGCTCACGAAGATTATAAGCTTGCCATAGAAAACATTAAAGGCTTGAAAATTTCAGAGAGTAAAGACACGTACTTCAAAGAAATCCCTGATTTCAATTTTCAAAAAACCTATTCTTTCCTAAATGATACTTTCAGCGCGGATATCACTAGGATACCGGAAGAAAAAAAGTTTTCAGCCGACATCTTGAACTTTCATAATCTTTCAGAGAACATTTTAATCTCATATTACTCGATAAGCCTTAACATTAAAAAGAGCTCCATTTCAGATATAAAAATACGCATTCCAGAAGGTTTGAAGGTGATCTCCCTTTTAGCAAATGGTACATCAGATTACATTATTCAGAACAACATACTAACTTTACCATTAACAAGATCAATAAATGGCACCTATAAATTTGACCTGAATTTAGAAAAAGAACTTGAGACATTTGACACTGCATCTATAGAAAGTATCGAGCTGTTAGGAGTTGAAAAAACTACAGGCACCTCCCTTATGCTATTCCCCAGAGGTTTTGAAGTAAAAGAAAGCGATACGTCAGGGCTTAAACAGGCAAATTTGAACAATATTGCTAAGAATTTTAACACGATCTATCTTCCCGATTTCGGCTCAAAATACGCATACACAATAAGAGAAAATTCTTTTAAAGCAAATTATAAGATAACCAAAGAACTGCCAACTATTGACGTTATTAAAGTTTATCATTCCGTCGTAAAGGATAATCTAGTTAATGTAAAACTCCTTAACATATTCAATATAAAAAATGCTCCTGTCGACCATTTCGATATAATTGCTCCTGCTGACCTGAAAGATTCTATAAATATTAAAGGTGATGGAATAAAGACCATACTTAAAAAAGAGGTCAACGACGGAAAACATGTTTATATTACCGTTAATACTGTATCTAAAATAGACCGCTCATACATGCTCGAATTATCTTTCAATAAGTACTTCAATAATGAAAAAACCTTTGAGATGCCTGCGATCACTTTCCCGCAAGCAACCAACAAGACTGAATATATTTCAATTGAGGCAGCTACAGTATATCATGTTGAACCTGAGACCATTGAATCATTACAGGAAACCGAAGCGGATGTAATTCCAGTACTACCTGCTGGAATAGACCTCAATAATATTTTATGGTCATACAGGGCCTCCAGTTCTGGCGAATGGAAATATAGCCTTAAGCTTAAAAGACTGGAACGAGAAAAAATGGTCAAAGCAAAAATATTAAGGGAAGATATTAAAACCCTTCTTATTCCTAATGGCTATGCCTTGCATGAAGTGAATATTAAGGCAAATAACAGAAGCCTACAATTCCTGCCAATATACCTTCCTCCCGAAGCAGACCTCTGGAGCCTTAAGGTTGCAGGTGAACCATCTAGGGCTTCTCTCGCAGAACCTGCCAATAAAAGTAAGTATAAAAAATATCTGATCCCTCTGATAAAAAGCGGTGCCGGAGACAGAAGCTTTGACGTAACTCTCATATATATTACTCCAATTAAACAATTCGGCTTATTAGGTAAGCTTGATCTGGGCATGATCGAAACCGGTGATATATCAGTTGAAAAAACAACGTGGACACTTTCTGTGCCTGATAATTATTCCTATTTTTGGTTCAAAACTAATATGGAAGAAATTGACCTTTCAATGATAGAAGCTGAAAAAACACTTGAACTCGCCAGGGAATATAAACATTGGACAAACCTGGCAAGCTCTGCCATAGGAGAATTACGTGAACAGGCTGTTAGCAACCAGGCTAAAGTAAGAAGTGACTATAATAGCCAGGTCGCATTAAACAGGTCTGTCCAATCTAGCTTAAACGACCGCATTGGTAAGAAAGAATTTAATCAGAATCTAGTACAAACTGCACAGTTAAAAAATAGTGAGATGGTTAATGAAGCAACTCAGATAATGGAAAATAACAGGCCTGTTCCACAAACAGCAGAAACCACCAGAAAAGGTGGTGCCAAAGGACAGTCAATTGACGGCCGAAGAAATATAAAGGGTTGGCAGTTTAAAACTAATGATTTTGGAGGTGATAAACAGGTAAAGGAATCAATAGACAATTATATCGTTCAAGAAGACACAAAACAATCAATGCAAATGCAGCAAATTGAAAAAGACCAGATCATGATGAATAAACAAGGTCAACAATATTCTCAAAGAACAATATCATATGATAATATTTCCGAAATTCACGATATAGAGCCTGAATTAAGATCCCAATCAATAAATTATAAGAGCAAAGCCAGACATGCAACAAAGCCTCAAACAATAAGTTCAGGCAAAATAATCGAGCCACAGAGAAGACGAGCGGCAGCTAAATATGATGGCCTGCGAAAATTTGATGAAGGCAAAACTTATTCTTACCCCGCAGAAAAAGAAATCCGCGAAGACACACGGGTTACTAGAGAACTAAATGGCTATTCAGAGGTACCATACGGCGCACAACGAGAATCACTTGATTTTGCTGAAGAACAATACGACGGCAAAAGCGATAGTTTTAAGTTCGAGACAGGAGCAGCAGGCGAGTATCAAGAGTATTGGGGCGCGCCTTCTGACAGGCCCGCTTCCGCACCTCAAGTAGCTGTTCCTCAGAAAACAGTACCAAAAACAATCGTTCAGAAGAAAAGCGTACTCCTTAAAGGGCTCAGGTCGATTGATATTCCTATTCCTGATCAAGGAAGAAAGTTTTCATTTAAAAAACTTGGCGGCAATCCGAGATTATCTATCTATTACAGAAAAAAAGGAACGCTATCAAAAATATTCTTCCTTCTGTTATGCCTTTCTGCTGGCTTCGGATCATTGAAAATGCGCAGATACAATCCGCCACTTGATAAAATAGTCAATTATTTAAAAAATATTAGATTAAAAAACATTTTAAATCGAATATTTGATTCCAGGATTTTTAAAATAATCACTTTTATTATAATGGCTTTATCGCTAATTTTAGGCTCTGTGCTATTCGCAATAACTTTAGGGTTTTCAAGCATATTCTTTATTAGATTTTTATCAGCTAAAAGATATGCCAGGATTGGTTATGTACCTGATAGCAGCATTAAAAAGTTCTTTAAAGACCTGCCCTCAAATATAATCTTCATATCATTACTATTAAGCTTTTTTGAAATAAGATTCATGATCCTGATAGGTATCGCAACATTTGTAAATTTTGTATTAGCGACAATATACGGCATCTGTACACTTTTTACATCAAAGGCAACAATTGTAAATAATGTCATCAAAACAAAAGAGATTCCTGAAAAAGAAGTTGATTCTCTTTAGTATTAGATCATTATTATAGTTTCTGTTTAAATTGATTTTGGCAGGATTTAACGAACACTTTTTATATAATTATCATAAAGCATACAGCGGATACTTCTTTGTTAAATAGGGATACAAATTCTCATATATTGTCTCTGCGACTTTCTTTGCCCCTTCTTCATTATAATGAATATCATCATAATAATATTCCGCGTTATCAGGCAGTTCAACCGCTAAATCTATAAGAAGTATCTTCTCTCTGTTGGCCACTTTTCTCGTTATTTCATTGTAAAGTTCTAAACCTATCATCTTGCGGTAAGGAGCACTTGTCTGAGTTATAAAAACAGGCTCTATGCCATTTTCTTTAGAAATCATGCATAATGTTTCTAATTGATGCTCATATTTATCCAAATATTTTTTATGCTTCAAAAATTCCTGTCTATCCTCTCCTTCTATAAGGTCTGCATGCTCAATTCTTTTTTTTTCAAAATATGCGATATTATCATCCCTTTCCTTTAATTTATCCTTCATGTAATCCGAATTATATTCCTGAACATTTTGATGTGTCAATCCCCTAGCTCTTGCTTCTTTGTTTCTGTAGAAATTTAAAATTACTGAAGATATCTCACTATATTTAGCAGTCGCTCTTAAATATTTTTCAATACTTGATAAATTGTATTCTGGATAAAATAAACCGGATTTTATATCTTTTTCTGCTGGCCTAAAGTCTTCTGTCTCTATATCATTTATGCCTACCATAAACAGAACGATCTTTGGCCTAATTTGCGAAATATAATCTTTCATCAAGATTATATGTCCAG
>JAHJCZ010000158.1 GCA_018812705.1 Candidatus Omnitrophota bacterium
GCCATTGTGGCCGGCAAGATTCTGGTGGATTGCCAATTTATTGCAGGTATTGCCTTCTTGGTTATTTTTTGTTCCGCTGTTATTCCTCTTTCTTTGGGCTTTAATTTTGCGTTTATGGAAGGTCGTTATTCTTCAGGGAGTGAGTTTTATTCTTGCTTTTGTGGGAATTGCGGGGTATCAATTTTCTTTTCGGCCTCTTGCACAATTATCAAGGCCAGCCTCGGCTATTCGAATTTTGACCATGAATTTGGGCAATGTCTATGATATTAAAAAATTTTCAGATCTAATAGAAAATGCGGATCCTGATATTATAGCCTTTCAAGAATCTGGAAGTTTTCAGCCCAGTGTAATTAGGCAGGTGTTCCCAACTGAGCAATGGTACTTTGCTAACGAGGGGGGATTGGCTGTGGCCAGCCGTATGAAGATATTTTATGCTGATTCAAAAGACAGAAGATCTTCTAATGGCCTTGGAAGTATTATTGGTAAATTCAAATTGGATGATGGGCAAAGTATAATTACTCTTTTTAATGTGCATTTGGAGACACCGCGTGAAGGTGTTGAAGCTGTAATGTACCGGGAGAGTGGTGCTATTCATAGAATGAAGAAGGTTACGGATATTCAGAAAAAAGAATCGGAAGTGGCATCAGCGTGGGCTGATTCTCAAGATAATATTATTGTTGCCGGAGATTTCAATATGTTGACGGTCAATCCGATCTTTAAGAAGTATTGGTCACGCTATACAGATGCTTTTTCATCTGTGGGATCGGGTTTTGGTTATACTAAGCATACTAGTTGGCATGGCATACGAATTGATCATGTTTTATATGATCCTTGCTGGAAGGCTTTAAAGGCATATATTGGGCCAGATATTGGAGGTGATCATCACCCGCTAATAGTTGATCTAGAGTTTGTTGGTGAGAAAAAAGTTGTTAAAAGAAGTGAAGTTGTAAATTTAGATGCAAAAGGCCATTTTGTTCTTGAGGAGTTTGAAACGACAGTGGGGCGGTTTTCAAGCAGGAATTATCATGAGGTAAAGATCGATCCGAGCAATACATATCTTAGGGGGAATTCCTTAAGGATCAAAAGGTTGCCGATATCAAAAGAAGTGAGTGCTGTTATTAACTTGGGTAGCTGGAATTTGGCAGATGATCCTAAAGTAAGTTTTTCATATAGAATACCGGCAGATGTTCCAGTTAGTTTGAGAGTGAGAACGAGATTTGATGATCTGATATGTTTAGGAGGAACTGAAAGCGCAGAATGTTCCGGCAATAAAGCAAAGAGTTTGGTCGCTTTGGCCGATGATGATGAGTGGCATGAAATTGATATTGATGTTGGGTCATTGATCGCCGAGGTCTTGCCAGCCTTGAAACATTTGCAGGAATTTCAATTTTATGTTAACGAAAGCAGTGATCTAGAGGATAAGTTTTGGATCGATGATTTTAGGGTATGGTAAGTAATAGGGAGAAAAGGTTGGCTGAGGTTGGCTAAGGTTAGCTAAGGTTGGCTGAGGATTTGGCAACACCGCGCAGATAATTCAATAGGGGACAGAGCCAGGGCTCTGTCCCCTATACTACCAAGGGGTCAAGTCTCGACTTGGACCTTTTCCCCCTTTTTTTGCTGCTTATATTTGTTAGAAACTGTCACTTTGTGACAGTTTCTAACAAAAGTGTTGCAATTTTCGTATTCTAAGCTATACTTTTACCATAGATATAAATAGGGTCATGACATGAACAAACTTATTGAATACGTACAAAATAATTTGCCTTACGATATCTTTTCTGATAAAGATATTGCTCAGTCTATTCCGCAAAAAAGTAATGACAGCAGATACAGTCTTATCAAACGAGCCCTCAAGAATAACGATATCCTGAAATTAAAACGCGGACTTTACTGCCTTACAAGAAAATATCAAAAGCATCCATTGGATAATTTCAGCATCTCGCAAATTGTTTATGGGCCATCATATGTCAGCATGGAGTCGGCATTATCTTATTATGGATTGATCCCCGAAGGCGTATTTATTACCACTTGTGTAAGCATGAACCGTTCGATGA
This sequence comes from Candidatus Omnitrophota bacterium, assembly GCA_018812705.1. Taxonomy (GTDB): domain Bacteria; phylum Omnitrophota; class Gorgyraeia; order Zapsychrales; family Zapsychraceae; genus Zapsychrus_A. Next base: position 2,055 of record JAHJCZ010000158.1, read on the forward strand.
CTTTCAAAACGGATATCGGTGATTTTATCTATCATCGGGTTCCTCAAGACCAATTATACGCAGACGTAAAACAGGTTATGTCAGAAAATTCGCTATTTTATATCGCAAGCCCCTGGAAATCCTTATGCGACTATGTTTATATACACAAAGCAAATTGGGCTTCAATTGACCCATTAGAAAATAGCCTTCGCATCGATACGGAAATACTTCCTGTCCTATCTAAAGAGGAGTTTTGCCAATTAATGGAAAATTATCACAGTAAGAGAATAACAAAATTTATTAAAGGGATAATGAAGGACCTTAAAATATGACGATCGCGATCATTCAAGAAAGATTAAAAAGTTATCAATGCCTGAATTTGCAAGAAGAAGACCATGCCCTAAGAGAGATCACCCAAGAAGTTATTTTGGCCGGACTCGCCAGGACAGACTTTTTTAAATACGCGCAATTTCATGGAGGTACGTGTTTACGGATCTTTTATGGCATATCAAGATTTAGTGAAGATCTTGATTTCGTACTGGAAAAACCCGTAGAACATTTTCAGCTTGAAAAATATCTGACAGCCTCACTTAAAGAGCTTTCAGCTTATGGATTTAAATTTGAAGTTGTTGACCGTTCAAAAACAAACAATACTGTAAAGAAAGCTTTTATTAAAGATAATTCGATCGGCAAATTGCTTGAATTAAAATATATTAAACCCGACAGGTCATCAAAACAAATAAAGATCAAGATAGAGGTAGATACCAATCCGCCGAAAGGTGCGATTGCCACGACACGATACTTGACCTTTCCTTTTCCGGCTTCAATTACTCTCCATGATGTAAATAGTTTGTTCGCCGGCAAGCTTCATGCTCTATTGTGCCGTGAATATATAAAGGGCCGCGATTGGTACGACCTTATTTGGTATTTATCCACGAAAAAAGAGGTTAATTACGAATTATTAAACGCTCAGATCGCACAATCCGGCGAATGGAAGGGCAAGGGCCAGGAAGTATCGAAAAAATGGTGTTTTGATCAATTGAAAAAAAAAGCAGCAAATATAAACTGGGACTCGGCAATTCTTGACGTAAGGCCTTTTATAAAAAAACAAGATACTGCATCCTTGGATCTTTGGAGCAAAGATTTCTTTATTTCTATTATTGATGATTATTTAGAATAAATGGTATCAGAACTCCGCAAAGCTTTTAATTGTAGTCAAAAAGGGGACAGAGCCATGGCTCTGTCCCCTATAAAGGAGATTTATTAATGAACATATTTGAACAACTAAAGAACAAAGAAACAAAACTAGCCGTCGTCGGCCTTGGTTATGTCGGGCTGCCTTTGGCGGTGGAATTTGGCAAGACGATAGAGGTTATTGGATTTGATGTTAAGGAAAGCCGTATTGAGGACCTGAATAACCAGTATGATGAGACTAATGAAACAACTGCTGAGGATATTAAGAGTGCAAAATTTCTTGAGTTCACATGTGATCCTTCAAGGCTGAAAGAAGCTAAATTTATTGTTGTTGCTGTGCCTACGCCGATAAATAAAAATAAACAGCCTGATCTTATTTTTATGCAGAAGGCTTCTGAGACGGTTGGCAGGAATTTGTCTAAGGGGGCGATAGTTGTTTTTGAATCTACTGTTTATCCGGGGGTTACTGAGGATATTTGCGTGCCTATTCTTGAAGAGTGTTCTAAGCTTAAATGCGGTGAGGATTTTAAGATAGCTTATTCACCCGAGCGTATTAATCCAGGGGATAAGGAGCATAATGTTACTAGCATTATAAAAGTAGTCTCAGGGATGGATGATGAAACTTTGGATCAAGTGGCGAAGGTTTATGAGATGGTCGTTAAAGCAGGTGTGTTTCGCGCAAAGTCGATAAAGAGCGCTGAGGCTGCCAAGGTTATTGAAAATACCCAGCGGGACCTTAATATCGCCTTGATAAATGAATTAGCGATCATATTTAATATGATGAACATCGATACCAGGGCCGTGCTCGAAGCTGCCGGGACGAAATGGAATTTTATAAAAATGATGCCGGGCTTGGTAGGCGGGCATTGTATAGGAGTTGATCCTTATTATTTGACTTTCAAGGCGGAGGAGATCGGATATCATCCTCAGGTGATATTAGCCGGCAGGCGCATTAATGATGCTATGGGTAAATATATAGCGGAACAGACGGTCAAGAAGCTTATCGCGGCTGAAAAGAAAGTGCACGGTGCAAAGGTAATGGTCATGGGTATTACTTTTAAGGAGAATGTCTCTGATATCCGTAATTCGAGGGTCATTGATGTTGTTAATGAGCTTAAGGATTATGGCGTCAGTGTAAGTGTTGCAGATCCGCTGGCTTCAAAAGAGGAAGTTATGCATGAATACGGCCTGGAGCTTGTGGATTATTCTAAAGATCTTAAAGTGGATGCAATAGTTCTGGCTGTGAATCATAAAAAGTTTGTGGATGAGCTTTCAGTTGAGGTGATTAAAGGTCATTTTGATCTGGGGCAAGGTAAGGGCGTGTTGGTTGATGTTAAGGGGGTTTTTGAGCTTGGGGAGTTTGATAGTAAAGAGGTTTTGTATTGGAGGCTGTAGAATAGGGGGTCAAGTCTCGACTTGACTACACCTTTGATTTGTTTGTTTTTTAAATTAGGATTTTACCAAGGGGTGTTGTACTACTTGGTTTGTTGTGGGGACGTAGATTTAATGTTTTAACATGTAGTCAAGTCGAGACTTGACCCCTTATTTTAATCTTGACAATTTAAAGTTGTACTTTAAAATAGACTTATGTATATAAAACGACTTATTGAAAAAAGTTTGAAAGATTCAATTGAAACCTTTCCTGTTGTTTTGATCACAGGTCCACGACAGTCAGGAAAAACGACGCTTGTTCAGCAAGTATTAGGGAAAAAATACCAGTATGTTTCTTTGGATGAATTAGATGTTCGCAGCCTTGCGATCGAAGACCCCAGAGCATTTTTGCGGCAGTATGCTGCTCCTGTCATAATTGATGAAATTCAGAATGCGCCCGAACTATTGTCATATATTAAGGCTTTAGTTGATAAAAACCGAAGTCCCGGACAATGGATATTGACTGGATCTCAACAATTTCCATTAATGCGCAATGTAAGCGAATCTTTGGCAGGGCGTGTTGCTGTATTGACGCTTTATCCGTTTGCTTTAGATGAAATGACTAAGCGGTTACGCCCTAAGCTGGATCAGGCAATTGATTATATTGGTTTTTTAATGCGGGCAAAAATGATCAGTAATAAAGTTTTGCCTATAGGGAAATGGCTATTAGAAGGGGGTTATCCTGAAATAATTGTTAATAAAAAAATAATTAAAAAAATATGGTTTTCCAGTTATCTGCAGACTTATATAGACCGTGATGTCAGGGGGAATATAAAGACAGCTAATTTAAATGATTTTGAGCGATTTGTAAAAGTCTTGGCCTCCAGGACTTCTCAGGAATTAAATTATTCCACGCTTTCACGTGAAATTGGTGTTACGGTCCCAACCATCAAATCTTGGGTTTCATTTTTAGAAGCGAGTTCATTGATCTACTTGCTATACCCTTATCATAAGAATTTAGGTAAACGTGTTATAAAGTCACCTAAGTGTTACTTTATGGATACAGGGTTAGTTTCGTTTTTAGTCGGATTGCAGGATGAATCTCATTTATTGCAAGGGCCAATGGCAGGCGCTTTATTTGAAACTGCATGCATTATGCACTTCGTTAAAAGATTCTCTGCATTAATGGATACATGTTTCTTGTATTTTTATAGAAGTGTTGATGGGCATGAAGTTGACTTGCTTATTGAAACGGCAGAAGGTATTTTCCCGATAGAAATGAAGCTTTCCTCGACACTAACAGTCAAGCATACCAGTGGAGTAGAATCATGGTTGAAATTATCAGATCAAAAGCAAGGCAGAGGAATGATAGTTTCTACATCAGAACGATCAGGGCTGTTATCTTCTAATATTAGCAATTGTCATTATTCATTACTTTAGGGGGTCATACTTTAGGGGGTCAAGTCTCGACTTGACTACACCTTTGATTTGTTTGTTTTTTTAAATTAGGATTTTACCAAGGGGTGTTGTACTACTTGGTTTGTTGTAGGGATGTAGATTTAATGTTTTAACATGTAGTCAAGTCGAGACTTGACCCCTTATCCAAATTAATATGATAAAAAATATAGACAAATGGATCTTAAGTTACGTTAAGCAGGAATTGAAGCGTGTAATATCTCCTGTTAAAGTTGCGGGGCCTGTTCATATTATGTTCAGCTGTGTTGATCATTATGAGCCGGATCTGGATAATGTGTCTGCTGATCTTCAGTTGCAGAGGGTTATCAGATGGATGAAGGAGTATCCTCTTTTAGCTGACAAGCATAAAGATTCGGAGGGCAAGTGTCCACGTCATACATTCTTTTATCCTGCGGAAACTTATGTAAAAGAACATCTTGATCTATTGGCAGGGATCTGTAGGCGGGGTTATGGCGAGGTTGAAGTGCATCTTCATCATGATGGTGATACTGAAGAGTCTTTGATGGAAAAGCTAACTAAGGCAAAGAAGGATTTCGCTGGTCATGGATTTCTGGGTAAAAGGAAACTTTCCGATTCGATAAAATTTGCTTTTATTCACGGCAACTGGAGCTTGAATAATTCGCGTGGCGACGGTAAATGGTGCGGGGTGAATAATGAAGCTCATGTTTTGAGTGAGGCAGGTTGTTATGCTGACTTTACATTTCCTTCGGCGCCAAGCGAAACTCAGCCCAAAAAGATAAACAGTATTTACTACACGAGTTCAAACGCTAAGAAAGCTAAAACGCATAATACAGGGATCGATGCAGAGGTCGCTAAATTCAGTAATAAAGATTTGATGCTAATTCAGGGTCCGCTGACATTGAATTGGAAGAGCAGGAAAAAAGGCGTATTCCCCGGCATTGAAAACGGCGAGATCACGGGTGCGAATCATCCGACCCCTCAAAGAGTTGATCTGTGGGTAAAACAGGGTATCTGCGTCAAGGATAAACCAAATTGGATATTCGTTAAAGTCCATACACATGGCGCCCCTGAAAAAAATGCCGCTGCTTTATTGGGTGATCCAATGGATAAAATGTTTTCGTATTTGGAAAGTAAATACAATGACGGAAAAAAATATGTTTTGCACTATGTGACTGCGAGGGAAATGTATAATATTATTAAAGCTGCTGAGGCGGATGAGAGTGGGGAGCCGGGGGGGTATAGGGATTATTTGATAGAAAGTAATTTAAGGTTAGCTTAGGTTGGAGGAGGTTGGCTAAGGTTTGCTGAGGTAAAAGAGGTTGGCTTAGGTTGGAAGAGGTTGGCTAAGGTTCGCTGAGGTTGGGAAGATAAGGTTGTAAAAGGTTGCAGGAGGTTGAGAATATTTTAAGATCTAGATGATTTTTTGTAACCTAAGCCAATCTTAGCCAACAACAGCTAACCTCAGCGAACATAACAAAAAAGGACTCACATGAAAAAAAAGATAATTGTCACCGGTGGCGCAGGATATATTGGGTCGCATACTGTTGTTGAATTGTTCAATGCTGGTTTTGAGCCGGTTATTGTTGATAATTTTAGTAATGCTGATAAGAGCGTGGTTGAGCGTATCAATGAGATCACTGGAAGTAATATTACATTGCACGAGGGGGATTGTTGTGATGAAGGGTTTTTAAGAAAGATGATCGAAGCGGAAGGTGAGATCGATGGTTTTATTCACTTTGCGGCGTACAAGGCTGTAGGTGAATCGGTAAAAAAGCCATTAGAATATTATCGCAATAATTTTGATTCTTTGCTGATTGTTTTGAAAGTAATGATGGATTCATCGATACCTCATTTTGTTTTTTCATCATCATGCACTGTTTACGGGCAGGCAGAGGTCTTGCCGGTCACAGAAGAGACGCCTGTTCAGAAGCAAGAGTCACCATATGGCAATACAAAAAAAGTTTGTGAAGAGATGATCAATGATGCGGTTAATAGCGGCGCAAAATTAAAATGTATTTCTCTTAGATATTTCAATCCTATTGGAGCGCATTCATCTGCCAGGATAGGTGAGCTGCCATTAGGTGTTCCCCAGAATTTAGTTCCATTTATAACTCAGACAGCCGCAGGGATAAGAGAACAATTGACGGTTTTCGGTGATGATTATGATACCCCCGACGGTACATGTATACGCGATTATATCCATGTAGTCGATCTTGCAAAGGCACATGTTAAGTCTTTAGAATATCTTGAAGCTGAGAAAAGCGAAAATTTTTATGATGTTTTTAATGTCGGCACAGGCAAGGGCAATAGCGTTCTGGAAGTGATCAAGGCCTTTGAAAAAGCATCCGGTAAGAATTTAAAATATGTAATAGGCCCAAGGCGCGCAGGTGATATTGTCCAAATTTATGGAAATGTTGATAAGGCTAACAAATTGTTAGGTTGGAAAACAGAGCTGTCGATAGAGGACTCGTTGAGGGATGCTTGGGAGTGGGAGAAAAGGTTAGCTTAGGTTGGCTGAGGTTGGAAAGATTGGTTTTGACAAGGTTGCGGTATGTTATGGATTCAGGGGTAAATGGTAGGGGGTCAAATTGTTGTTGTATTGTTTATTTTATTTGAATATATTTGCATAATGTTGTATGATTTACAACAAATGATGTAAACCACACAACAAGAAGGATATGTTTTATATGAGTTTTTTAATGAATACAAATTTGAGGAGGAAACTTTTTGGGTATGTATTTACCCATGTTGATGAGGAATTCTATGTCAGGAATTTAGCTAGTGTTATCGGGGTAGATGCAGGCAATTTATCAAGAGAACTTAAAAAAATGGAAGAAGAAGGGGTTTTTGAGTCTGCTGCAAAGGGAAGATCAAAATTTTACAAAGTAAATAAGAAGTATCACCTCTATGAAGAGGTTAAGATGATCGTTTTTAAGACTGAAGGTGTTCAGGGAAGCCTGCGAAAAATCGTTAATGATATTTCTGAAATAGAGGTTGCTTTTATTTATGGCTCATATGCGAGTGAAAAAGAAAGAAAGTCTTCTGATGTTGATCTGGTTGTTGTCGGAGAATTTGACCAAGATAAGTTCACGAAAACGGTGCGGCGACTTGAGGATCAATTGAATAGAGAAATTAATTTTACAATTTACAACTTGAATGAATTTAAAAAAGAAATATTAAATGACGGCGGGTTTCTTTCAATGGTAGTAGCGAAAAATATAATTATGTTAAAGGGATCTCTTGATGACAAAAAGTGAGATATCCAGGCTTATCAAACAAGGAAAATTGAAAGAACAAGTTGTAGGGATCATTCAGGTAGAAGAGTTGTTGAAGCAGTCAATTTTGGATCTTCAGGAAGCAAAAAAGACTTTAGATGTCTCTGATAGTGCAACATATATATTGGCATACATGGCTGTTTTAAAGGCTGGAAGAGCATTTTTGGCATTTAAAGGATATAGGCCTATTGATGGGGCACAGCATAAAACTGTTGTTGAGACTATGGGTTTATTTTTAGGAGAAGATTTTGAAGGCCTGGTTTTGCATTTTGAAACGATGAGAAGGAAGCGCAATGAAATGACATATGAAGCTGGGGGTCTGGTTTCTCATTCAGAAGCCAAGAAAGCTTTTGATGATGCAATAATGCTTATAAAGGGTGTTTTGGCAGAAGTGAAACATAGTAATCCTCAGATAAAATTGGAGTTTTAATGATGGATTGTTTGGGTGGGAAAAAAAGTTGGCTTAGGTTGGCTTAAGTTAGCTAAGGTTGGCGGAGGTTGGAAAGATAGGGTTTGAAAAGGTTGCGGTATGTTATGGATTAAGAGGTATCAGTTAGACTCAAATATTTTTTTACTTGCATAATCATTAGGTTTTGACCTAAGCTAACCTCAGCTAACATTTTTAAAACCTGGAGAACATTCTCATGAAAAAAGATCTCTTTAAAAACTATCAAAAAGAAATACTGTCCCTAGTAGTCTTGCTCATCGCTTATATCCCGTCTTTTATGTGGATGTGGGATCGGTGGTTTGCTCGGGATTCTTATTATAGTCATGGGATACTTGTTCCTTTTGTCTCTTTGTTCTTTGTCTGGCAGTTGCGCGGGGAGTTGAGCAAGATAAAAAGAAGCTGTTCTCCGTGGGGGTTGAAGCTGATCATTGCAGGTATTATTGTTCATATCATAAGCAGCATGTTCAGGGTAAATTTTTCTTCAGCGTTCTCTTTCCTTGTAGTGTTTTATGGATTGGTTCTTCATTTTTTTGGTGGCAAGATATTTAAAAAAATATTGTTCCCGCTTATGTTCTTGTTCTTCATGGTGCCGCTACCGATGGCGGTTATTTCAAACATTAGTTTTCGCTTAAAGATGTTTGCCGCACAGCTGGCAGAGATAGCGATAAATAAAATGGGTATTCCCGCGATAAGAAAAGGAAGCATGATAATAATGAAAGATTCGTATGTTGTCGTAGATGATGTGTGCAGCGGCCTAAGATCGCTCATCTCATTGACAGCATTGGGAAGTATTTTTGCGTATATGTTCGATAAGTCCATGGTCAAAAGAATAGTCCTGTTCCTGTCGACGATACCGATAGCAGTTTTTACAAACATGTGCCGCGTTGTTACATTATCCGTGATAAGCGAAGTCTGGGGCGCCCAATACGCCGCTGGATTAATTCACGACATTACAGGGTTTATGGTATTTGCTGTGGCGTTCTTGTTGTTGTTGGCGGTGCAGAATTTGTTGGAGTAATTAAAGGTTGGCTAAGGTTGGCAGAGGTTAGCTAAGGTTGGATGAGGTTGAGTGTTACGGTTAATGATTGCAAAGGAGGGTTTGTATGCTAGAACAGCCATATGAGAAGCTTAAGTTTTATCAGCATATTTGTGAAATTCGTAAAATGATTTATTCTTTAACAGAAAAATTTGACAGATAAAATTTACGGTTGGTTTCACAGATGAAAGATGCAGCACGGTCAGCAAAGCAGAATATACGAGAAGGTTATCGACGGGGTTCGTTAGGCTATATGATAAATGGTATAAGGATCAGTCAAGGATCTTTAGAAGAGTTAAGCGGTGACATGGAAGATTGCGCTGAAGATAAGCTGATAACCGAGAATGAGTATAAAAAGTTTGAAGAGTTATATCAAAGTGCTATGTATTTGAGCTCAAGATATATCCAAACAATGAGTAAAGCTGAAAATAAAGAAAAATGGAAAACAATGGGTAAAGAATAACCTTTGTTTTTCTTTTGTAACCTTAGCTAACTTTAGCTAACGTCAGCCAACGTTTTATAACCGAGGATCTATGAACAAAAAATCCCAACCCCCTGTTGACAAAAAATTTTTATCAGTTATTATCCTTCTTGCTGTTGCCGCTGTTTTTTCCTGGAGGTTTTCGTTTCAGCAGTATATTCAGGCGGATACGGTGAGCATTCATGTTTTTCCGAAGGAGATAGGCGGGTGGACTGCTGTTGAGCTGGATATAACTGAGGATGAATACGCGATACTTGAAACGCGAAACGCATTTGTTAGGCGCTATACTTCCACAGATGGCAGGGTGGTAACGCTGTTCGTTATTTATTCGCAGAATAATAGAAAAGTTTCTCATCCGCCGGAGATCTGTTATTCAGGCGGCGGCAATACAGTTGTAAGTAAAAAGTTGAGAGAGATAGTGAACGCGGATGGCAGCGGTTTGTTGATAAAAGCTAATGAGCTTTATCTGGAAAGCAGCGCGGCTGATCAGGTTTCGTTTTATTGGTTTAAAGTAGGCAAGGACTTTACTCCGAATTATTGGAAGCAGCAAATTTTAATTGCAGTTCATAACATTATTGGTAAGAAAGCAAGTAGTGCGTTGGTCAGAGTTTCATCGGTAGTAGTTGCCGATGATGCAGTGAAGTCAGAGAAGGATATTATTGAATTTTCTAGATTGATCATACCAGAACTCTTCAAGTACTTACCCTAGTTGAAAAGTAGTTTACTGCTTTTCAACTAAGGTGTTGCCAATGCTTCTAGGCAACACCGCGCAAATCAAGACATGATTGAATAAATTGAAAACGGTTTCGGAGGTTTCTTTAGGTTGGCTGAGGTTAGCTAACATAAGCAAACCTTTTAATATTTTTCTCATTTTATGTTCATTAAATTAGACACTTCAACACTGAAATGTTGCGAAGAATCAACACCAGTTATAAGTACATATATAATTTTTATTCTTAATTTATGATAAGAGTGAGGATCGCAGAAGTGTGATGTTTGTAAGTGTATGTATGCCAATGTGTTTGAAATTCGTAAAAAAAATATTTTTATTTGTGTAAAGTTGGCACGTATATTGCTTTAAGTTAATCTGTCAGTAGTTTATGACACAAGGTCAAATCTTTATTAATATTGTAAATAATTAAAAAATGAAAAACAGAAAAAAGATCAAAAAAGAAATTTTATTATCGCTAATTGTTTTGGCGATGGTCTTTGCTGTTACAACTGCTTTTGCAGCTGTATCTTATATCAGCGTTTCAGAAAAAGATGATGTAAAGGGCAGCCAAACAACGTCAGATATTTCGACGGAGACATCAAAAGGTTCCCGCACAAGAGCGCCTGAGCCCGGAACACTTGTATTATTTGGCGGTGGTATTTTAGGAATGGTCGCAGGTTTTGTTAGAAGGACTTATGCAGTTCTAAAGCGGATACTTGATGTTTGCTTTTCTATCGCGGGAGTTATCATTCTTTCTCCTTTATTGCTGTTGGTAGCGCTTGCAGTAAGAATGACTTCAAAAGGCCCGATAATTTATTCGCAAACACGCGTTGGAAAAGATGGCGAGCTTTTTGAGATCTTTAAATTCAGGACAATGAAAGTTGATGCAGAAAAAGACAGCGGCCCTGTTTGGGCAAGGTCAAATGATAATAGGTTAACACCTATCGGAAAATTTTTAAGAAAATCTCATATGGATGAGCTTCCTCAATTTATTAATGTTATTAACGGGGATATGAGCATTATAGGCCCAAGGCCTGAGCGTCCTCTTTTTGTTGATGAATTCAAAAAGACTATTTCAGGATACCAGGGAAGGCTTGCAGTAAAGCCTGGTATTACCGGTTTAGCACAAGTTAGGCATAGATATGATGAAACGATCGAAGACGTAAAGAAAAAGCTTAAATACGACCTTCTCTATATTAAAAAGATGTGCTTGATGTCAGATTTCAGGATCATATTGCGCACGTTCAGAGTAGTAGTTACCGGCGAAGGGGCCAATTAATAATGTTTAAAAGAGTGCTTAATGCAAAAAAAAATAAGAGAGCAGTTCTTGCGGTAGTCGCAGTGTTCTTGGTTATGTCAGCAATTAACGCAGAATCATACGGCGTTACTATTGATTTTTACGGAATGGCGCAATATTCAGGCAGCAATAATCTGACGTTCGCTAATGGGTTTGTTCCTGTTCTTCCAACACAAAGTGATGATCCTGATGCTGCTTTTATTTATTTCGGTACAGCTACTACACCGATCAGTATTGATCGTCCAGATCCTTATTATGGTATTGCAGCTGTTGCTTATGACCTTGATTATTCTGTCCCTGAATGGGATCAGTCGTATAACTGGAGCGTTAATGTTATGGCAAAAGCTCAAGGGTCTTATAATTATGACCCAACACCAAACAACGATGATGATAATGATGTTACAGAAGCGATCAATGTAGAGTTGCTTGTTGAGCATTTTGATCTAGGTGAAGGTTCATTGCAGGATTTTCTTGGAAATAAAGACGATATTATTGATCAGCTAGCAGGATTTCCACTTAGTGATTATTTGCCAACCGATTATCAAATTGTTGTAGATGATGAGAGCGGTGTAATTTATGCAGCTATTACCGATCCTACTTTTCTTGATGAATTATTTGGGGATGGCGAGTTTGTTGAAGGCGAAGTTGAGTTTGGGGGAAGAATTGTTATGACTGCAGAACCAATTGCAGAGTTGGCAGCAAGGCAACTAGAAGGCGCCACAGCCCCAGAACCAGCAAGTATGATCTTATTCGGTAGCGGATTATTTGGTCTTTTTGGCGCACGACGAAAATTTTTGGTTTAACAAGTTTAATAAGGGGAGAGTATGAAAAAAGTACTAGGAATATTAACAGTAGTTACAGTGCTTTGTATTTCTTCACAAGCCATGGCAATACCAGTTCAATGGACTATTGCAGACGGTGGTAATGATCATTGGTATGAAGTAGTTGCATATGGAGACAATGACACTTATAGTGACAGGCTTTGGACAATAGCAAAGACAACCGCAGAAGGTATGGGCGGTTATTTAGCCACAATTACCAGTGCAGAAGAAAGTGCATGGATCAATTCAAACCTTGGAGATTTAAGTAAGTATTGGCTGGGTGGAACTGACGCAGCGGTTGAAGGCACTTGGACATGGATAACGGGTGAATCTTGGGGTTTTACAGCCTGGAATTTCCCGCCTGAACCGAATGATGGTGATTCACCTGCAATAAGTGAAGATTACCTTGGTTTTTGGAGTACAACGGATGGTAAATGGAATGATTTGCCTGATGATCCTTGGACAGTTCATACCTATCTTATGCGTGGATATTTGGTTGAAAGTAATGCAGTTCCTGAACCAGCAAGCATGATATTGTTCGGCAGCGGACTGTTTGGTCTTTTAGGCGCAAGACGAAAATTTTTAGGATAATAATTTAACAAAGGATTAAGTATGAGAAAAGTACTTGGATTATTAACAATAGTTGCAGTGCTTTGTATTTCTTCACAAGCCATGGCCGCTCCAGTTCAATGGACGACTGGTGTAGGTGCTAATGGTCATTGGTATGATCTTATTCAGACGGCTGCAACAGCTGCTAATGCAAATACAAATGCAAATAGCCTGTCTTATCTTGGTCTTAGTGGTCATCTAGTAACTCTTAATACAGCTGAGGAAAATGCTTGGGTTTGGAACACCTATAAAGTTAGTGCAGGGAGATATGCTTGGTTAGGTGGTACTGATAAAGATGTCGAAGGGTCATGGAGTTGGTTAAATGGAGATGCCTGGTCATATACTAATTGGGACTTAACTACGAGTGAACCTAATGATTGGCAACAGAAAGAAGATTATCTTGTTTTTTCAGCATCCTTAAATGGAACATGGAATGATACAGACGGTACGAGGGTTTTGAAATACATAGTTGAATATGATACAGTTCCTGAACCAGCAAGCATGATTTTATTCGGAAGCGGTTTATTTGGTTTGCTTGGTTTTAGACGTAAATTTTCAGTATAGTTTATATTCACAGTAGTACATCGTTCTTTGATGTTTTACATATATGTAACGAAAAAAAATTAGTGATGGAAATTACTGATTGAAATTTTAATTTAAAGCTTTAAAAATATGTATGAAAGGAGAATTAAAAAAATGAAGAAATTATTTTTAATCTTAGCAGTTGTTGCTTTTGTTTGTACAGGCACAAGTGCACATGCTACTATGTTCATTTCACTTAATCCACAAGCAACAGGAATTGGTGTTGGAACAGGACAGACTGGTGCATTTGATGTGCTTGCAGTTGATGCAAACACAACGTCTCAACTTCTTAATCTATCTGGTGATTTTAAGGATGTTGGTAATATTAGAGTAACAGGATTGAGTAATACTGTTAGTAGTTTGCTTCCCTTAGCAGGCTATGGAGAGACTTGGTCTTTGGTTGGTGGATGGGCTCTTTTAGAAGGCAATGCTACAATAGTAACAGATGAGCATACGCATTTTGATTATGATGCAGGGGCTCTCCTGAAACTTTATGTTACAACAAAAGGTACGGGTTATGGGGCAACAACTGGGGCATTAGATGACATAAACCTCCCTAACTCTCTTATTCCAGGATTTGTTGGGACTGAAGTTGCGTCATTAAGATTGGTGTCTGGATTTGGAGACATGACTTTCGCGGACGGTCTTGCAACTCATGGCGTAACAACTATGTATTGGGAATTTGTTTCGCTATATGATGGTGGTGGAGCTAATGGTGATTTCTGGTTGGATGAGTTTGGGGTTCCTTTGGATCTCAATGATCTGAATGATCCAAATAGTGCTAATCCAATACTTCTAGCGTTATCACACATGACATCTAGTGGTATTGTAATAGATGAAGAACTAGGAACGACTTTATCGTTCCATTCAGGAGATATTACATTTTCTCCGGTCCCAGAACCAGCATCTATGCTTCTTTTTGGAAGTGGGTTGTTTGGTTTAATTGGTGCAGGTATCAAAAAAAGAAAAATTAGTTAAGAAATAAGCTTGCTTATTTCTTCAAGGTGTTGACATGTTTCAAGGCAACACCGCGAACAATTAATTAATAGTAGTAAATAGATAGTAGTTGGGAGATAAATAGTTTCCTTGAAATAAAAAGGCAGGAGTCTAACAACCCCTGCCTTTTTATTTATATTTTCTGCATTAAATCCATTTAAATAAAAAATTTTTAATTATGATTAAATTCTACACGTGAAAGGATAAGCAATGAGAAAGTTTTTTGCAATAATTTGTACAATATTTTTGTCTTTTGGTATTACAACGATGGCAAATGCAACTTACATTTCAGAAATTGAAATAAATGATTCATTCGCAACAGCACAAAATTTAAATGGGGCATTTTCATTAGATCTAGATAGTAATATATTTTTGTCTACTTCTTATTTGCATGCATCAGTAGATGCGATGTATGGTGCTGGAGTACCCAATGATGTTGACTATTTTAGTTTTTCTGTTGTACAGTCCGGTATAAAAGGGTTTTTTGACGTTGACACATGGGTAGATAATGATCTTCATACTGTAATGATTCTTTTTGATTCACAACAAAACATGTTGGCATATGGTGCTGATGGATATGATCCTAATCCTGATCTAGGATCAGCTAGTAATTGGGATGTGTTTCTTGGGACGTACACATTTGCAGCTGCAGGGGAATACTTTTTGGGTGTCAGCAGCTATAACAACACTCCAGAAGGTTATCCTGGAATGTATGCTGGTGAATTAATAAGACCTGACGGAGAATCTGGTGGTCAAGCATTTGATGGCAGTTCAGGACCTTTAGCAATGACTGACAATTGGGGAGATGATGGCCCTAATCCTTATGTTCTTCATGTTTCATTGTCGCAGGAAACTCAAACTGTTCCAGAACCAGCATCAATGCTTCTTTTTGGAAGTGGATTGTTTGGTTTGGTTGGTGCAGGTATCAAGAAGAGAAAATTGACATAAAGTTATAAGGCAGAAGCTTTAAGCCAAAAGTTTGATGAAGTTATAAAGAAGTATGGGGGAGAAGAAAGTTTTTCTCGACAAAAAAGCAGGAGTAATTATTACTCCTGCTTTTTAATTACCAGACACACACCGTAACCTTAATTATCTTTCTTTTTATTGAAAATAACCTTGCATTAAGTTATCATAAATCGTGCAAAAAAATAAAGTTAAAATCTCTGAACTTGTTTTAAGGCAATCGGTTCCGATAATCATAGCGGTCGCTATCCTTACTTTATTTGCTGCAGTATTCCTTCCAAAAATTAAAATTGATAATAGTATTGATGTCTTCTTTAACAAAAAGGGACGTAGTTATATAGATTTTCAAGAGTGGAAGAAGCAGTTCGGTTCTGATGAGCTGATCATCGCTGCTCTTGAGTTGGATCAGGTATTTACGCAGGAAAATTTAACTTTGATCTATGATATAACGACCGAGCTTGAGAGTGTCGAGTATGTTGATAAGGTTACCAGTTTAACTACGGTAAACAATATTGTTGGTATAGGAAAAGACTTTATAGTTGAAAAGCTTGTTGAGGAAATTCCTTCAAGTGCCGCAGCACTAAAAAATATTCGGGATATAGCTGTTTCGGATGATCTTTATGTTAAGAATGTTGTCTCGCCAGATGGTAAGGTTGCAGCATTTATTATTGAATTGGAACATTTGGATGACGGGGATGATCTTTATAAAAAGCATGCGATCGAAGACATTGAGAAGATCTTTGAAAAGAGGTGGAACAAATATTACATTAGCGGCCTTACTACAATAGAACATTATTTCGCGCTTTACATGCAGGACGACCTTAAGGCTTTTATTCCTTTTATGATGATGATGATCATGTTCATTCTTTATCTAAGCTTCAGGCGTCTTAAGATGATTGTGCTTCCCATGGCATCAATAGTAGTGAGCCTTGTTTTTTCGATGGCATTTTTATATTTGCTTGGTTACTCGATCAACAATGTAACAACAATAATCCCGCCTATATTGATGGCGATAATGATAGCTGATAGTATTCATCTGATGCAGGAGAGCATTACCGCCAAAGAAAAGGCGCAAGCTTCAGGCCAGGATGAGGGTGATCATTCATTTTTGTCTTCGACTATGAAGCATCTTTTGTTCCCTTGTTTTTTGACAACGTTGACGACCTCGATTGGATTCTTTTCACTGACATTGAGCAGCGTTCCTCCGGTAAGAGAATTGGGTATTGTTGTAGGTGTTGGAGTGTTTTTTGCATTAGTGGTGACTTTTACTTTTTTACCTGCTATGGCCAAGCAGATGAATGCGTTTTCTTTTAAGAGGATTATTGCCGGGACTGAGAGTAAAAGCCTTGATAGAGTTTTGATGGGTATTGGTGATTTTAATAAAAAGAATACCGAGGCCGTTATTTTTGGGACTATTGTCTTGGTAGGGTTTTGTATTTGGGGCATAACTAAAATAAAGGTCGAGACGAGCGTTATTGAATATTTTAAGAAGGATTCTGCCGTTTATGCTTCAACAGTATTTATAGAAGACAATTTAAGCGGCGTGCATACTCTGAATATTTCGCTTAAGTCGAGCAGTACTGACTATTTTAAAGATCCCCGATCGCTTAAGAAGATCGAAAGCCTGACAAAATATTTGTATACGATCCCTGAGGTTGATAAGGTTATTTCTGTTAATGATTATATTAAAGAGATCAATAAGTCATTTCATAATGAAGACAAGGCCTATTATGTTATTCCTGATTCTCGGGAATTAATATCTCAATATGTCCTGCTTTATGGTGAAGATGATATGAAAGATTTTATGGATTCACAGTGGAGCTGGTCAACGGTGCAGGTTCGCTTGAAAGAACACAGTACAGTAAAGCTTAAAGGTGTTGTTGATGATATTCAAAAATATACTCGGGCGGGTTTTGCCGATCTTCAGAGGGCTGATGTTTTAGGGCAGACCGTATTGGAAGTTGAAGCCAATAATACTGTTACTGATGGGCAGGTGAAAAGCCTCGGCACTGCAATGATAATTATATTTTTAATGATGTTCATTGTTTTCAGGTCCATACCGGTAGGCTTTGTAAGCATCGTGCCAAATATTCTTCCAATTCTGATCAATTTCGGTATAATGGGTGCCGTCGGTATAAGGCTGGACAGCGCGACATCAATGATAGCTGTTGTGGGCATAGGTATAGTTGTCGATGATACGATACATTTTCTCCATGGCTTTGGTGAGGCGTTCAAACTTTCGGGTGACCATACCGCCGCGATGTATGAAGCCTTGCGCACAAAGGGAAGCCCGATAATCTGCACATCAATGATATTATTTTTCGGATTCATAATTTTAGGCTTTTCAAAATTCGTCCCAACAGCATATTTCGGCCTGTTAAGCGCGATGCTAATGCTAAATGCCCTGATAGCCGACCTGATAGTGTTGCCGTGTGTTTTACTGTTCTTTAAGCCGAGGATAAAGAGGTTTGCTAAGGTTGGATGAGGTTAGCTGGAATAGGGGGTCAGGTCTCGACTTGACTACATGTTAGCTGTTTTAAAAACAACATTAAAGTTGGAGTGTAACGAGTTACACTTATAGGTGTAATATTGAACACCTCAAATAAAATGACGTAGCAAATATTTACTATTTTCGCTCAACGGCAAGCCTCACTTCGCTCAAACAGCAAATATTTCCTATGTGATATTTCTTAAAAATTACGGCTTATAGCTTAAGGCTTATGGCTACGAAATATAAATATTTATAAAAGGTGCAAAATGGACAAATACAAAAACAATTCAGATCTGTTTTACAAAGACGCCTTTGAGCGGAATATTGGCATCTTAACAGAGGTGGAGCAAGGCATGCTTAATAATTCAACTGTTGCTGTTATTGGCTGCGGCGGGGTTGGGGGTATGCATATAATGAATTTGGTGCGGACAGGTATCGGTGCTCTGCATATCGCTGATATGGATAATTTTGAGGTCGCGAATTTTCAGAGGCAGTCAGGGGCTTCAATGGATACGGTTGGGTTGAATAAAGCCGCTATCATGAAAGATATGGCGCTTGCTGTTAATCCTCATTTAAAGATCAAGGTTTTCGAAGATGGCGTTACGGATGATAACATAGATGAATTTTTATCAGGGGCAGATGTCCTTGTTGATGGCATTGATTTTTTTGCGTTTTATATGAGGCGGAAGGTCTTTAATAAAGCCAGAGAAAAGGGCATGTATACAGTTACTGCCGGGCCGCTTGGTTTTGGAAGTGCTTTGCTCGTGTTCTCTCCGGATGGGATGGTTTTTGATGAATATTTTGATATTAAGGATGAGATGAGCTACGAGGACAAATTGATCGCCTTTGCCGTAGGGCTCGCGCCGGCTTCGATCCATATGGGGTATCTTGACCTTAACAAAGTTGACCTGTCATCGGGAAAAGGTCCGGCATTGGTATCGGCATGTAATATTTGCAGCGGGCTGGCTGTGACGGAAGTTATAAAGATACTTCTGGGTAAACAGAATATCAAATGCGTTCCAAATTATTTTCAGTTCGATCCATTCCTGCAGAAGTATAAAAAAGGATATCTGATAGGCGCAAACAGAAATCCAATTCAGTTGATCAAGAGATGGTATTTGTCTAAAAAATTTAAAAAGAGTGGTGCCTCAAAGTGAAACGCTTAGTCTTTAAATTATTATTTTTAACATTTATTTTATTAGCATTTACACCTAATGGCTATGCCCAGGAGCTGACCGGCAATATCCTTGCTAATAAGGTTTTTAATGTTGATAATGGAATTGATCGTTTTATCAAAACGGATATGGTGCTTGTTGATAAGAATGGTAGTGAGAGAAAAAGAACTCTTGAGATATATTCAAAGGATCGTGGCGAACTGTCAAAAACATTTTTGGAATTCATGAGCCCTGCGGATATCAAGAACACAAGATTTCTATCTATCGAAGTTGCAGGTAATGATGATATTCAATATCTTTATTTGCCGGCCTTGGGGCGTTCCCGAAGAATAGTTAGCAGTCAGAAGAATATAAGATTTGCGAATACTGATTACACTTATGAAGATATGCAGAGAAGGCGTCCCGAAAAAGATGCACATAAAATAACAGGGCAGGAACAATATAACGGATATGAATGTTATGTCCTTGAGAGCGTTCCGAATGAAAAGAATTCCCAATATAGTAAGAGAGTTTCCTGGATAGACAAAAAAAGTTTTATTGCTGTCAGAATAGATCTTTATGATAAGAAAAGTAAGAAGGTCAAAGAATTCCTCGTAAAAGATCTAAAACAAATTCAGGGATTCTGGACAGCAACCCAAACAGTAATGAACGACCTGAAAGCCGATCACAGAACAGATATGCAAATAGTTGAAATAAAGTACGATCAGAATATGGATGATACGATGTTTTCGACAAGGCACTTGGAAGAATAGTAAGAGGTTGGCTTACGTTGGCAGAGGTTAGCTAAGGTTAGCAAAGGTTGAAAAATCTGAAAATTATAAGGAATTCAGCAATATGGGGAAAAGCTATTAGGTGAAATTCGGACGCAGCTCCTGCCTTCAGGCAGGAGACTGTTCGTTGAACCGAATAGTTTTAACCCATATTGGATCTTTGTTACATTTAACATAATTAAGGTTACCGGCAGGCAGGCGGTATGTGTATGAGAATTAGTGTGAAAAAAACATTATTACAACTTATATCAATTATTGTCATAGTTAATTTTGCAGGCGTTGGCTCTGCTGCGGTGATCGATCTTACTGACGATATCCAAATGAACATTGATGGGAAATTTGAGGGGATGGTTTATTTTGATGCGGTTGATAATAATTTTTATGAGGATACGCTTGTTACGGATGGGCGCTTGTTGCTTAATGGTGATGTGTTCATAGAATCTCTTGATACTTATGTTAAGATCGGAGCTCAGTTCAGGCATGAAATATTCAACGGGTTCAATAATGAAAGTGACCCTGATGTTTCAATGAGAGAGGCTTATGTTGAGCTAAGAAAAGAAAAGTATAATTTTGCAGTCGGCCGGCAGATAGTTACTTGGGGTAAATTGGATGATAGCGTAATAGTTGACAGGATAAATCCGCAGGATTACAGCCATTATATTCTTTACGACAAGCAGGAGCGCAAAGATCCTGCCCTGATGATGCTTTACAAATATTTCAATGATGATGTTTCGATGGAAGTAGCATACCTGCCATTTTTTGAGCCAAGCCATGTAAAAATGTTCGGCTCAGATTGGGCTATGTTCGGGCACCTTTTGGAAGCGGTTAATTACGGGACATATACTTCCGCGCAGAAAAGCGCCGTTAATAGTATTGCGATAAGCGACCATGATACTGTTACGGATAAGAGCTTAAAGAACAGCCAGGTGGGGGTGAGATTCCGGGGAAAAGTAAATGATGTCGATTATTCATTGTATTATATGAAT
This sequence comes from Candidatus Omnitrophota bacterium, assembly GCA_018812705.1. Taxonomy (GTDB): domain Bacteria; phylum Omnitrophota; class Gorgyraeia; order Zapsychrales; family Zapsychraceae; genus Zapsychrus_A. Next base: position 22,678 of record JAHJCZ010000158.1, read on the forward strand.
GTATATAATTCTGTGACGGTGTTAAAAGAGAAAACTGCAAACGGCACGATAGTAAAAAGATTCCTTTATGCGCCGACGGATGCTAATCTTTCATCGCTTGTTTCTTCAAATCTATCCGCGTATGATTATGTTCTGGAAAAAGTCCATCCGAGGGTAAATGTCATTGGCGCGGACTATGAAACTGTTATCGGCGAATATGGGTTCAGGGGAGAGATGGCTTTTCTTATGGGCATGCCGTTCACCCGTCAGAACTTTTCTTACGTCGAGAAAGATATGATCTCAGTAGGCATTGGCGTTGATCACACAACCGCCAGCAATATTTATTTTGATCTGCAGCTGGTTCAGGATTATATATTGAACTATGAATCTTTATTCGCTCAGGAAAGAAGCCCGCTGAGCGTGACAGGTACGATCAGTAAGGATTTCTTAAGAGGCAAATTGGGGCTGGAGCTGGACTGGGCTTTCAATATATCTTACTCGGACTGGATGATCAATCCTCAGGTTTCTTATGAAGTTGCTTCCGGAGTTGATGTCAAGGTTGGAAGCTTTATTTTTGAGGATGGAGATGAGCCGTCAACATTGTTCGGGAAATTTGATGAAAATGATGTTATTTACGTTAAAACGGGCCTTTCTTTTTAGTTTCTTTTCTCTTGAAAAAATGATATA
>JAHJCZ010000159.1 GCA_018812705.1 Candidatus Omnitrophota bacterium
CTGATTCTATCACAGTTTAAATATAGAGTCAACTGCTTCTAAAACTTGTGGTATCTTAACTATTTCAAGGTATTTTTGGTCACATTCATTGGCTTTTTGAAAGTTAATACCGATCCTCCCTGCAGTATTAACAGGAACACTAACAACAGCAGAATTGGCAGACAATGGCCTCCAACACTCTGGGTTAATCCCCGGTTCATTTCTTGTAAAAATTGAAACAACTGGCACACCAAGAGCTGCAGCAACATGAACAGGTCCGGAATCGTTAGAAACAAGCAAGCTGCATCGATTGAGCAAGCTAACTAATTGCCCCACAGTAGTAAAACCTGTTGCATCAACAACATCCCCACTTACTAAAGACACGATCTTTGCAGAAATATCCTTAAGGGTTTCATCTCCAACAACAACAATCTTACATGAATATTTTTCTATAAGTTCGTCGATAAGAGTAGCAAATTTCTTGTACGGCCACTGTTTTGTTGAATCACTTGCACCAGGATGAATTGCGATTATTTTATCTTCTGCAAGCAATCCATTCCTATCTAAAAAAGAATCTGCCCATTTTTCAGAAGATTCACTTATTGAAACTTGCATTTCAAATTTTTCACTATCAAGGCCTGACAAATCTATATCTAAGGTTTTTAAAACATCAACACAATACTGGCTTTCATGCTTATTGCCTAAAAACCTCTCGTCTTCCAATGGATCTGTAAGTAAAAACCCGAATTTCTTGTTTTTGTATCCCAATCTGACAGGAATTCCTGCTAAAAAACAGGTTAAATTGGTCCTTTTTTTAGTATGATAGACAATTGCTAGATCAAATTTTCTCTTTCGCAGATCACTAACAAGCTTAAAATATCCAAAAGAACCTTTATTTATACCTTTTCTATCATCAACAATTACTTCATCTATACTTTCATTGTTGATTATCAAGTCTTTAGTTTGCACAGAAACAAGCATTGAAATACTTGAATCAGGCCAACAATCCTTTAAAAGCTTGATAGCAGGCGTTGTCAAAATGACATCACCTATTCTATCTGTACGGACAATTAATATTTTATTAAATTTTCCTGAAGGCACTTAATAACATCCTCGCTTGAAATACCCATCATACAACTATGTTCAATTTTTGATTCGGGATCCTTACATTTTTCGCAACCTTTGTTATTTCTCAGCGAAAAACAATCCTTGCTCCAAGGACCATATTTCTCAATTTGTGTAGGGCCGAACAAGGCTAAGATTGGAACATTCATATAGCTCGCTACATGCATCGGAGCACTATCATTAACAATTGCAAATCGGCAATATCTTAACAACTCGGCAAGCTGAACAAGATCTGTCCTCCCGCACAAATTGACTGAATCATGTTCCATAAATTTTGCAATTTCTCGAGTGACCTCTCTATCCTTATTGTCTCCCACAAAAACGATCTTCATGTTGCAGTTCTTTACTAAATGATCTGCTACCTTTGCAAATCCTTCATTGCTCCACCTTTTTGAATCACTTGCCGAAGACGGTGCGACAACAACATAATCGTCTTCTCCGATATCATCATACCTAAGATCCATAACATAACCTTTATCTTCATCGGAAATGAACAACGACTTCTTCTCAGCCTCAATAGACCCGTATTCATACACGCTTGACAGGCATTTCAAATGTTTCTCTTTCATATGCATGCCCTCTGATTTAGTTTTAAATATTGAAGTATGGTATTTAGGAGATACTAAAACCGGCAAGGCTGTATTTCTCAGATCAACTAAAAGATCAAAATGCTCCTTTATCAGTTCCCATACCCAAGCACCTTGCGTGAGGATTGAATCCTTTTTATTATAAACATATACTTTCTTGAATCTTGGATTAGTGCATACTATAGATTCAGCTCGCGGACCCACGACAACTGACAGCTCTGCTTCAGGAAAATCTCTTATTAAAATATCAATTACAGGAAAGGTCAAAACAACATCTCCGATATTCGTCAAAGAGATCACTAATATTTTTTTAATTAGTTCTTTTTTCATAATCAATTAACTATCGAAAGATGATCATTTAATTTTGTCCCTGATCATCTTTACAGCAATATCAAAAACATCATCAACAGTTACAGACTTCATGCAAATATTGTCATCACAATCCAACTTATAACAAGGTTGTCTATTGCATTCAACATCTTTCTGTAGAACAACTACTGTTCCTGGTCCTTTAGGACCTGTTATTTCGGGACGAGTAGGCCCAAATATTGCTATAGTATCAGTGTTTACGCTGTTAGCAATATGCAAAGGGCCAGAATCAGCAGATATCAAAAGTTCAGCTAAACTCATTAAAGAAACCACCTGTTGTAAGGTAGTCTTGCCAGTAAGAATAACGGGCTTTTCTTTTAAATGCTCTACAATACTTTCAACCAACACAATATCTTTTGGTGCTCCTGAAATTATCACTTTAATATTTTTTTGCTCATATTCGCCGATCAGCTTTTCTATCAGTTCAACGAAATTTTCCTTTGGCCATCGTTTAAGGTCCCAATTCCCACCGCAATTAACAATGATCAATTTATCATTATCTTCGACACCATTATTTTTAAGAATTGTCTTTACGCTTTGTGTAACCTCATCTTTTGGAACAAGCACTGTTTTTCTTTCATTCACCTTTAAGCCAAACGATTCAATTACGTTAAGATAATAATCACTTCTATGAACATCATTGACTTCTAACCAGTCAACTTTATGCGTTAAAAAAGCACCTCTTTTTTTTGTGTCATAACCAATTCTGTTCGGTATTCCTGCAAAAAAGATAAATAACGCCCTGGTTAATGATCTGTGCAGAAGAAACGCAGCATCAAATTTCTTTTTCCTTAATTCAAGGATCAATTTAATTTTATCAAAAATATTACGATGAACATTTCCTTCGTCACATATTATTATCTCATCCAAACATTCAACGCACTCAAGAACTTCTTTAACGCGAAGCGGCGCCATGCAGCTTATTGTTGCTTTTGGATAAGCCTGTTTAAGCGCCTTGAATATTGGCGATGAGAATATCACATCACCGACCCAGTTAACATTAACTACTAATATTTTTTTCATATACTTTCATAGTTTGTTCGATCATACTGACCGATGAATAATTCAACAATGCATATTCCCGTGCTGCTTTACCTAGTTTTTGGACAAGCTTTTCATCTTCAATTAGCCTAATAATTGCAGCAGCTAAAGCTTCAGCATTTTCAGGCTCGACCAATAGGCCAGTTTTATTATCTTCTATCAAAGAAGGTATTCCTCCTACCCTGGAGCCTATTACAGCCAAGCCGCAGGACTGCGCCTCCATTACAGACAAGCCTAACCCTTCCATCCGTGATGGGGCAATAAATACATCAAGAGCGCTCATGCATTCAGATGGTTTACTTAGCGTAGGATCAAAAATAACATTATCTTTTATTGAAAGCTTGCTTACCATTTCTTTAAGCAAGCTCTCTAGCTTTCCTTGACCAAAAAGGACTAATTTTACATCCGGAAATCTTTTCAAAACATATGGCATAGTGGCAACTAATATATCCTGCCCCTTAACATCAGATAAGCGCGCAACCATACCCACCAAAAAGCCTTCTTTCAGCCCAAATCCTTTTCTTCTTTCCATCTTAGTTGCTTCATCGACAGCATTAAACTTATCAAGATCAATACCACTCGTCACCAAAGTAACTTTATCTTTTACAACCTTAAAATCATCAACTAAATGGGTAACTACTGCGCCACTAATTGCCACGACAGAATCTCCCCAGCACGGTAAAAGCTTTCTTGAAAATCTTGGTTTAAAATATCCATGGCAAGTTGAAACATACGGCCTTTTTGTTATCTTCTTAAGCAAAGCGCCCATAACCTGTGTCACCCTTGTCTGCGAATGGATAATATCAATACCATTATCCTTAATGTACTTAGCTATCTTGCTTAAATTAAAATAAATTTTTGGACTAAGTTCTGATTTTGTGCGGATATCAACATTAAAGACTTTTGCGCCTATATCTCTAAAAGAATTTTCTGTATCACCGCCGCATGAAACTATATGCACTTGATGACCCTTATCAACAAATCCCTTTGTCAAAGTATACAAATATGCCGTAATCCCCCCGGTGTTAAGATGTGTTGTTATAAAAAGTATTTTCATTATCTTCGATTTTACCTAGCTCATTAGATATTTAATTTCTTTCATGACTTCCTCTGGAGAGATATCTTCTATGCATGCATGGGACAAGATCTTACAGTAGCCTGAATAACACGGCGCGCAATTCAGCCTTTTATCCAGAACAACATACTTTTTTGCCGGTGGAAGATGTCTCGAAGCATCGGTTGGCCCAAAAAATGCAATAAAAGGCGTGCCAACTGCTGCTGCAACATGCATCGGAGCTGAATCAGGAGTGACAAAGACTTTACATTGCTTGATCAATGCTGCTAATTGCATAATATCCGTCTTTCCTGTAAAAATCGCGGGTTTTGATCTTGTCAAGGACAACAATTTTTGGGCTAATTCCTTATCTTTATCCATTCCGGTAATGATCACTCGAATATGGCCCGCTGAAAGAAGGTCACAAAGTTTTGCTACATAGTCAATAGGCCAATTCTTTGTCTGCCATTTTGCAGATGCCGCAATATTAATACCTACGATATTGGTTGCATTGCCCATCCATTCTGAATCAAGAAGTTGTTTTGCATGCTGTTTATCTTTTGCAGATACCCACAATTCAAGATATGAATTCTCGCTATAATTAATATCAAGCTTATTTAAAATTTGAAATTGTTGTTTTATCGCAGCGACTTCCTTTACATATTTTTTCACAGGATGAGATAAAAGGAATCCGTATTTTCCATTGTTGAAACCATAACTTTCATTAGGAAAACTTAAGAAGCTCAATAAATGACTAGTTCTATTGTTTTGAAAATCAATAACTTTATCGAACCTATACTTCCTTAATTTTCCAGCTAATTTTAAAAATTTTAGAGGCCCTCTATCTTTATGCTTTTTGTCATAAACTATTAACCCATCTAAATACGGGCAATTATGAAGGATCTTACGTGTCTCATTGCCGACCAAACAATGTATCCTTGCTTTAGGAAATTTCTTTCTTAAAGCTTTTAACGAAGGCGTAACCATAACAACATCACCAACCGAGCTCATTTTTATCACCAGAATATTCATCGACCTTAGCAATTCTTCATAAACATCAATGGTCTTAGAAGCCATTTGATCAAGCGTATACTTTTCCTTCAGCTTCTTTTTTGCCTCAACAGCAAAACTTTCTGATAAGGCCTTATCATTAAGCAATCTCAGAACAGCTCTTGCCATAGCTTCAGTGTCTTTAGGCATTACAAGCAATCCCGTTTTCTCATCATCGATAATATCAACAACTCCTCCAACCTTAGTTGCCACAACAGGAACTCCAACCGCTTGGGCTTCAATTATTACACGACCAAAAGTTTCTTGTGTTATTGTAGCGAGAACCAAGACATCAACCTTTGATAAAAGCTCGGGAACATCACTTCTGTTTCCTAAAAACTCAACATTATCCTTAATGCCCAACCTTTTTATTAAAACTTCCAATTCTCTTCTATATGATTCCTTTTTTGCAGGCACGTCACCAATGATCTTTATTTTTATATAAGGGTTCAAACGCACAACGGTTGCCATAGCCTTTAAAAAATAAATGTGACCCTTAAGAGGAGTAATTCTTCCGACTATAGCAACGGCTTTATCCACCCCACCCTTAACAAATTCTTTTTTCAATTTGAATTTATCAAGATCAACGCTTCGCGGGATACACCTTATACTTCTAGACTGAACCTTAAAATCATCTATCATATGCCGGCCGACAACCTCGCTTGGCACAATAATTAATTTTGACCAACCCATAACTTGGCTTAGAAATCGGTTTTTATAATATCCATGACAAGTCGTAATAAAAGAAGCGTTCGTTTTGCGCGTAGCAAAGTATGCTATCCACGCAGGGACTCTCGATCGCGCGTGTACGATATCTATTTTTTCTTTGCGAATTATTTTTCGAAGAGATTTAATCGATCTATAAATAGTGATCAGGGATTTTTTATGTACGGGCAATTCATAATGTTTGGTGCCTGAAGACTCTATCTGCTTTACCAGCTCGCCTCCATTAGAAACAACTACTGAATAGTGACCTTTCTCAACTAAATATTTAGCAAGGTCAACAGTGCCAGTTTCAACTCCCCCAACATTCAATTGAGGAACGAGCTGCAATATATTCATAGAAATCCTTCCCTGCTATAAATAGACCCTGCGAATACGAAAAACACCATCGTATCGACAGGGTCTATAATTCA
>JAHJCZ010000160.1 GCA_018812705.1 Candidatus Omnitrophota bacterium
AAAATTTGCTTTTAGCGCATTAATGTACTATATTTGAAATGGATAAGAAAGCGTTACCAAATTTTCTAATATTTCACAATTTAAAGCATTTTAACCACATATTCAAATTACAGAGAATATTCTGTTCACAATATTTAAGCCAGTAATTAATACTAGGAATACTACAATGAACGAAAAACAAGAAAAAAGACAAGAACACAGATGGGAATGTTTGGTCCCTGTTGAAGGCAAAGAAGGGAGTTCTTTTGAGCAAATAAGAACTTTTGACTTTAGCAAGGGTGGATTTGGGTTTGTTTCACATTATAAAATGCCTTTAAATAAAAAGATCAATATTGAAATAGACCTGTCAAAAGATGGAGAGCCAGTTTTTGTTGTAGGCAAAGTAAAGTGGGTAAGGCCGATAGCTGGTACAGATGATTATAAGGTTGGGGTTTCTTTTGAAGAAGTTCTTAGAGGCTCAAAAGGTCGCTTGGATAAATATTTTAGCGATAAATCATAAAAAGAATGGACATGGTAACAGCAAAAGAAAATATTAAGGATAAGAGGTTATTTGAGCGTTTTATTGCTCGTTTTCCAGCAAAAATCAAGGATTCACGCCAGGATTTTGGATCTAAAGTTTCGTTGAAGGATGCCTCGGCACAGGGAGCAAGGTTTTCCTTTGTGGATAAAGTATTTCTTAATGATACTCTTACGATTGAAGTTGACCTTCCCAAAACTAGCCTTCCGGTCGCCCTTAAAGGGGATGTTGTTTGGACAAGAATGAAAGAAGACAGAACTTGGGATGTTGGAATGAAGTTCTCAAAAATTCGCCTCATGCTGTTATCACAAGTGTATGAAATGACCGCAGCAGCTAACAGATAGATTCTGTTGATTCCCTTCAGCTTTGTCGTTTTTACCTTTTGACAATAATATAACTAAATGATATACTTCCTTCTCTTAAAGACTAATATCGTTCTATAAAAAACCTATATAGTGCTCAAATTTGAATTCGAAGCTAAACTTTTAAAACTGTTGGAATTATTTATGAAAAGATTAGTAGTAATATTATTATGCTTATTAATCAGTCTGGGTTGTGCTAAGAAACAAAAAGATACAAATACGATTACTTTATGGCACTGGATGACAGACCGTGAAGAGGTTTTACAGGAATTAGCTAAGCAATATGAAGCACAAACAGGTATTAAAATCAAGATAGAGCTATATGCCCCTTCAGAAACATATACCCGGAAAATAATCGCATCTGCACAAACAAAAGTCCTTCCGGATGTTTTTGGAATCCTAGATAAAAAAGAGATTTTTGCAGCATTTATTAAGAATGGCTTTGTTGCTGATTTAACGAACGAGTTTTCAAAAAATAATAGTGAATGGGAAAAGAGCTTGTTCCCAAAAGCATTAGATATAAATAGATTTGAAGAAGATAATGTTTATGGTGTTAACCCTGGTATCTATGGGGTGCCGTTAGATGTAACGAATATTCAAATGCTTTACAATAAAAAACTGCTTAAAAAAGCTGGTTTTGAGAATCCACCAAAGACATTTGATGAATTTCTGGTAATGATAGGCGCTTTGAATCGTATAGGAATTACAGGTTTTGTTTCCGGGTGGGGCGAGTTATGGTTGGCAGATTGTTTTGCTTCAAACTATGCTTTTAATATTATAGGTGAAGAGAAAATAATGGCTACCTATAGAGGTGAAGTACCTTATACTGATCCTGACTGGATTAAAGTATTTGAGGTCTTTGAGACTTTGAAGAACAAAGGCGCATTGATAGATGGTATTGTTACTAAAGTAAATAAATTTGCTGAACAAGACTTTGCTTTAGAGCGCGCTGCTTTTGCTTTCAATGGCTCATGGTGCGTTAATGTTTACCAAAAAATGAATCCGGATCTTGATTATGCTCCAATGATTCCGCCATCGATTAGCTCAAATTACCCCATGAAGATCTGGGGTGCAGCTGGGTCTTCATTTGTTGTCAATAATAGTACTGTTAACAAAGATAAGGCTATTGCTTTTCTAAAATGGCTTACAGACGAAAAACAGCAAACTTTTTTATCTAAGGAAACAAAGAATTTGCCGGCGAACAGAAAAGCTCTTTCATCAATACCCAAGGTATTATTTGATTTTGCTAAAGTTGCTGATCAGACAACACATCCAACTGTATGGAAATATAATGAGGCAGTGCTTGTTGCAGAAAAATTTGATAAAGGGATACAGTCAATTATTATTGGAGATAAGACTCCAAGCCAAGTCGCACAAGAGGTACAAGAAGTTAAGCAGCAAGTTATGGAAAAAGAAAACAGGCGGAAGAAAAGACAATGAGTAATGCATTGACAAAAAACAAGATTTCTTTGCTCAAAGATAATGCTTCGAGTTTTTTGTTCATTGTTCCTGCAGTAATGATTTTTTCAGTTTTTTATATTTATCCGTTCTATGATATCTTTAAATTGTCGTTGCATGAGTGGAATGGAATTGATCTTCAAAAGCACTTTGTTGGCTTTGAGAATTTCGTTGAATTGATGAGCGATAATGAATGGTGGGGATCTTTGTGGCATGCCGGGTTCATTACCTTAGTGGCGCTAACGTTTCAGAACTTGTTGGCTTTTGCTTTAGCGTTTGCTTGTGACCGTGAACTAAAAATGAAGAACTTTTATAGAGTCGTGTTCTTTATTCCGCCGGTTCTTTCTGAAGTAGTTGTTGGCCTGATCTGGACTTGGATCCTTTATTCTGGAACCCAGTATGGAGAGCATATTGGTCTTTTGAACTATTTCTTGGACAAGATCCATTTACAGCATTTAATAAACAATTGGCTTTCTAATCCTAAGACAGCATTGCCATGTATCGCGATTGTCCATAGCTGGAAGGGTTTTGGCTGGGGTTTCATTATGTTCTTGGCGGGCCTTCAAACAATTGATAGACAACTTTATGAAGCCGCTAAAGTTGATGGAGCGGGAAAATGGGGAATGTTGAAGAACATTACCCTGCCAATGATGATCCCGGTTATTTGTGTTGTTGTTATTCTAACTATATTGGGATCAATGCAGGCATTTTTGTTAATTATTTCTATGATGGGGAATGGGTTGGCTGACTATACTTCAGTTCCAGTTACTAAGATAATTGACGCTATGATTGGATCGAAAAGATTTGGATATGCTTGTGCTCAAGGTGTTTCATTTGGTGTGATCCTTATAATGATATCTTTTTCGTTTAAGATAATTGCAGACAAATTGAAAAAAATATAAATTTTAACCTGGTTAGGAGTGAAAATGGAAACAAATAAATATAGAATGCTGCAATTTTTAGGCAGCGTTGTTATCCATTCTTTCCTTATTGTTTCTGCACTATCGTGCTTATTCCCTCTCTTTTGGATGTTTCGCTCTTCTTTAATGAGTCTTGATACAATATTTACAGATAAGTCTTTCATTCCATCAGTTATTAACTTCGGCAATTACGCTACAGCATGGATAGATGGAGGTTTTGGCGTTTATTTATTGAACAGCGTTTTATATACAGTTGTAGTTGTGACCGGTATAGTGATTATTTCATCATTAGCAGCGTTTGCTTTTTCTAGATTAGAATTTCCAGGTAAAAATTTCTTTTTTATTATGTTTTTAGTCGCAATGATGATCCCTCTTCCTGGGAGTTTTGTGCCTTTATACGTGCTTATGACCAAGTTGGGGCTTGTCAATACGCGAATAGGTTATATACTTTGTATGATAAACGTTGGTTTGTCCATGAGCATCCTTTTGCTTAAAACATTTTTTGATAAAATGTCTTCAGACCTAGAAGATGCTGCACGTATTGATGGTTGCAGCAAGTTAAGGATTTGGTGGCATGTAGGATTGCCATTGGCAAAACCCGCAATAGCTGTTATCATTATTTTTAATTCGCTTAATGTTTGGAACGAGTATATATTGGCGCAATTGCTATTAAACGAAAACAATCTCATGCCTTTGCAGGTAGGATTGATGAGATTTCAAGGAGCGCATAGTGTAGATTATCCTGTTCTTATGGCAGGCCTTACTATTGCAGTAGTTCCGATTGTTTTTGTTTATTTGGTAATGCATAAGCATAGTTTTAATGGTTTAACCTCAGGGGCAACAGTTGGATAAAGGATAGGCAGGTATGATATTGATGCTAAAAAGAACTGAAGAAAAATATAATTTCTCTAATAAGGTATTGAGTTTTATTATTAGCGGTGTTTTGCTAGTCATTTGTTCGCAGGTCTCTTTTGCGAAAGAGCAGGTTGTAGCTGAATCAAAAGTTTCTTCACAAGATCTTGTGAAGAAAGCTTGGGAGGCTTCTTTCAAAAAAGATATTGAAAAACTTGATACTATTATCGGGCAGTGTCGTGATCTTTATGGCAATGAGGCGATTTTTCTTCAGGATAGTCTGACCGATTTTCCTATAGCAGGCACTGAAGATGAATATCAGGCATTAAATGATGTTGCAACATGTTTGTTTATTAAAGCGGAAGCTTTGATGAATACAGGAAAAACTGAAGAAGCGATAAAAGAGTTTGAAGAGATCATTAAAGAATACAAATGGGCTAAAGCGTGGGATCCTAGAGGGTGGTATTGGTCAGTTGTTGAAAAAAGCCAGGCAAGTATTGATGTTTTGACAGGAAAATATGAGGAAGAGATCCAGGAGAATTTCAAGAAAGCAAAAAGAACAAAGCCGATACTTCACACGATAGGCTCTGAAAATGTAATTGATTATACCAAGTATGGTAAGTTTCTAGAGGTAGGTACGAGCAAATATTCATATAAAATAGAGGACCTTGACGGACTTGTTAAGGCTTTAGGTGAAGGGATATATCCAAATACAAGTTCAGTTTATAATAATCCAAGATATAAAATAGTCAGACAGGAAGGGCGTCTTAGCGGCAAGCATTGGGAGTATATTAATAGTGATGATCTTGAGGCTGCATATTTTAAATGGGTAACTGCCCCTGAGCCGCAAGGAGTAAAGCTTTTTTATACTGGAATGATCTTTGAGAAAGCTGGAATGTATCATCAAGCTCTAAAGGCATATTATGCATTGATAGTTCATTTTCCTAAGACTGTATCATGGACTAATTGGCAGACACCTTGGTATCCAGCGCAAGCGGCAATTTCTAAAATAAGGCACATTATAAGGATACATCCAGAACTCGGGTTAGATAGTAAATGGATGAAGATCCAAGTTTTAAAGGGTTTTGATAATATTACGGAAAATGATGAGATCATTACGTACCCTGGAAGAATTGTCAATAAGGGGTTATTAAGTAAGGTTAAGGATACACTTGATCTAAAAGAAAAAGTTCCTCTAGGCAAAGTAGCCAAGGAAGTAGGTGATGGTGAAGTTAGGTTAGTCCAGTATGAGAATGGTCATTGGCAAATGTTGGTAAATGGGAAGCCTTATATTATTAAAGGGATTACTTATACACCAACGAAGATAGGCCAAAGCCCTGACAAAGGCACTTTAGAGAACTGGATGGAAGAAGACACGAATGAGAATGGTCGAATTGATGGACCGTATGATTCATGGGTAGATGCTAATTTTAATAATGCTCAGGATGCTGATGAGCCAGTTGTAGGTGATTTTCAGTTGCTTAGGGAAATGGGCACTAACACAATTAGGGTCTATCATGACCCTGAGGCATTAAACAAAGAACTTCTAAGGGATATGTATGAAAAATATGGTATTCGTGTGATCGTCGGAGATTTTTTAGGAAAATATGCTAAAGGCTCTGGCGCTACTTGGTTTGAAGGAACAGACTATGAAAATGAAGAGCATAAAAAGAAGATGCTTGAATCTGTAAAGAAGATGGTCTTAAGGCACAAAGATGAACCGTACGTTCTTATGTGGCTTTTAGGAAATGAGAATAATTATGGCGTTGCATCAAACGCAGACCAAAAGCCGGAAGCTTATTTTAAGTTTGTTGATGAAGTAGCGCAATGGATCAAATCGGTTGATAAGAATCATCCAGTGGCTGTTTGTAATGGCGATACTTTGTATTTAGATATTTTTGGAAAGTTTTGTCCGAATGTTGATATTTTTTCAGCTAATGTTTATCGTGGAAATTATGGTTTTGGCTCTTTCTGGGAACAAGTATATGATGCAAGTCAAAAGCCGGCTTTTATTACAGAATATGGCTGTCCTGCTTATGCTCACCATTTGTCTTTAGAGGATGCCGAGGCAGCTCAAGCAGATTATCATAGAGGCAACTGGCTTGACATTGATGAGAATATAGCAGGAAATGCGAGAGGTGTTGGAAATGCATTAGGCGGAGTAGCTTTTCAGTGGATGGATGAATGGTGGAAAAATTATGAACCGTACATGCATGATAGAAAATCAGATGCTGTAGGTCCTTTCCCGGGTGGTTATTATTTTGAAGAATGGTTTGGTCTTGTAGGGCAAGGTGTCGGCAGGCACAGTCCTTTTATGCGACAACTTAGAAAAGGTTACTTTGTTTATAAAGAGCTTTGGAATAAGCAATAAGGCCTAAATAACGGCCTTGCAGCTTTTTATAATGGCCCTGTAAAGAAGTTTATTTTACTTTTTATTTGTTATTTTATTAGGTTTTATCTGTCATAGATTTTTAATATAATGGCTGTTAAAATTCTACCAAAGATGTGTTTTTTAAGATTAATTGGCAGAATTAAAAAAAATGTTGTATACTTTAATACATATTTTCGAATTAGTTATTAAATCATAAAAAGTATAAAAGGAGGAGAAGGAATGAAGAGAATTTTTATTTTAACGATGTTGTTATTGTCCGCTGTTGGTTTTGTTTCTCCACAAGCAGCTATGGCCTATAATTTTGGTGATTTTAGGTCAGTTACTTTGACAACAAAAGCATGGGAAGCTCTAAATCAAAAAGATACTGAAGCTGTTTTAGCTTACACGAATAAGTGCTTAGAACTTTATGCTGAACAAGCCATTAAAATGCAAAGTGAGCTTACTGGTTATCCTACTGGAAAACAAGATGAGATCTTTTCTTATTGGGCATTGAATGATGTTGCCACTTCATTGTTCATTCAGGGGGAAGCATATCGTAGAGCTGAAATGAAGGAAGAAGCAAAAGCTGTTTATAAAAAGTTGATGACAGAATACACATATGGACAAGCTTGGGATACTAACGGATGGTTTTGGAAACCTGCAGAAGCTGCAAAAGAAAAGCTAGCTATGATCGATTCTGGTTCAGTAATTGATTTTGGAGATTACTCGTCAGCTTTTATTACAGGACAAGCTTGGAGAGCATTGCCAGAAGGAGCGGTTGAAACAGTCGTACTTTATACTGACAAAGTGGTAGAATTGTATGGTGAAAAAGCAAAAACTATGCAAGATTCATTAACTGAATATCCATGGCAATCAAAGGAACAAATCTTTAATTATTGGGCTCTTAACGACGTAGGAACCTCTCTTTTTATTAAAGCTGAAGCTTTAAAAAAAGCTGGCAAGGTAGATGAGGCCAAAAAAGTCTATAAAGAGCTGATTAATGAATATTTTTATGCGCAGTGTTGGGATACTCAAGGATGGTTTTGGAAGCCAGCAGAAGCTGCTCAGCAAGCTTTAGATGAAATGGGGTAAAAATTATTTTATAAGTATGTTCTTGATTTTTTATCTATTCCCTGTTCTAATGCCTCTAAGATAGGCATTAGAACAGGGTTTTTCTTTTTATATCAATCATAATTAATTTTTCTTAGAGCATATTAGTGAATGGAATTTTATCTCGAAAGGGAGGAATGTTGTAAATGAAAGTGTTGCATACTGTATTAGCTGTATTCTTGCTATTTATAATTGGTTGTGAAAAAAAACCTGCTCAAGTAAAAGAAAAAGCTGTTAATAAGATTGAAGTTAAACAGAGTGAGAAAGAAGTGGTAGTCAAGAATAGTTTTAAGCCGTTTTATATTTATTCCAATAAAGGGTCGCGCGAAAATCATTATGTACCATCAGGTTTTATGCCAAACGGAAAGTGTTTAGCCTTTAGTGATGCGTATACTGAGAATTGTTACAGTGAAGAAACTTGTATGAGGATAGTTTATGGAGTTCAATGCTCAAGAGAAGATCAGAATTGGGCCGGAATATATTGGCTTAATCCACCAAATAATTGGGGTCAGAGAAAAGGTGGCTATAATTTAACAGGAGCGCAAAAGCTGTCTTTTTGGGCAAAGGGCGAAAATGGTGGAGAACAGATACAGGAAATTACAATTGGCGGTATTACCGGAAATTATCCTGATTCTGATATTGCTGTAATTGGACCTATTATTTTAACAAAGGAATGGAAGCAGTATACTGTAGATTTAAGAGGCAAGGATCTTTCCTACATCAGTGGTGGATTTTCTTGGACAACTAGCGCTGATGTTAATGCGCAATCATGCATTTTTTATTTAGATGAAATAAAATTTGAGTAATTGTAATTAGTGTTTAAAACAATATATATTAACAAGTTGGCTGCCTTGAGATGATATTTTTCAAGGCAGTTTTTTGTTGAGGTAAAGACTTGGTCATTTATTAGAGAAAGCAATAAAAGTGCTGGTCCTGTGCATTATTGAAAAAATTAAAAATGTATTAAGGGTATTTTGTTAAAAGAATATTTTGATAATGATGGCAGAAACACATTAGAATATATTTAAAATAGAATTTGAGGCTACAGATTGAATTATTTTTGTGTTATCTCGAGGGACAATTTGTTTTAACATCTTGTTTTGTATGTTTTTACGACAGGTTTAAGTTTTGTTAGTTTGTTCGTTTTAAATAAAAAAAAAGGTAAAAAAAAATGAATTATTCTTGTATTGAAATTGATAGTTTGTTATATTGAGAATAATTAATTATTATATTAAGGAGATCGGATGTCAAAAGCTGCAAAACAAAGTTTGTTTATTTTAGTTTTTCTTTTGATAGGCAGTGTTATATATGCTGGCAAGGTCAGCTTGGATAAGGATAAGCTGTCTAAAGAGAACAAAAAACTTTCACAAGAGCTTTCACAGGTGAGTAAAAGTGAGAAGAGCCTAAAGGAAGTTTCGAGTAAGCTCAAGCAAGATCTTGAGACCCAAGCCAAGATAGCTGATGAGCAGAAAAGAGAATATCAAAAGAAAATAACATCAGCAGAAACCAGGGTCGATAAACTTCTTAAAGATATTGATACGGTTACAAAAGATCGCGATAAGTGGGAAAGACGTATAGAGAGCGTAAAGAACGAAAGAGATAATCTTCTTGCTAAGCTTAAAGAAAAGCCAGAGCCACAAATTATCTACAAGGAAAGACCTCCTGAGCCAAAAGCAGAACCTGAACCTGAAAAAATTGAGAAAAAAGCTCCTGCTATTGCAATGCCAAAGGCTTCATATGATCAAAGGACAACGGTTGTTACTCGGGACGATGGTAATGAAGAATATTGGGCTTCTGTTTTAAGGGTCAAAGCTGAATTAGAGATTGAACTTAAGAAACTAAAAGATGAAGTTACTTCTCATTCAGTTGAAGTTGTTGAAGTTACTAGAGAAAATAATGAGCTAAAAGTAAAACTTGATATATTAAATCATGAAAAAGAAGAAGTTGATCGTGAGATAGCTTATAAAGAGAATTTAGTGAACAGCCTTTCGTTAGAGTTAGCAAGATCAAAGAATGATAAGAAATTTGTTTCTGACAGGGTTGACAAGGTAACTGCGGAGAATTCATCTTTACGTCAGCAGTTAGGTCAATTAGTTTCAACAAAGGGTGCTCTAGAAAAGACTATTGTTAGATTGACACAGGAAAAGAGAAACATTGAAAGCCAGTTAGGAAAAACAGATGGCCTTATTCAGTCTAAGATCGATGAAATCTGGGAGATCAAAGAAAGTATAGACCGAGCATTTAAATCAACGAGTGATAAAGTTTCATCATCAAGCGAAGTTGAGCTTCCTCCTATAGTAGTTAGTGCTAATGGCGGGCCTGGAATTAGTTTTAATCCAGGAGAGACGTCACCTGGCTACGATGGTAGAGTAGTTAGTATTAATGAAGAGAACAATTTTGTTATTGTTGATATCGGTGAAGGATCTGGTATTAATGTTGGAGATAATTTGAGCGTGTATAGGGATTCTCAATATATCGCTCGCTTAGAAGTTATCCAGGTTAGAACAGATATTTCTGCAGCAGATATTAGAGATCAATGGTCCAGACTAAAAGCAGGGGATGTTGTTAGGTAGTTCTTGAAAAAAGTGAATAAAAAAAATATTAGTATAGAAGATGTTGCCCGACGGGCGAATGTGTCGATTACGACAGTATCCCGTGTCATAAATAATGTTCCTACCGTTTCTAATAAAAACCGTTTAAAAGTAGAAGAAGCTGTTGCTTTCCTTAAATTCAAGCCAAATGTTAGTGCCCAACGCTTAGCTAGAGGTGTTAATAACTCTATTGGCCTGGTTATGCCTGGTTATCCGGGCATTTTTCATTCTTATTATGCGATAGAACTGATAAGAGGTATTGGACATGCATGTGAATCTATGAGGCTTGATATGGTCTTTCATATTACGAATGGCTTCAATCCCCTTAATACCAATAATGTTGGAGGAGTGATCTTTGCCGATGTGATCGAGAACAGAAAGCAGGTTGAGGCAGCTGTTTCTGCTCAAACACCTTGCATGGTTATAAATAATAAAGTTGTAGACCTGGATGTTAACTATATTGCAGTTGATAATGTTTTAGGTGGCGAAATTGCTGCGGATTATTTTGTGAGTCTAAATCATAAACGTATTGCAATTGTTACTGGTAATCTGAATACTCAGTCAGGTTATGAAAGACTAAAAGGTTTTAAAAAGGTATTAAAAAACAAGAATATTGAACTCCCAAAAGAATATATTTATGAAGGAGATTTTTCAAGGAGATGTGCTCGCCTAGCTGCGGAGGAATTTCTTGCGCTTAAAAATCGGCCAACTGCTATTTTTGCTTGTAGTGATGATATGGCTCTTGAGATGATAGCAGTTATGAATGAAAGGGAAGTAAAGGTGCCGCAAGAAGTATCTATTCTAGGCTTTGACGATAATCCTGCCTGCTTGTTCTCATCTATTGCAGTTACTACAATAAGACAGCCATTGTTTAAGATGGCGGAAGAGTCGGTGCGCGTATTGCAATCAATTATGTCTGGAAAACAAAAAGTTCAATGCAAAAAAATGCTCCCGCCCGTATTGGTTGTCCGCGAATCATGTGGACCTTGCCCCAAATAGAAATCAGTGTTTTCACTCGTACAATTGAAAGGGCCTTGTTATTTCATAAGGTCAGCTGAAAATGTGCTTAAACGGAAAGCAGGTCTTATCCCTAGCAAAATTAGAAGGGGGACTGATTCCCGTGAGGACTGCATCAAATATGGCCTAAACGGAATTAATTGACAAAAATTTAATTTCAAGCTACTTTATAGCATTCAATTATTAAAACGAACAAAATAATATTATATTTTTTATCACATAAAAGCATATTATGAGTATACAGAAAATTTATGATTGCATAATTATTGGCGGTGGTCACGCAGGTGTTGAGGCTGCTCTTGCTCCAGCGCGCATGGGTTGTAAGACTTTGATGATCACACTGTCTTTTGACACAATTGGTCAAATGAGCTGCAATCCGGCGATAGGCGGCGTGGGAAAAGGGCAGATAGTCAAGGAAATAGACGCCTTAGGCGGAGAAATGGCAATTGCAGCGGATAAAACGGCTATTCAGTTCAGGCAGCTTAATTCTTCAAAAGGGCAAGCGGTGCGTTCTTCTAGATGTCAGTCAGATAGAGTTCTTTACAAAGAGTACATGCAGAGAGTTGTCGCGGCGCAAGAAAATTTAGATGTCCTTGAAGATATGGCAGCAGAGTTGATAGTTGATAATAACGAAATAAAAGGGGTCGTTACTGAAGGTGGAGTTGAGATCAAAGCGAAGACAGTAATAATCACTGCTGGAACTTTTCTTAATGGAAGGATGCATTGTGGTCCTGAAATAACTCCGGGAGGCAGAATAGGAGAGCCTGCATCAATTAGACTTGCGCAAAGCCTAGAAAGTTTAGGTTTCAAAATCCTTACATTTAAAACAGGTACACCTCCTCGAATAGACGGTAAAACAATAAATTTTGATAAACTAATTCCCCAATCTTCTGATGAAAAGCCTGTCCCATTTTCATTTAAAACAGGCAGTATTCCGAAGGATAAAAAACTATTATGCTGTTATATTACTCATACTAGTGAAAAGACACACGATATAATAAAAGCAAATATGCATCTTTCACCGATGTATTCCGGGCAGATCACAAATGCTACTGGAGTACGATATTGTCCTTCAATAGAAGATAAACTGAAAAAATTTCCAGACAGGCAAACTCATCAAGTGTTCTTGGAGCCGGATGGTTTGGATGCTGATATATATTATCCCAATGGTGTTTCTACGGGTCTGCCTGCGGATGTTCAGGTTGAGATGATACACTCCATAAGGGGTCTTGAGGACGCAGATATGTTGCTGCCGGGATATTCAATTGAACATAGTGTTATCCCGCCGACTGAACTGACACCTTGTTTAGAGACAAAAAGGATCAAAGGCTTATTCTTGGCTGGTCAGGTCAATGGAACAACGGGCTATGAAGAAGCAGCCGGGCAAGGGATCATTGCAGGTATTAATGCTGCCTTAAAAGTTAAGGGTAACGAGCCGTTCATATTAGGCCGAGATGAAGCATATATAGGGGTGTTGATCGATGATCTGGTGACCAAAGGAACAGAAGAACCTTATAGAATGTTTACTTCCCGAGTAGAATACCGATTGATCGTTAGAGAAGACAATGCGGACAAAAGGTTGTGTAAATATGGATATGAGTTTGGTCTTTTAGATAAAGAGTATTATGAAAAAGTCTGTTCGAAATATAGAGCTATTGAAGAAGAACTGGAATGTTTGAGGTCAAATAAAGTTTCGCCGACAGAAGAGATTAATGAAGAATTGAAAAAAAGGAACAGCTCTTTATTGAAATACCCGGAATATTTAAGCGACCTATTGAAGAGGCCGGAAGTTAATTATAAAATGATAGCATTGTTCAGAGGTAAAAAAGAGATGCTTACAGATTGCATGATAGAAAGCATTGAATATGAAATTAAATACGAGGGTTTTATCGCGCGTCAGTTCAAGGATGTCGAGAAGTTCAAACATATAGAGCATATTAAAATACCTAAAGATATAAACTATGATGAAATATCCAGTATTTCTAATGAGATAAGGCAGAAATTGAAAACATTTGAGCCGGTTAATTTAGGTCAAGCAAATAGAATTTCCGGAGTAACACCTGCTGCAATTTCAATATTGATGATATATATAAAAAAGATGAAATTAGAGTCAAACAGGGATAAGAATAATGCAAATGAATATTAAACAGATCCTTTCAAACAAAACTTTAAGTTTTCTATTATTTATTGGATTTTTGTCTATGTGTTTTATTTTTGGGAAGATCTTTTAATTTGATATTGATAGCATGCGCAAGTTCTTGTCTTCATTTCCAATATTTTTATCTGGAATTATTTTTGTTGTTCTATATGTTGTTTTGACCAGCTTTATTTGGTTTGGGCCTAAAGATGTCTTTAGAATTGCGAGCGCCGTTCTTTTCGGAGCGTATACTAGTACAATACTTGTGTGGATCTCCGAGATGCTGAATGCAGTTGTTTTATTTTGTTTAAGCAGGCAACTGGGTCAAGAATTTGTTGAGCAAAAATTCAGGCTAAAGAAAGCAAAAATAGAAGGCGCGAAAGAAAGTGCTGGGATATTCGGATCTTTTGTATTAAGAATAAATCCGCTCATACCTTTTAGGTTCCAAGATCTAATTGCAGGATTATCGAGAATAACATTATTTAGATATATTTTGGCGATATCCGCACCATCTTTCCTGCGTATTCTATGGCTACAATTTCTTTTAGCCGCTCTTGGTGTAAGTATATTTAAAAATCCGGATATTGTGTCTGAATATTTGATGGCAAATCCAGTGGCTTTAAAGTTCAGTAGTTTCTATTTTCTTCTTGTGATCGCTCTCAGTCTTTTGGCGGGAATATTAAAGATCTCTCGATCCATGAAGTTAAGATCTTTACGTAAGAAAGCCCAAGCTCAGGTCTAATGCTATTTCAGCCATCTTTGCCGCACAGCTTACAACTCGGGGAGCCATAGGAGGGTGTCCTTTTTGAGTATCGGTTACATTGTCTCCAACAATAAAAATATTATTTATTCTTTTAGTGATGATATCTTGTTTTGAACCTAACCCGGCCATTCCATTTCCACTAATTAATATGTCTGTTTTGTCTTGATAATATTCAACGAAATCTTTTTTTTGAGAAGGATGATCAAAAGCTTCTATAATAATATCACGGCCATGAAAAATGTTTTCTAATGAAGAGCTATCCCATTTTTTATGATGAGTAATTATTTTTGCGTCGGGGTTGATGCTCAGAAGATAACTTTTAAGCGTTTCAGCTTTTGGCTTGCCGATATCATCTATATAATAATTTTGACGATTCAGGTTGGACGCTTCAATGTTATCAAAATCAATGATCTCAATATTCTTAAAACCGCTTCTAACCAAGATAAAGGCTACATTGGAACCTAACCCGCCAGCACCTCCTATGCCTATTTTTATTGATTGGATCTTTTTTAATTGATCTTCTGATAAATATTTAAGTAACCCTTCTTCAAATTTGTTCATAATGCACCCTTTATACATGTATTTTTACAGCATAGGAAAGTATAAAACTTTCCTTGCTGCTTAAAATCGCAAGTTATCGCGAAGCGATTTTCTTGGATTAGAGTAATTCTAAAGGTATTTGTATTTAATGACAAGAGAAAAGATAAAGAGTGTAGAAATAAAAACTGACCTTTAATAAAGAATAAAGATATCAAAGGCCAGTTCTCAAGATCAGAAAACAAAAGAATAAGCGGCTTTTCCATCTTCTAAGATGACGCATTTTTCGGGAAGTTTGGCCTTGCCATCTTTTTGTTTATAATAATACCACTTTTCAGTGAAATTGTCCCTCTGAGCGCTATTCTTTGCAGTTTGTATGGAACGAGGTTGCCCCCAGGTGTCAATGACCTGAGCCTTGCTCATCCCGGTATCAATTTTAGCTGTTTTAGTAGTGGCACATCCCTGCAAGACAAAAATTGCAAAAAATAAAATTAAAAAGTTTCTCATGATATTTCTCCATAAAATGTTTTTATACTAGATCTCTCTAGTGTAAAAGCTACATTCAAATGTAACATATGGGATCAGGGCGCGCAAACTTATCAGGTGCTGGGTATTTGGTTCAAAAAAGAGCAAAAGTGCTTTTATGATATCTGGTTTTCTATTCTGCGCCAGTCTGTAAGTACAGGGTCATAGTTTTTGCTTTTTAGCATATTTACTACCTCGCGCACGGAGCGGGTATCTTCAACATCGAATTGAGGATCTTGAGCTGCAGAAATTGGAAGGTTATACCCACCCACGCACGTGGTTGATCCGGCAGACATTTTTGTAATGCCAAGCGAGATTGCATGATCTCTTAGCAAGGGATTCTCGCGAGTAGACAGGTTAATTCCAACTCTCGGGAAAAGGGTACGAGTTAAACAAATTATCTTAATGAAGGTAATATCATCAATATCACAAATTGCAAAATCTTGACCTTTGATCTTTCGAAGTCTTGGGTAAGAGAGGCTATATTCAACGCCGGGAAAAGTATTTTCCATTTTCTTCAAATGAGAATAAAGAGCACAAAGATCATAGGCAACATCACTAAGGCCTAATAATATGCCCAGCGAAATATGTCTAATGCCAGCTTCGGCAATTCTTTGAGGGGTTGAAAGCCTGTAATCATAATCACTTTTTTTTCCAGCTATATGTACTTCTTTATAGCGGGTTTTGTCATATGTTTCTTGATATATGGTTACTCCATCTACCCCTGCAAAATAAAGCTCTTTGTATTCTTCAGTCTCCATTGGATAAATTTCCAAGCTTATGCTTGGGAAATATTGTTTTGCGATCGTTACGGCTTCTTTAAGGTACGATAATGGAGTTGATTGAGGAGATTCACCAGTAAGCAAAAGAATGTTCTCAATCCCAGTGTTTGCAATGTAGGACATTTCTTTATGCATTTGATCACTGGTAAGTTTGATCCTGTTAATGCGATTATGGCTGGTGAACCCGCAATAAGTACACTGGCTGCTGCAATAGTTTGATAAATATAAAGGTGCATAAAGGGATATTGTTCTGCCGAAATATTGTTCTGTCATTTGTCTTGCAGCATTTGCAAGGGCTTCTACAGATTCCGGGCTTTTATCATTAAGGATATCATTGATTTCTGTTTGTGTGATCATGGTAATTAAGATGCTTCAAATAGGAATCCTGTCAAAGGAGAAGAAGCATCGGCTATGTCCTTTTGCTTTGGTAGTCGGCTAAGGTAAGCTAAGCGACCAGCCTTAATAGCAAGCGAAAAAGCTTTAGCTGCAAGTGCTGGATCAGCTGATGTTGCAACTGCAGTGTTCACTAAAACGGCATCGGCACCCATTTCCATTGTTTCTGCAGCTTGTGAAGGCGCTCCTATTCCTGCATCTACGATAATAGGGATATCTATTTCTTCGATAAGTATTTTAATGAATTCTTTTGCCTTGAGACCTTGGTTGCTTCCAATAAGAGAAGCAAGGGGCATGATAGTAGCCGCACCGGCTTTAACTAAAGCCCTTGCTGTATAAAGATCGGGAATTATATATGGTAATACCACAAACCCTTCTGAAGCTAATATTTCTGTTGCCTTTATGGTTTCATGATTATCCGGAAGCAGGTATTTCGAATCATTTATAACTTCGATCTTAACCCAATTTCCGCAGCCAGATTCTTTTGCCAGTCGAGCTATTCTTACAGCTTCTTGAGCAGTTCTAGCTCCTGATGTGTTGGTTAAGATAATTACGTCTTTTGGAATGTACGGAAGAATGCTTTCTGAGCTTTGTTCAAGATCAATTCTTCTTAAAGCAACAGTTACGATTTGAGTTCCTGAAGATCGGATGCTATCTGCTATTTCTTGCTTGTTCTTGAATTTACCGGTTCCAAGAAGAAATCTATTTGTAAAATTTTTTCCTGCAATTTCTAAAGGCTGGTCTTCAACTATAATATGGTTAGAATTGTTATCTTGCAATTTATCCGCCTCCAACAAAGGTAACCAATTCAATTTTATCGCCTTCAGCTACGGTAGTTCTGACCCATTCGCTGGACTTGATTATATTGCCATTCAACTCTGCTATTACATGAGCCTTATTTTGGCTGAGGCTATCAATAAGATTTTCAAGAGATAAAGAAGGCTCAAAGTCTTTTTCTTGACCATTTATTATCATTTTCATAGACAACATAATAGAACACTTCCCAATAAAAAGCAATAGGCAAAAAGTAGCCAGTATGAGCTATTTTTATTATTCGTATATTTATGAAAAATTATGTATTCTATTGTAGAATAGATGAAATTAGGAGGTAATTATGAGTGAATATATTTGCCCAAACTGTAAAAATCCAATTTATGATGACGAAGCGATTTTGTGTCATTTTTGTGGTGACAGTCTTCAAAGAGCAGGGAATGGCTTTTTAAGTCGTATCAAGTATGCCAATAACAGGGTTGTTTGGTATTTTTTGGTTTTTGTAGTTTTGCTTAGTTTTGTACTGTTGTTCATAAGGTAGAGATTAATTGGTGGCTTTTTAATCCGTTTTATAGTATAAAATACAAATATTGTTTTTAAGAAGAGATTTGAATGATCAGAGTCAAAAAGAAGTAAAAATAAATAAAAAAGAAAAGGTTGTTTAAGTTTATGGCATACAGTACACATGAAATTCATGCAATAGAAGAAAAATGGCAAAAGTATTGGGATGAGCACAAGATATTCAAGGCTGAGAAGGATACTGATAAAGAGAAATATTATGTTCTGGAAATGTTCCCTTATCCATCGGGGAAGATACATATGGGACATGTAAGGAATTATACTATAGCGGATTGCATGGCGCGTTTTAGAATGAGCCAGGGATATAATGTTCTGCATCCTATGGGGTATGATGCTTTTGGACAGCCTGCTGAAAATGCTGCAATAAAAAATGGTGTGGACCCTTCCGAGTGGACATATAAGTGCATGGATCAAATGAGAACCAATTTAAAGCGTATGGGCTTTTCATATGATTGGGACCGTGAACTCGCAACTTGTGATGAAGATTATTATAAATGGAATCAGTGGATCTTTAAGCAAATGATGGAGCGAGGGCTTGCTTACAAGAAAGCATCGTCGGTTAATTGGTGTCCTGATTGTGAAACTACATTGGCGAATGAAGAAGTCATTAATGGCGAGTGTTGGAGATGTAGAATACAAGTTGTGCAAAAAGACCTTAGCCAGTGGTATCTAAAGATCACGGAATATAATGAAAAGCTTTTGGAGGATCTAAAGACCTTAGATAAATGGCCAAGCCGAGTTGTGGCAATGCAGGAAAACTGGATCGGCAAAAGTTATGGCGTGGACATGTTCTTTAAGATCAAAGGTTTCCAGGAGCAAGTTACAGTTTTTACGACGAGGGCTGATACTATTTTTGGTGCTACATATGTTGTGCTGGCACCCGAGCATCCGCTTGTTAAAATAATTACAAAAGGAACAGATAAAGAACAGGAAGTTAATGCGTTCATTGAAAAAGTAGCAAATGAAAGTGCGCTATTAAGAGTTTCAGGGGATCAGAAGAAAGAGGGGGTTTTTACAGGACAATATGTTGTTAATCCTGTTAATGGCCAGGAAGTCCCTATTTGGATAGCTGATTATGTTCTTATGGGATATGGTACAGGAGCTATTATGGCTGTTCCTACCCATGACCAGAGGGATTATCTTTTTGCGACGGAAAACAATTTGCCTATGAAAATAGTTATTCAGGACCCTAGCAATCCAGCAATAACAGTTGATGAAATGGAATGTGCTTATGTTGAACAGGGGGTATTGGTCAATTCCGCTCAGTTCGACGGCTTAAATAATGTTGAGGCTATTGAAAAGATAGGTAAATGGATGGAGTCAGAAGGCACAGGTAAGATGAGCGTGCGCTGGAGACTTCGAGATTGGCTGATTTCTCGTCAGAGATATTGGGGGACTCCTATTCCTGTGATCTATTGTGATGATTGTGGCATAGTTACTGTGCCAGATGAAGACCTCCCGGTAGTGTTGCCAAAAAATATTAAAATTACTGGTGAGGGAGGAAGTCCTCTTAATTATGTAAAAGAATTTACGGATGTTAAGTGTCCCGCTTGCGGGAAGGATGCGCGTCGTGAAACAGACACGATGGCAACATTCTTTGATTCTTCATGGTATTACTTGAGATATTGTTCAGCTAAAGATGAGAGCCAAGTTTTTGATAAGGATGAAGCTGCTTATTGGATGGAAGTTGATCAGTATATTGGTGGAATAGAACACGCAATTCTGCATCTTTTATATTCAAGATTTTTTACTAAATTTTTTAAAGATCTTGGACTCATTGATTTTGATGAACCTTTTATCCGCTTGTTAACGCAGGGAATGGTTTTAAAGGACGGCGAGGTAATGTCGAAGTCAAAAGGAAACACAGTTGATCCTGACGCTGTTATTAGTAAATATGGGGCAGATTCATTAAGGCTTTGTATTTTATTTGCGGCTCCGCCTGAAGATCAATTAGAGTGGAATGACGGTGCGGTCGATGGTTCATGGAAGTTCTTGAGCCGGGTCGAAAGGTTTATTGAAGATCAATGTGATGCGGATTGTCAGGAGCTTTTGGGTAAAGCTGCAATGGATGATGAAGATAAAGAATTGAACAGGGTTCTCAACGCTACCATCAAAAAAGTAACAGAAGATATTGAAAATTATAAATTTAATACAGCGATCAGCAGTATCATGATCTTAATGAATCATATCGCGAAATATAAATATGCTCAACAGAAGCAGACGCTAGTTAATGAAGTTGGAAAGAAGCTGGTTTTGTTATTATCGCCTTTTGCGCCTCATCTTTGTGAAGAGTTGTGGCAGAGGCTAGGGAATCAAGAGAAAACTATTATGGAAGCGAAATGGCCAGAGTATGATGAGACAGCGCTCGTTCAAGATAATATTCAGATAATTGTTCAGATCAATGGAAAGCTTCGCGGAAAGTTTGATGTGGCCGCAGATAGTACTGAGGATCAACTTAAAGAGATCGTTCTGGCTGATGATAAGGTCAAACAATGGGTTGCAGATAAACCTATTAAAAAATTTATTTATGTAAAAGGTAAATTGGTTAATATTGTAGTTTAAATAAAATAATATCCCCCAAAGATACTGCGGTGTTGCTTTGATTGTTGGAATGCCCTATTTGCAATATGCTAAAGCATATTGCATACCTCGATTCTCCCACCAAAAGAAAAGTGTGATCAATGTTCAGTTTTACAAAACAGGAAAAGCTTGTGCTTCTTTTGTTCACTTTTGTTGTGTTTGCTGGATCAGCAATGCAGTTAGCGTTCAAGAAGTATCCATTTCTAAATGATATTGTCAATGTTATCGATAGCGATATGCTCTATCCCAAAATTGATGTTAATAAAGCTACAGCTCAAGAGCTTGTAGTTGTTCCGTATATTGGGGAATATACAGCTAATAATATTATTGAATATAGAGAACAAAACGGGCCATTTAATAGTTTAGATCAGATGAAAAATGTGAAGGGAATAAGAGACAAGAACTACATCCGATTTTCAAAATATCTGTTCATAAAATAGTTAGACGTATTTACATTAGGATCATTTAAAAGGGAATAATTGGCTATGCTGAGCTTGCAAGAGAAAAAATATAAAGCGAATGAGGATAATGTCCGTGTAAAGAATCCATTGCTTGGAGTTGTTGTATCGTTAGCATTAGGGATCATTGCTGGAGAATATTTTCATTTTCAATTGAGCGTTTTATTTATTCTGATCTGTTTTCTGTTGATCTTTGTAATGGTTGCCATAAAAGAAAGTTTTATCTCGAGCTTAATGGTTCTGATCACAGTTTTTTGTCTAGGAGGATTTTTGTGCCAAGCCAGAGATGTTCTTCAAAGAGACCATGTGTATCATGTTGCAAAGTACTATAGAGAAGGTTCGGCAGAGATCAAAGGGTTAATAATATCTGATGTATCGCGCAAGAAGTCTTTTCAGACAACTAAAACAACATTTGCCATGGATGTTAAGGAAATAAAGAGTCCATGGGGCTGGCGTAAAAGAACAGGAATGATCTTAGTTGATATTTTTGGTGACGCTGATATGCGTTACGGAGATATTGTCAGGATATCAGGCAAGATGCACAAACCTTATGATTTTTCAGGCAAGGGTAAGTTTTCCTATAGAGAATATTTGAATAGGCGTTCGCTTAAATTGATATTAAGTGTTAAGAAAAATGCGCCTATAGAAATATTGAAAAGGGATCAAGGCAGCGGATTCAAAGCGAAGGTTTTTAGGATGAGGGCATATTTTAAGAAAAAGTTCACTGATAATTTAACAGAAAATGAATCAGGATTGATGTGCGCTATGTTGTTAGGTGATAGAGCGCATATTCCTATACATATTAGAGAGCTGTTTGTTAAAACAGGCACAGCTCATATCCTTGCTATTAGCGGGCTGCACGTCAGTATTGTTGCAGGATGTTTTTATATGTTCTTTAGGATTTTGCCGATAAACAGAAAATGCAAGCTGATCTCAACAGTTATTATGTTGCTAGCATATATGATCGTAGTTGAGACGCGGCCGTCCGTTATTCGTGCTACAGTAATGACGATAACGGTACTTCTTGGTATCGCTATTGAAAGAGAATCCGATTTTACAAGCATGGTAAGCCTCAGCGCGTTAATACTTCTGATAGTGAATCCTTATAATATTTTTGATATTGGATTTCAGCTTTCTTATATTTGTATTGTCTCAATATTTTGGTTTTATCCTTTATTTGAAAGATTTGAAAAAGCGGTATTTTCAGATAGCAAAAACTTTCTAGGGAAGATTGTTGTAAAATTGTTTTGTGTTTCGTTGGCTGTATGGATAGGAGTGGCGGGTGTTATCGCATATTATTTTAATATGGTTACACCGGTTACGATTATTGCCAATATTTTTATTGTTCCGCTGCTTACCGTTGTTGTAGCGTTGGGCTTTGGCATGCTTTTATTATCCTCATTCGTTCCTTCGAGTGCAATGTTTTTTGCACAATGTCTTAAGTTGGTTTTGAATATTAAAATAGGACTGATATTTTTGTTTAGTAAAATGCCATATGCATATTTTTATGTTGAAAAGGTTTCATTTGGGCATGTTGTGTTGTATTACATTTTCCTTGGTTTATTAAAAGCAGGCATTGAATATAGGTTAAAAAAGAAGCGATTTTTATCTTTTGCTATTAAAAATTTGTAGGGTATAATGTGTATCATATTAATTTTTATTAAAAATTATAAAGGAGACTTAAATGAGAAAGCTGTTTTTATTCGTGATTTTCTTAGCTCTTACATCTTTTGCTGATGCTGATGTTATTACCTTAAAATCAGGAAAAGTGATAGAGGGAAATATATTACAAAAAACAGATGATTTTGTCAGAGTAGATTTTGAAGGGATAGAGTTGATCTTCTATTCTGATGAGATTGCAAGTATTGTGCCAATCGAGACAAAAGAAAAGAAAATTGAAATAAGTGTTTCTAAAAAAGAAATTGTTGGCCAAGAAGAGGAAACTGATGGAATTTTTGAAGAAATGGAAGATTCTGCTGTTGAAGTTGAAGAAGTAGAAGAGATGGAAGAAGTCGAAATGCCTCAGGCAATTGAAGATCAGGAAGAAATAGGAGAAGTTGAGGAAATAGAAGATGCCCAGGAAATTGAAGAGCAAGAGGAAATGGGAGAAGTTGAGGAAATAGAAGATGCCCAGGAAATTGAGGATCAGGAAGAAGTGGGAGAAGTTGAGGAGCAAGAAGAGGCTCAAGCAGTTAAAGCAACAGAACCTGAGATTGTAAATGATGATGAAGAATCAACCAGCGAAGTTCAATCTGATGAAGTAGAAGAAGATGAAGAATCAGAAGAACCAAGCCTAGAAGAAGAAGGTTGATTTAGTTGTTTATTTCTGCATGGATCTATAAATTATTTTTATAAACTGCAACATCATATTTGATTAAAGGAGGAACGTTATGTACATAGCACTTATCGCAATTATCGTATTGTTTTTTTTGGGGGTACGAATTGTTCGGCCAACTAGCAGAGGATTGATTGAGCGCCTTGGAAAATATAACAGACTTGCTAATCCAGGATTCCATTGGATCATACCTATTATCGATAGGTTGTTTTTGGTTAATATTACTGAGCAAATGGCTGATGCTGAACCGCAGGAAATTATAACGAATGATAATTTGAATGCAAGAGTTGATGCTCAGGTTTATTATAAAGTAAAAGATGACGAAGAAAGTATCAAGTCATCACAATACAATGTTAATAATTATAAATGGCAGATAGTTAATTTAGCGAGAACGACTTTGCGTAATATTATTGGTACTTTGACCCTTAAGTCTGCAAATAGTGAAAGAGGTAAAATTAATAGTGAGCTGCATAATACTCTTAGAGAAGAAACGAGTTCTTGGGGGATTTCAATAGTTCGTACTGAACTTAAAGAGATTGATCCGCCAAAGGATGTTCAGGAAACAATGAATAAAGTTGTTAAGGCAGAGAATGAGAAGATCGCTGCTATAGATTATGCAACAGCAAAAGAAACCGTGGCCGATGGTGATAAGAGAGCTGCTATTAAAAAGGCAGAAGGTTTCAAGCAGGCCAATATTCTTACAGCTGAAGGCGAATCTGAGGCTATTCGATTGGTAAATGAAGCAGCTGAAAAGTATTTTGTAGGCAATGCTCAAGTATTGAGAAAGCTGCAAGCTTTAGAGACTGCTCTGAAAGATAATGCAAAGATAATTGTTCCTTCGGATAAAGGCTTGGTTAATGTTATTGGAGAAATGGCAGGGATAACCCCAATTCCTATGAACAATCAACAATAATTTATTGATGACCCTTAAAGGGGGGATAGGTCCAAATGGACCTATCCCCCCTTTTTTTGTAACTTTTTGTCATTCTGTGCGTATAACAAGTAGAGGCGGCAAAAGAAAGGAAGTTGATATGGTTGTTAATAATAGGAATTATTTGGGTAACTATGAGAACATTGTTTTTGAACATATCTTGATATTAGAAGGGTCCGGGAACTATTTTGTCATGTCCAGGAATAAATATACTAAAAAAATATATATATTTTTAGTTATGTGCAGGAAACGATTGCTTTATGAAAGAAGCGGCAGGGTTAATAATTGGCAGGAAATAAAATGTTTGACCGATAAAGCTAAGATATTAGAAATTCTGTACAATCATCTTTCAAAAAAGACTATACCTATTGTTGAGAGGTCAGGGAAAAGATATTAATAACAGCAGCACTTAATGATTCTTGGGGGCAAGGTAATATTATTGCGCGGTCATTTTTGTTTTCAATAACATCTAGAAGTATTGACGTTATTGAAGGTTGAAATGGACTTATTGGGTTAATTTTTATTAAAATTTACCCCTGATTGACAAAGTATTCAGAGTGTGATAGATTCTACTGGATGAAAAAAGCTGCTTATATAATACTATTTATATTATTAGTACTGAATTTTGTAACCTGTAATTGTTATGCATTTTGGATATGGACACCAGAAAGCAATAAATGGGTGAACCCAAAATATTCAGTAAAGGAAACTCCATCAGAACAATTGGAGTTTTCCTTGGGTTTTTATGAAGAAAAGTCTTATGAAGAAGCGATTAAAGAGTTTAAGAAGCTTATCAAGAATTATCCCAGGGCAAGAGAAGCTCCCGAAGCACAATACTACATTTCTAAATGTTATGAGGATCAAGAGAAATTATTTTCAGCGTTTAAAGGCTACCAGGTGGTTATTGATAAGTATCCCTTTAGCGAGCGTTCACCTGAGATCATTAAAAAACAATTTGATATAGGGATCAAGCTTTTAGAGGGTAGTGGTGATAAGGGATTTCTTAAAAAAACCTTTGCTGATGATAGCTATGATGTAGTTGAGGTATTTAGAACAGTGATCAAAAATGCTCCATACGGCGAGTATGCGGCACCTTCCCAATATAAAATAGGCCTGTATCTTTCAGAAAAAAAATTATACCAAGAATCAAGAGATGAGTTTGAGAAGGTTATAAATGATTATCCTGATAGCGAGTGGGCCAAGGCTTCAAAATATCAGATCGCTATGTCTGATGCTTTGAGGTCGACTGAAGCACAATATGATCAAAAGGTCACTGAAGCTGCTGTTGAAGGATTAAAGGATTTTATGAGCGATTATCCTGGCGCTGATCTTTCGGAGAAGGCAAAAGAAGAGATCAGAGGCTTAAGAGAAAAAGAAGCTGAGAATGCGTTTCTTGTTGCTGAGTTTTATGAAAAACAAAAGAATTATAAGGCTGCAAAGATATATTATCAGAGCATTGTCAACGACTATAAAGGTTCTATCTGGTCTTCAAAGGCTTTAGAAAGAATCCGGGAAGTGAGTAAAAAACAATTATGAAAATAAAGTTAAGACTATTTGGTTTTTTGCTTTTAAGTTGTGTATGTTTTGGTTGTGGTTATACTACAAGAACTACATTGCCGGGAAATTTCAAAACGATTTATATTGAAGACTTTTCAAATGAGATAACATTTACAACAGAAAAAGTGCGTGATGTTTATTTCCCTTTGCTTGAGATCAAGGTTAGAAATAGTATCGTAGACCGTTTTATGTTTGATGGCTATGTGAGAGTTGTTGATAAAGATGACGCTGATCTTATTTTAAAAGGCAATTTAAAGGGTTATCAGCGTGATGCGTTGAGATATACAGATAATGATGATGTCGAGGAATATAGAGTAAGGATCATTGTTGCGCTTGAGCTTATTGATGTTAAGAATCAAGAAATTGCATGGAGTGAAGCAGGTTTTGCCGGTGAGGCGACTTATTTTATTACTGGTTCTCAGGCGACTACAGAAGAGTCAGCGGTTAATAATGCAATTATTGACCTAGCTAAGCGCGTTGTTGAAAGAACAGTAGAAGATTGGTAAAGATACGTTAAAAAGAACTTATCCAGGGACCCTGCTTGGGTATCCGGAAAAGATTTCCTGCCGGCAGGTATGGCATTCCCTAGGATGTCATCCGAGGGGCATATACCGAGGCAATAAATAGTATGTATTTTAAATCAGCTTACCTTAAGATAGTTTTCCACAATATATTATTATGATCTATTTGTTACTTGGAGATGAAAATGCTCTGAAATCTCAAAAGATCGATGAGCTAAAAAAGCAGTATATTTGCTCAAATGAAGAGTTTCAATTTGATTATGAAACGCTTGATGGCAACAAGCTCGACCCTGCAGTTCTTAAAAAATCACTTATATCTTTGCCTGTTGTCGCTAAACGAAGAGTAATCCTTATCCACTCATGTCAGAAATTGTCTGACCATAACAAAAAAATAATTCTAGAATTTGCTCAAGCTGATGAGGACAAAGTTGTTCTTATCCTTGATTCAGATAGCGCTGCTTCAAAGAATGCTTTTATTCAAGACTTGTGCAAGAGAGCTGAAGTGATCTCATTTACAAGAGGTAGGCCTCAAACTGCATTTGATATGGGCGATGATATATTATCCTGCAACCCTAAGGGAGCCTTAACAGTATTAGCTAGTTTATTAGAAAGTGGTCAAACGCCTGTATGGATACTTGGTGGGATGTTGTCGTCGTGGCAAAAAAACAAAAGAAGGATGGCTGTAAGTAGATACAAAAAAGGCCTCCTGGAACTTCAAGAGGCCGATTTAAATATTAAGCGTACTAAGCTTGATGTTCAACACGCTTTAGAAATTTTAGTTGTTAAGCTAGCTTCGTAAGTTTCTTACTGAATAGCGATTTACGTCTAGAAGCAGTATTCTTAGGAATAATGTTTCTTTTTGATGCTTTATCGATCTTTTTATAAATAGTTTTTAGATTTTCCTTTGCTTCTTCTACGTTTTTGCTTTCGATAGAGGCATTGTATTTCTTAATAGTTTTCTTTAGATCTGTTTTGATATCAAGATTATGCATTCTGTTTGTACGATTTTTTCTTAATTCTTTAATTCCTGATCTTCTTTGCGGCATTTAAGTTATTCCTTTTAAAGTTTTTGTTAAGATTTGAAAAAAATATATGTATTTTTTTCTTCTTTTAATATATGGCAAATTATTAAACTGCCTGTGCTTGGGTACAAAAATGAAACTAATTAGACTTTTTTACTAACAGTAATGAGGAAATATAGCAAAAAAGGGTATTAATGTCAACCAATAAATCAGACAGAATAGATTCGCACCGATCGATCATGAGGTCTACTTCAATTATTTCTTTAGGGACATTGAGTTCTAGGGTACTTGGATTTTTCAGGGATGTGGTATTGGCAAGGCTTCTTGGAACGGGTATCAGTGCTGATGCTTTCTTTGTAGCATTAAAGATCCCAAATCTTTTTAGGGATATGGTTGGTGAGGGTGCTACAAATGCTGCTGTTGTGCCTGTTTTTTCCCAATATTTAGAAAAAAAGAACAGGCAGGCTTTTTGGAATTTTGTTAGCGTTGTCTTTACCCTTGCGCTTATAGTTTTAAGCGGTATAACGATCCTTGGGATCCTGTTTGCTCCGTTCATTATTAGGGTCTTCGTTCCTGGGTTCGTTGTAAATCAGGATGGCTTCCTTCTAGCGGTACGTTTGACAAAAATAATGTTCCCTTATTTGATATTAATAGGACTTACAGCCTACAGTATCGGTCTTCTGTATACTTTTCGTTCATTTGCTGTTCCTGCCTTTAGTCCTTGCCTTTTAAACATATCTATCATAGCAAGTGCATTTTTTGCGTCCCGAACAATGAAGGAGCCAGTTTTTGGTTTGGCAATTGGGGTGTTGGTAGGAGGAGCTCTGCAATTGCTAGCTCAAATTAAGCCATTGATGAAAGTGGGTATGACTTATAAGGTCCCAAAATCGCTATACCATCCAGGTGCTATGAAGATCGGGAAGCTAATGGTTCCGCGCATGCTTGGAAGTGGAGTATATCAACTTACTGTCTTGATAGATGTGTTTTGTGCATCATTATCTGTAATAGTTGGGACAGGCGGTATTTCAGCGATCTATTATGCTAATAGGATCATACAGTTTCCTATGGGCATCTTTAGTATTGCTTTAGCCTCAGTAGTTCTTCCCACTTTTTCTGGCCAGGCAAGCAGAAATGATATTAATGCTTTAAAGAAGACACTTGTTTTTTCGCTTGAGAACATATTCTTCGTAATGTGCCCTACAACAATAATCCTTCTT
Organism: Candidatus Omnitrophota bacterium; assembly: GCA_018812705.1. Classification (GTDB taxonomy): domain Bacteria; phylum Omnitrophota; class Gorgyraeia; order Zapsychrales; family Zapsychraceae; genus Zapsychrus_A. The sequence goes on from JAHJCZ010000160.1 coordinate 28,307, forward strand.
TTATTGGCCTCTCCGATCATTAGGATACTTTTTCAAAGAGGAGAGTTCTCAGCTTACTCGACAAATATTACGTCTTGGGCACTGACCTTTTATTCTCTTGGGTTGTTCAGCTTCGGAGGCATTAAAATACTTGTTACGGTCTTTCACTCTTTGCAGGACACAAAAACGCCTGTTAAGATAGCTGCGTTTTGTTTGTGTATTAATGCGATATTGAATTTTATCTTGATGGGTCCTCTAAAAATAGGAGGCATTGCACTCGCAAGTTCAATAGCCGGAACGATCGATTTTTTTATATTGTTCTATTTGTTAGAAAAGAAAATCGGAAAGTTAAATTCAGGTCTTTTAGAATATTTTATTAAGGTCATTCTGGCCTCATCCGTTGTGGGGCTTGTTGAGCATTGGGGCTGGAAGTACATGCCATTTTCTAATGATGTTATAAAACTATTTTTTATGATCGGCTTTGGATACATCTTGTTTGGATTTATTTGTTTTCAGATGAAGATAGTGCAAGCTGTTAAATTCTGGGGGATGGTCAAGGGCAAGATAAAGTTTTAAATTATTCCTCAGTTGTTAAAAAGCAAACATATTATGACAAGTCACGACGATCTGATAGATAAGCTAAAAGCAATGCCTGTTTCTAGCGGCGTTTACCTGATGAAAAATGTTTCCGGAAAGGTGATCTACGTCGGAAAGGCAATATCCCTTAGAAAACGAGTACAATCGTATTTTAGAAAAAATAAAGACTCTGTAAAAACTGAAAAGCTAGTTGAAGAGATCAGGGACATTGACCATATCGAGACTGCAAGTGAAGCTGAAGCGCTTATATTGGAAGCAAGCCTGATAAAACGCTATAAGCCAAGATATAATATATCTTTAAGGGACGATAAGTCCTACCCTTTGATCGAAATCACGGTTGAAGATTTTCCCAGGATCTCAATAGTCCGTCCTAGAAAAAAAAGAAGAGATGCAAAATATTATGGCCCTTACGTTAATGCAACACTTCTTAGAGAGGCATTGACAATTATTAGAAAGATCTTCCCTTTCAGGGTTTGCGAGAAGATCCCCAAAAAGGAATGTTTGGATGATCATATAGGGCTTTGCGATGCGCCTTGTGTCGGGAAGATATCAAGGCTGGAATACAAGAAGAACATAAGGAATGTTTGCCTGATCCTCGAGGGAAGAAAGGATGACCTTTACAGAAGCCTTACCCGGCAAATGGAAAAGCTGTCCAAAGAACAGAAATATGAAAAGGCAATAAAGGCGCGCGATCAGCTCAGAGCCATAGGTGCTTTATATTCTTCTACACAAGACATTAATTATTACAAAGAAGCCGAGCAATTGATGAGAGCTTTGAAATTGCCGAGACTTCCTAAAAGATTAGAGGCCTTTGATATTTCAAATATTATGGGAGATCAGGCAGTTGGTTCAATGGTATCGTTCTTTAATGGAGTGCCCGATAAAAAGCAGTACAGGAAGTTTCGCATTAAAGAGGTTGAGGGTATTGATGATTTTAAAATGATAGCTGAGGTCGTTAGACGACGTTATCGAAGGCTGAAAAATGAAGGAGAGCCTTATCCCGATCTGATAGTAATAGATGGAGGAAAGGGGCAATTAGGCGCGGCTTGTGAGCAGCTGGAATTATTAGGTGTTGAGATACCAATTGTTTCTTTGGCTAAAAGAGAGGAAGAGATATTTTTACCGAAGAGGAGGGATCCTGTGAAATTAGCCGAGAATTCTTTAGGTTTAAAGCTGCTGCAGAGATTAAGAGATGAGGCGCATCGTTTTGCGGTCTCTTATCATAGAAAGTTAAGGTCGAAAAAAATGACCTTAGTAAAATAAAATATTTTACATGCAGGTTAAATTTTATATGTCAAAGAAAAGTAAGCATGGCAAAGTTCCCGAGAATGGAGCAAATTGTAATTTAACCAAATTTCAATGGCAGGTACTTGAGCAAACAGCTAAAATACCTTTTGGTGAAACAAGGTCATATAAGTGGGTTGCTGAACAAATAGGCAGGCCAAAGGCGTTTCGTGCAGTTGGCCAGGCACTAAGAAGAAATCCTTACCCGATCATTATACCTTGTCATAGAGTTATAAAAGAAGATGGCGAGCTTGGTGGTTATTCAGGAGGTCCTTCAGACAAAAAAGAAGACCTTCTCTTCAGAGAGCAGGCTATTCTAAAAAAGATCAGAGAGGTCAATAAAAAAGTAATTTGTTTTAATCTTTAAATGGGGATTTCAATATGGAAATAAGAAAGATCTTAAAATCTATGGTAGAAAGCGAAGCATCTGACCTGTATTTAAGGTTATCCGCATCACCGCATATGCGCGTTGATGGTAAAGTAACGAAAATGGATTTTCAGGAATTGACTGGTGATGATATGACGATCATCTCTAACTATCTTTTAGAGAACGATGCGAGAAAAAGAGAATTTATCGAGAAGCAGGATATTGATTTTATTCATGTTGATGCAGACCACGGAAGGTTCAGGATAAACATGTTCATGCAGAGGGGAACGACAGCAATTGTTGCAAGGTATGTTCATTCTAAGATCAAAACTTTTAAAGAGCTACACTTGCCTGAAGAGCTTTGTAAAATGTTCTGTGAGGAGGCATCCGGGTTGTTTTTAGTCTGCGGGCCTGCGGGCAACGGCAAATCCACGACAATAGCGAGCATGCTTGAGTATATAAACAATAATCAATCAAAACACGTTATCACAATAGAGGACCCAGTTGAGTATTTATTCGAAGATAAGAAGTGTTTAATAAGTCAAAGAGAGCTGGGGATAGACGTTCCCTCGTATACATCAGCATTAAAGCATGTTACTCAGCAGAGCCCGGATATTATGTTCATCGGGAATATACGCGATGAATCTACAATGAAAGCAGCGATAACAGCTACAGAGTTAGGAACTTTTGTAATGACCACATTCCATACAGTAAATGCTGTGCAGACCATTATCAGGATAGTGAATTTCTTTCCGCCTTATTTGCATGATGAAGTGAGAATGCAGCTTTCAATGATATTAAGAGGGGTCGTTTCTATTAGATTGCTGCCCAGAATTGATGGCCAGGGAAGAGTCCCTGCATTTGAAACAATGGTGGTAACTCCGACGATAGCTAGATTGATCAGAGAAGGTAAAACGAGAGAGGTTCAAGCGTATATTGATGAGGGTGAGGTCTTTGGAATGAAATCATTTAAAAGGTCGTTGCTTGATCTGGTGAAGGCAGGGATCGTTGATGAGAATGATGCCCGCATATACGCTGACAGTAAAACAGATTTTGATCTTGGGATAAAGGGTGTGCAATAAATAATTCATCGTAAAAAATAAGGAGGATGAAATGTTAATAGGTCTTTTGATAGTTGTTGGAATTGGTTTGGCAATTTTTACTGCAATGTATAATGGCCTGGTAAAGGGAAGACTTCAGGTCAAGGAAGGTTTTAGCGGTGTTGATGTCCAGTTAAAAAGACGCCACAACTTAATACCAAATCTTCTTGAGACTGTAAAAGGATATATGCAGCATGAAAAGGGTGTTCTAGAGGAAGTTACTAGCTTGAGAACAAAGGTTATGGGCGCGACGGGTGTTGAAGAAAAGGCTGGTTTAGAAAGCGGCATATCAAGAGCATTAAAAACCATTTTTGCTGTTAGTGAAAATTATCCAGACCTGAAGGCAAATACGACTTTTATAGAATTGCAAAAAAATCTTGCTGATATTGAAGATGAGATCCAGCTATCTAGAAGATATTATAATGGGGCAGTTAGGGAATATAATATCAAAGTCCAGTCAATCCCAAGTTGCATAGTAGCAAATATGTTTGGTTTTACAACAGAGCCTTTCTTCGAGGTTGAGTCTGCTGAAGTTCGGTCAGTGCCAAAAGTTCAATTCTAATTAGAACGGTTATTTAAATTTGGGAGTTCTTATGAAGACAAACTTTATTAGAAAACTATTTATCCTTTCTTTGTTCCTTTTTGTTGTTTGCGCAACGGGTCGTTTTGCTTTTGCACAAGAAAGAATTATTTCTTTTGATAGCCAAGTTCAGGTAAAGGAAGATTCAACTTTGATCGTAACTGAGATGATCAAAGTGCATGCAGAGGGTCGCAACATAAAGAGAGGAATATATCGGGATTTTCCGACTAGATACAAAGATAGATTCGGGAATGATTATGTCGTTGGTTTTGATGTTATAGAGATATTGCGTGATGGTATTGAAGAGAGCTATCACATGCAAAATATTTCTAATGGAAAGCGTATTTATATTGGCAATAAAGATATATTTTTGAAGACGGATGACTATACATACACTATAGTTTATGAAACGACAAGACAGCTTGGCTTCTTTAAAGATCATGATGAGATCTATTGGAATGTTACGGGTAATGGCTGGGATTTTCCAATTGAGAAAGCAACGGCGACCGTTATCCTTCCTGAGTCTGCAAAAAGTGAGGTCATTGATTTTAAGTGTTATACAGGCTTGCAAGGTTCAAGGGAATCAGCGTGTATTACAGATAAAAATCTTTATATCGAGCCGGTCTTTGATACGACAAGGACCTTGAATTCAAGGGAGGGGCTGACCATTTTTGTTTCATGGCCTAAAGGATTTGTTACTGCCCCGACTTCTTTGATGAAGTTGAAGTATTTCTTGTCGGACAATAAAGATATTTTAGTCGCTTTGTTGATGCTGTTAGCTCTAGGGGTTTTCTTTTATTTAGCTTGGGATAATGTAGGCAGGGACCCAAAGCGCGGAATAATCGTCCCTCTTTTTCATCCACCAGAAAAAATGTCTCCAGCTGCAATGCGTTTCTTATTGAACATGGGTTATGATAATAAGATCTTTACCGCGGCAGTATTGAATATGGCGGTCAAAGGATATATTAAGATAGAGGAGAAGGATTCAGGGTTGCTGGGAGGAAAGACCTATGTTCTTAAGAGAGATGATGAGGATAAGTTGAAGCTCCTTTCAAGCGAGGAACAGAATGCTGCCAAGCTTCTTTTGATCAGCAAAACCGCCGGTTTAGAGCTTGTGAATACTAATCATCAGGTAATAAAATCCTCGATAAATTCACTTCAAAAGGGTCTGGAAAAGCAGTTAGAACAGGTATATTTTCACTCAAACAAAGGTGTGCTTGGAATAGGCTTATTGATCTATTTAGCTTTTTCTGCTTGTGCAGTATTTATGTTTAGAGGCGGTTTCTTTGGAATACTTTCAGGCCTTATAATTTGGGTAGGAGGAATGATCCTTTGTGGTGTTTTTGGTCATTTGCTCAAAGCCCCGACTTTACAAGGGCGAAAGATAATGGACCAGATCGAAGGATTTAAAATGTTCCTTTCAGTTACTGAAAAAGAAAGAATGAATTTGCTTAATCCTCCGGACCAGACACCCGAGCTGTTTGAAAAGTATCTGCCTTATGCGCTTGCTTTGGGAGTCGAACAAAAATGGTCAGAGCAATTTGCAACAGTATTTGAAAGGCTGGCTCAGGCTGGAAGTGCTTATCATCCATATTGGTATCATGGTAGGTACAGAGATTTTAGGGCGAATGATTTTTCAAGGAACCTTTCAAGTTCTTTCTCAAATGCTATAGCTTCATCATCAACGCCTCCGGGTTCTAGTTCTGGCGGTGGCGGCTTTTCAGGAGGCGGTGGTGGTGGTGGAGGCGGTGGTGGTTGGTAGCTCATTGCGCGTGGTATTGACTAATATTAATAATATGATATAAGAATCTATTATGATTGACGAACTGAAAAAGAAAATTAGGGATATAGACAAGAACCTTCATGGGCTAAGGGGGTTTCTTTGACCTTTCTAAAAAGGAAGAAGAAATAAAAGCCATTCAGGAAAAGATGAACGCTCCTAATTTTTGGGATGATCAGGCTCAATCTAATAAAATAATGAAAGAGCTTAAATATCTCAAGTCTTGTGTAGACCCCTTTGAGAAAAGCGTTAAGAAATTAAGCGAATTAAATGAGCTTCTTGATATGTCAGAAGGGGATGAAGAATTTATATCTCAGATCAAAAAAGAGCTTGAATGTATAGAAAATGAAGTGATTGCGACAGAAACACGGAGCATTCTTGCAGGGCCTTTTGACCGCAATAATGTGATATTAAATATAAATTCAGGTGCCGGAGGGACAGAGAGCTGTGATTGGGCAAGTATGCTCTTAAGGATGTATACCCGTTGGGCTGAAGCGAATAAAGCAAAGGTCAAGGTTCTTGATATTCTTCCGGGTGAAGAGGCTGGCATAAAAAGTGTCACATTGGGCATTGAAGGTGATATGGCTTACGGATATTTAAAAGGTGAGAAGGGAGTACACAGGCTGGTCAGGATCTCGCCTTTTGATTCAAATAAGAGACGGCATACTTCTTTTGCTTCTGTCGACGTTATTCCTGAGATCGAGGATGATATAGAAGTTGAGATCGATCCTGATGATCTGAGAATTGATATTTTCCGTTCTTCAGGGCCTGGCGGTCAGAGCGTTAATACAACTGATTCAGCAGTAAGGATTACGCATAATCCTTCAGGGATAGTTGTTCAGTGCCAGAATGAAAGATCACAATTGCATAATAGGCAGACGGCCATGAAGATCCTTAAGGCAAGGCTTTATGAGCTTAAGCGCAAAGAGCAGGACGAGGAAATGTCGAAGGAGTATGGCAAGAAACAAAAAATAGAGTGGGGTAGCCAGATACGTTCGTATGTCATGCATCCTTATTCCATGGTTAAAGATCATCGCACAAATACAGAGACAGGAAATGTTCCTCGGGTGATGGATGGCGATCTAGACATTTTTATTGAAGCATTTTTGAGGTGGAGACCATAGTAGACGATAGACCAAAGACAACAGACCAAAGACTATATCGGAGTGACAAATGTTAAATTTTTTAATTCAGAAGCAAGTAGTTAAAAATGCCCAAAAGTATATTGATAAATTAGTGCCCAAGGTCAATGTTCATGTTCCGGAGGACCTTCCGATCCCTTCAGTAAGGGCAATGAAAAAAATGTGCGACGTTGTGTCAAAGATCAATGGCTTGGAATCTAAATATGAAGGGTTAAGTGATGAACAGTTAAAAGATAAGACCCCTGAGTTCAGAAGTGTTTATGAGAGTGCTGTTAGTAAAGACAGAGAGAAAATGGAAGAGCTCCTCGTCGATTACAATAAGGCTAGCGATCCTGATGAAAAAAATGAACTTGGGAATCAGTATGATAAGGCAGAAGAAGCCTATTTAAAAATCAAGAAACAGACATTGGCAGATATTTTGCCTGATGCCTTTGCGGTTGTTCGTGAAGTAGGTAAAAGAGTTCTTAAAATGAGGCATTTTGATGTTCAGTTGATAGGCGGAATGGTTTTAAATGACGGAAACATTGCAGAAATGACTACTGGTGAAGGTAAAACTCTGGTTGCAACTTTGCCGGCATATTTAAACGGATTGACCAAAGAAGGCGTTCATATCGTTACTGTTAACGATTATCTTGCAAAACGTGATAGGGCGTGGATGGGGCCAGTATTTGAGTTCTTAGGTTTGGCCGTCGGAGTTATTTTAAGGGATCTGGACCCGCAGCAAAGACAGCATGAATATAATTGCGATATTTCTTATGCGACGAACAATGAGCTGGGATTTGATTATCTTCGGGATAATATGGTCAATTTTAAGGAAGATATGGTCCAGAGGCGCCATCATTTTGCAATTGTTGACGAGGTCGATAGTATTCTTGTTGATGAAGCAAGGACTCCGCTGATCATCTCGGGCCCCGCCGAAGAATCTACGGACAAATATTATAGAGCTAATGAAATTGCAAAACAATTGAAGGGTAAGAAGGTAGTCGATGAAGAAAAATCAAAAATAGACGCTAAGTATCAAGAGGTCGACCTTACTGCAGGATTTGATTACATCGCTGATGAAAAGACCAGGGCTATTTCGATGACAGATGCAGGTGAAGAAAAAGCAGCAAGGATGTTCGGCATAGATAATCTTCACGATATGGACACGATTGAATACAGGCATCATATTTTGCAGGCTTTAAAGGCAAGGGAATTCTTTAAGATCGATGTTGATTATGTTCTGCGTGACGGTGGGGTTATTATTGTTGATGAGTTTACCGGAAGATTAATGCCGGGGAGAAGATGGTCTGACGGATTGCACCAAGCTGTCGAAGCAAAGGAAGGGATAAAAATAGAAAGAGAGAACCAAACGCTCGCGACTATTACTTTCCAGAATTACTTTAGGCTTTACGAAAAATTATCTGGCATGACCGGTACAGCATATACTGAAGCTAACGAGTTCAAGCAGATATATGAGCTTGACTGTGTGGTATTGCCTACGAATAAAAAAGTATTGCGAATGAATTACCCGGACTGCATTTACAGAAGTCTAAGAGAAAAATATAAGGCCATTATCGAGGAAGCTGAAGATTGTTACAAGAGAGGACAGCCGGTTCTTGTAGGTACGATCTCGATCGAAAAATCTGAATTACTTTCTAAAATGATGACTCAAAAGGGTATTGCCCATCAGGTCCTGAACGCTAAATATCATGAGCAAGAAGCTCATATTATTGCGCAGGCCGGAAGGTTTAAAGGTATTACGATCGCGACTAACATGGCAGGGCGTGGTACGGATATTGTTCTTGGAGGTAATGCTCAGTATTTGGCTGATAATCTTGTTGAGAGTGAATTGGCTAATTCCAAAGATGATGATAAAGAACTTGTGGAAAAGATGTTGAGAGAGAAGTTCATTGAACAGTTCAGGGTCCAATGCCAAGAAGAGAACAAGAAAGTCATTGAGCAGGGCGGGCTTCATGTTCTTGGTACGGAGCGTCATGAATCCAGGCGTATCGATAATCAGTTGAGAGGGCGACAAGGGCGTCAGGGTGATCCGGGATCATCACGTTTTTATGTTTCTTTGGAAGATGATCTTATGAGACTGTTCGCATCGGATAAAGTTATTTCTATAATGGATAGCTTAGGAATGGAAGAGGGTCAGGTCCTGGAGCATCCTTGGCTTTCAAAAAGTATCGAAACGGCTCAGAAAAGAGTTGAGACCCATAACTTTGAGATCAGAAAACATCTGCTTGAGTATGATAATGTCATGAATAAGCAGCGAGAGGTTATTTATGATCTGCGTCGTTCAATTCTTGAGAGAAGTAATGTTAAAGATCTTATTGTTCAGGATATTGATGCATTGGTCGCAGACTTGATCTCTCAATATTTAAGACCAACTGGTGAAGATGCGTCTTGGAACATTGAAGGATTAAAGATGACCCTTAAGACAAAGTTTGAATATGATCTTGAGATATCTGAGAAGCAGATCGAAGAATTTGATGAGAACCATGTAAAAGATAAGGTTTTTAAGGGATTGATAGATATATATAAATTAAAAGAAGAACAAGTTGGATATGAACATTTGCGTTATCTTGAAAAAATGCTCTTATTGCATACGATCGATTCAAAATGGAAAGATCATCTTTATGCTATGGACCAATTGAAAGAAGGTATTGGATTGCGGTCTTTTGCGCAAAGAGATCCTTTGATCGAATACAAAAGAGAAGGTTTTGAAATGTTCCAGGTTATGTATGATTCAGTTGGTTTTGAGGTTGCTGAAACAATATTTAAGATACAGCCGGCAAAAGTATCTCATCCAATGAGAGGAGTTTTTAGCTCATTGCCGCAACAAATGATACATGATTCTGCTTCTGGTTTGGGAAATGCCGCATCTAGGTATAGGCCTGAAGCAGTAGGGGCGGGTATTGACCAAATAGTTCCTCCTCCGACATTTTCAACTTCAATTGGCCTTGGAAAAGGACAGAAAGTCGGGAGAAATGATCCTTGTTCCTGTGGTAGCGGTAAGAAGTATAAGAAGTGCTGCGGGAGATAAGAATGCAAGCAGAGGGTCATGCACATAATGGATCTTTCACAGCTATTAAAAGAAAATTTATTCCATTCTTTTTAATCTTTCTTTCTGCAACATTGCTGGCATTAGCCTTTCCTAAAACAGATATTTCTTTTTTTGTGTGGATCGGACTAGTACCATTGATGTTCGTTCTTGATGGTAAAGATCTCGCCGGATCATTTAAAGCAGGATATTTATGCGGAATATTGTTTTTTACAGGAACTGTATCTTGGATGATACATGTGACCGTGCCGGGCTCTATTGTAATGATACTTTATTTGGGCCTTTATTATGCAATGTTCGCTGTTGCCTATTATTATTTCTCAAGATCAAGATCGTTATTAAAATTATTCTTGCTTCCTGCGGTTTGGGTCACGCTGGAGTACGTTAAAGCCTATTTGATAGGAGGTTTTGATTGGGCTAGCCTGGGCCATGCTCAATACAAGAATTTAGCCTTGATTCAGATAGCAGAGTTTACCGGGTACTATGGGGTTTCTTATTTGATCGTTGCGGCTAATGTTGTGATTAAGGACTCCTTATCGTTTTTGTCGACTAAGAATACAAAGATAAGCTTGAAGGAGATCTTGTCGGAAATTTCAATACTGCTTGTCATGATTTTGGCATTCATTGGCTTTGGTAATTCTGTTCTCAGAAGGCAAGATGTTCAAAAGAAGATATCTGTCGGGATAATTCAAGGAAATATTGATCAGGAGCTAAAATGGTTTGAGCCCGCATGGGAAGATATATTAGAAAAACATGTTTTGCTGACAAAGTTAGTGGCTAAAGAAAATCCTCATTTGATAGTATGGCCTGAAACGTCTTTCCCCGGATTCTTGATATTAAAAGATGAGCAGTATCAATATTCTCCGAATGGAGTCAGTTTTGAAAATAATGAACAATTCTATTCCAGGATAAAGCAGCTTGCAGTTGATATCGGGATCCCGATACTTTTTGGCGTGGTTAGCGAGGAGAATGGAAAGTTTTACAATTCAGCGGTTTTGTTATCAAAAGAAGGAAAGCTTATCGGCAAGTACAACAAATTGCATTTAGTCCCTTTTGGGGAATATATTCCCTTAAGAGTGATCTTTCCTTTTTTGGCCTCAATTGTCCCTATAGAGGATTTTACTTCTGGAAACAAGTTTACGGTGTTCTCTCTTCCAGCGAAAAACAACACAGAAGTCCTAGCTAAATTTTCTCCTTTGATCTGTTTTGAAGATACTGTCGCGAGGCTAGCAAGAAGATTTATTGGCGAGGGCGCTGAGTTTTTTGTGAATATAACAAATGATGGATGGTTCAAGGATACTAAAGCCCCGTTTATGCACATGCAGAGCTCAGTTTTTCGCTCTATTGAAAATAGAAAGTATTTGGTTAGATGTACAAACACGGGCGTGAGCAATTTTATTGATGACAAGGGGAAGATACTTGACGTCATTAAGGATGATAAGGGTAAGAGCTCTTATGTGACCGGCGTTGTTGTTGAGGATATTTATCTTAATTCTAAAAAGACATTATATTCAAAATATGGTGATTTATTTGCAATTTTCTGTATAGTGTTCGTGTTGTTAGGTTTTGGCCTTGAAGCAAAAAACTTTAATAGATCTGTCTAGTAGTTAAAGTTAAACATACATCTTTTAAACTTACTATTTCTATTTATAATAGTATTGCTCAATGTATTGCTTGCACTATAATCTAATTCGGGAATAATATCTTTTAGGAGGTTCTTAATGAACAAAAAATCATTTGTGATAGAGATCATTGGTTATGGACTAGCACTTGCTTATTCAATTATTCTGGCTTCCATCCTTGAACTTTCGAAAGTGCCCGAATTAAGGATCAGGGCCAATATTGTCATTGTAATGTTTGCCGTGCTTTTTATTGGCTATATAGCTGTTGTTCTATTAAAAGAAAGAGGCAGGGTATTGATCGTCATCGTAAATGTTATGGTCGTTTTGTATTTAATACAGCCTCATATGGAGAAGAAATGGATACTTTCTTTAGTTTATGTCGTTATTTATGCGATCCTATTTCTGATATTTAACCAGATCAAGAACAAACAATTTTTTAGTAAAAAGAAAACTAAAAAATGGAAAAGCATTTTGATCATTGATGATGATCAAACACAGGTAATGACAGTAAGGCCTATGCTCATGAGCGCCGGGTATTCTGTGCTTTCAGCAGAAACAGGAGAAATGGGTTTGCAGATAGCAGAAACCCAAAAGCCTGATCTAATTCTTCTTGATGTTATTTTGCCTGGAATGAAAGGCCGAGAAGTTTGCAAAAGGTTAAAAAATAATGAAGTGACAAAAGATATACCGGTTATCTTTGTTACCGTAAAAGACTCAAAGGATGAGATCGTAGCTGAAATGGACGCAGGTGCTCATGCTCATTTGACAAAGCCAATTTCAGTAAAAGTGTTAATATCAACTATCAGAAGCATCCTTGGATAAGTAAGAGGAGCAGCAGCTGTTTTTTAAGAGTAAAGAATGAATCCAAATGATCTTACAATAAAATTTCAGCGGGCGATGGCCCGTAATGGACTTTATAGCACCTATTTTCTGTTCAAGTGGTTACCGTTTTGGTTCATCAACGGCATATCAAATACAATGATCCAAATAGGTTATAGTCTGACAAAAAGACATAGGAATATTGCGAGGGATAGCCTTAACATTGCATTTGAAGGGAAGAAGTCTGGCGGCGAAATAGAGCAGATAGTAAAGAAATGTTTTAAGAATCTGGGCCAGTCGATGATCGAAATGCTCTACATGATGGCCCATCCTGACAAATTAGATGAAAAAGTATTTGTCGAGGGCAAAAGTCATTTAGACAATGCTTTAAAGAAGGGCCATGGAGTTGTCGCAGTTACTGCGCATTTTGGTAATTTCCCTATGATGATGCTTTATTTTGCGCAGAAGGGATATGATGTCAGCTCTATTGTTCGTCCTGCCAGAGATAAAGAGCTCGAAGAATTTCTTTTGAGAAAAAGAGGGGAGCTTAATGTTAAGACCGTTTATGCATTGCCAAGACAAAAATGCGTGACAAAGTCAATTTCCACGTTGCGCAACAATGGCGTTCTGTTCGTGCCATTAGATCAAAATTTCGGCAATGGTGCTGGAGTATACGTTGACTTTTTTGGTCAAAAGGCTGCAACTGCGACTGGGCCTGTTGTATTTGCGCTTAGAACGAAGGCTGTTATACTGCCTATGTTCATAATTCGTCAACCTGATAATAGGCATAAAATAGTGATCGAGGCTCCGATCGAGGTCGACTCCGGCAGCAGTGAAAATGAGGACAAGGCCATTGTTGACAATATTGCAAAGATCACGCAACTGATCGAATCTTATATTCGCAAGTATCCTCATGAGTGGGGATGGATGCATCGCAGGTGGAAGAGCAGGCCTAAAAAATAAAAGATATAACTCATTAACAAAAGAGGGAAATATGGTAGAAAAAAAAGATTCTGGTTTTAAAAATTTTAAAACATTCATTATTGGTTTGTTCCTTCTCATTCTAGGGATCACATTAGTTCTTTATTGTTGGAGCGAAGTTGTTATATTCTTTAAAGGAATAGTGGGAATGATCTTTGCTTTGGCAGGATTGTTGGTTCTTTACACGTTGAATAAAAAATAATTTAATGACGCATGGGTGCCGGTTGCCCGGTTTTTATTTGCTTGATGCAATAAGTTTCATGCGTTTGATAAGATAAGAGGTATATGTACTGGATACAGTTTTTAATAAGTGCCGTATTTATTGTTTTAGCTGGTATTAGGCTGACGGATTATGCTGACAAATTAAGCGAGCAAAGCAATATCGGAAAAGCATGGATAGGTATTATTTTATTAGGGTTAGTTACCTCTTTGCCTGAAGCGATTGTAAGTTTAACTTCGGTCATATCTTTAAAAGCAAATAATATGGCAATAGGTAATTTGTTAGGCAGCAATAATTTTAATCCAATGCTTATCGTTGTAATGGATATTTTTTATAGAAAAGGGTCGATTACTAACGATATTGGTACGAATAAGTCACATGATATATCGGGTTCGTTTGCGATCATATTGACTCTAGTTGTTGTTGGAGAGATCTTATTGGGAATGCATGGTTTTATTTTCAGAGTAGCATCCCTTAGTTATGGAAGTATATTGATCGCAGTTCTTTATTTTGCAGGAATGAGGTCTTTATCAAGTATAGATTCCGGCCGGAGTCAATACTCTGAGAAGGATCCCATCAAGGCTCAGGATTGCACGATCAGTGCTTTTAAAATTTGGATCAATTTGGTGCTTTCCGCTGTGGTGGTTGTTGTTGCCGCAATGTGGTTGGCGCAGTCCGCAGATGTAATTGCAGATAAAACAGGTTTAGGCAGGACGTTCGTAGGTAGTATTTTTCTGGCGATAGTTACATCCTTGCCGGAGATGGTGGTTTCATTATCCGCTTTACGTTTAGGCTCGTTCGATATGGCTATTGGAAATATATTCGGCAGCAATATGACGAATTTATTTGTTGTACCCATTTGCGATATTTTCTACAAAGGTGCTATTTTATCAAGTGTTAATTCGGTTCATATATTGACGGCATCTGTAAGTATTATTTTGGTAGTGATAGCTTGTCTTGGCATAAAGATTAAGCATAAGAGAACGGTCCTTGGTTTGGGCTGGGATTCAATATTGATGCTTTTGATATTTACTATTGGAAATATTTTCTTGTATCGCATGCGTTGAAATTTTTAAAAATGATATTAATGGGAGAAATATATGATAAAAAAAATTAAGAATTATTTTCTGTCCGGCTTAGTCGTGTTCCTGCCTCTTGCCCTTACGGTTTATTTGATCTTTCTTGCGATGAATTTTGCTGAAGGGATATTCGGTAGATTTTTAAAACCTATATTCGCGGAGAATTTTGGGTTCTATTTTAGCGGGCTCAGTATTATCATTGGAGTTTATGTGATCGTTGTGATAGGTTTTTTTGTCACTCATTTTGTCGGAAAAAAAGTTTATGATTTCTTTGAGAACCTTCTTATAAAAGTGCCGATCGTCAAGCAGATCTATCCTGCGCTTAAAGAAATGGTCATTTTTCTTTTTACTAGAGATAGATTGGGTTCTTTTCGAAAGGTTGTTTTGGTCGAGTATCCTCGCAAAGGCATGTATGCTTTGGGATTCCTTACAAATGATACCGCTGAAAAGATCTGTAATGCTACAGGTAAAGAATTGTGCAATGTCTTTATTCCAAGCGCGCCGGGACCTTTAACTGGCTATGTAACGCTTATTCCAAAGAAAGAGATCATAATAACTGATATCAGCGTTGAAGAGGCTTTTAAATTTATTGTTTCAGGAGGAGTGGTTAATCCTATTTAAGTTATGAAGATCAAACTAGTTATTTTTGACCTCGATGGTACTTTGGTCGATGCTTTTAGGGCCGTTGTTGATAGTATCAATTTTGCTTTAAAGAAGCTGGGGTATGCGCCTCAGGATGAATATGCCATTAAGAGAAGCGTTGGTTGGGGGGAGCGCGCGCTTCTTGCTTCATTTGTAGAAGAAAAAGATGTTGATGAAATTCAGGAGATCTATCGGGAGAGCCATGATCAGACGCTTACTTATGGGGTGAAGTTCCTTGACGGCGCGCTAAAGCTTATCGAACATTTAAAGGATAGAGGCTATTCATTGGCAATAGCGACCAATCGTCCTTCTTGGTCAACAAAGAGGATATTGGAAGAACTGCAAGCGGAAAAATATTTTGATATTGTTTTGAGCAAAGATGATGTAGAGCGCCCAAAGCCTGATGCGGAGATCCTTGAAAGGCTGTTGAAGAAGTTTAAGATCGAGCCGGCACAGGCTATTTATGTCGGAGATATGACGGTTGATGTTGAAACTGGAAAGAACGCCGGAGTTCCCACAGTTGCTGTTACGACCGGTTCAAGTACACGAGAAGAGCTCGAAGCTTTAAACCCATTTAAGATCGTTGAGAATGTTTGGGAGGTTGCGGGTATTCTTGATGAGTTAAATAGTTGAGCTTAAAAGGAGAACATCATGATCGACAAAGATAAATCCTATTGGATCAATCGCCCGGTATTTTTAAAGTTTAAAGACAGATTTGATTTTAAAAAGTTCGAAAGAGTTAGAGAAT
The DNA here is from genome assembly GCA_018812705.1 of Candidatus Omnitrophota bacterium. Classification (GTDB taxonomy): domain Bacteria; phylum Omnitrophota; class Gorgyraeia; order Zapsychrales; family Zapsychraceae; genus Zapsychrus_A. Next base: position 44,296 of record JAHJCZ010000160.1, read on the forward strand.
TGAAGAAAGTGTTCCTGACGGAGCGTATTGTTGAAATGCCATTTGTTATTGATGCACTTCAGGGAATTGACAAGAAATATAAGGTTTTGGATGTGGGATGTTCGGAGAGCTCTTTGCCTTTGCACATGAGTTCTTTAGGGTATGATGTTACTGGTATAGACATAAGGGATTATCCTTATAAAATGCCGAATTTTAATTTTTTGAAAGCTGATATTATGAATTTGCCTTTTGAGGACGGTGATTTTGACGCAGTTACCTGTGTCTCAACTTTAGAGCATGTGGGGCTGGGCTTTTATTCTGACCCGAAAGAAAAAGATGAGCCGCAGAAGAAAGCTGTTAAGGAAATGGATCGAGTCCTTAAAAAGGGAGGCTTGTTCATTTTGACAGTTCCTTTTGGCGTTCCAAGCGTTAATGACCAGCAGAGGGTCTTTGATCAAAAAGGTGTCGATGATATATTGGAAGGTTTTAAAATTATAAGGATCAAGTATTTCGCCAATTTTGAACAGGAAGAAGCTCGGAATAATTATTGGAGAGGGGTTGATATTGGTTTTGCTGAAAAAGTTATCTCGGATGCGTCTACGCAGTGTATTTGTTGTGTTTCTGCGCAAAAATGAAGCTTCCCATGTCAGAGTTTTTAGAAATCTGGTTCGACTCCTAATGCGATTAAGAAAAGACCCGATTCCCGTGAGGGTTATGGTAATAACCCGAAACGGAAAATGCTTCATTCCAGAGATGCGATATCCTCAATATAAGCATCGAGGTATCGTTTCTGAAATAAGGCCATTTGAATTTAATGCTTGATTATTTCAGCTTTCTTGGTATAAATAGTTACCAAATTGTTCATAACTTAAATAAAATAAGTATTATTATAAATAAGGACATTAACGTTTAAACTTGTATAGAGAGGGAAGGTCATGAGTAAGAAACAAAAAAGAAGAGGGAAATTGAGTTGGCGTTCAAAAAAGGCCAATCATGGAACTAAGCCTTGTAAAGGTTAAAATTATAAAAAG
>JAHJCZ010000161.1 GCA_018812705.1 Candidatus Omnitrophota bacterium
AACCCTAAGATTGTCAAGAAGTCCGAATCGATTAAGAATTTTCTTCACAAAACCAGTCATGAGAAGATCGGCAGGCTTTTTGCAAAGCATAGCCCAAATGCTGTTGTTTGTACTCAGGCTTTTCCGTGCGGAATGGTTGCGGATTACAAGGTGGAGCATAAATTAGATACTGTATTGGTCGGAGTTTTGACAGATTTTGCCCCTCATTCATTTTGGATAAATCAAGGTGTTGATTATTATATAGTTCCCTCTGTCGAGGCAAAAGAAAGATTTGTCGCAAAAGGTATTTCTCCTGATGCCGTTAAGGTATATGGTATACCAATAAGAGGAAAGTTCGCTTCACAGTTGGATAAAGAGCCAATAGCGCAGAAATTAGGTTTGGATTCCAATGTCCCAACAATATTGGTAATGGGTGGTGGGCATGGATTAGGTCCGATCAAGAAAATTGTAAAGGCTTTAATAAAAGTTGAAATGAATATTCAAATTGTTGTGTTGGCGGGTAAGAATGAAAAGATCCTTAAAAATATCAAGAGCAGTGTTAAAAAAAGCGAAAAAAAGATTTTGGTTTTTGAATTTGCACATAATATCGATGAATTAATGGAGTTGGCTACGTTAATTATTACTAAGCCTGGAGGGATAACATCCGCAGAGTGTTTAGCAAAAGGATTACCTATGGTAATAGTTAACTCAGTTCCTGGTCAGGAAATGCGTAATACTGATTTTCTTATAAAGAAAGGAATAGGTATTCGCATTGATGATACAAAGGACATTGGTGAAGAAGTTGAGCTTTTATTGAAATCGCCAGCTAGGCTAAAGTCTATGAGCAAGGCTGCATATGAAAATGCTAAACCCCATGCTTCGCTTGATATTGCAAAACTAATACTAGAGCATACTTAACTTCAAGTTTTTCAGTTTTATTGTAGATTTGTTTTATGATTAAATATTTCCTGTATAAGTTCGGGCTTTTTATCCTTTATAGATTGCCGATCAGTTGGTCATACAAGATCGCTGGTTTTATTTCTAGAGTCCAGTATGCCTTATCTGTTGTTGATAAAAAAGCAACAAAGAATAATCTTAAGATAATATTGCAGAGAGATCATGACTTAGACAGAACGGCAAAAGAGATATTTATTAATTTTGGAAGATATTTAGTTGAGTTCTTTCTGACGGGTAAAGAAGTTACAAGGGATTTTGTTAAGGATAAAATTCAATTTGAGAACATTGAATATCTTGATAAAGCTCTTGAGTTAGGCAAAGGAGCCATTCTTGTAACTGCTCATATTGGCAATTGGGAACTGGGAGCTATAGCTTTTAGCTTGCTTGGGTATCCAATCAATGGTATTGCTCTTCCTCATAAAGAAAAATCAGTAAATGATCTTTTCAATAAGCAAAGATCAGAAAAGGGTATAAATATTATTCCCTCGAATCTTGCAGCAAGAAGATGCTTAGAAGCTTTAAACAGAAATGAAATAATAGCTCTTCCTGGCGAAAGAGATTTTACGGATTTAGGACAACCACTTGAGTTTTTTGGAAAGACAACAATTATTCCTAGGGGAGCTGCTGTTTTTTCGCATAAAACTGGAGCGCCAATTATTCCAGTGTTTTTAATAAGGAAGAATGAAGAGACTGGCAATTCTTTAAAGAATTTTGTTTTATCAGTTTGTGAGCCAATATATCCACAAACAGCAAGCAGTAATATAGAAAAAGATGAGGCTATAAAAACCCTTATGAATCAGTATATTAAGGTAATAGAAAAGACAATAAGACGCAATCCTGAGCAATGGATAATGTTTAGGGAGTTTTGGGTAAAATGAAAATATGTGCAATAATTCCTGTGCATAATGAAGAATATGCGATAGGCGGCATAGTTGATGCTTTGGTAAAAAATAATCAAACTGTTATTGTTATTGATGACGGCTCAATAGATAACTCCGGCAAAATAGCAAAAGCTAAAGGCGCGATCGTCATTCGCAATGAACACAAGAATGGCAAGGGCAATTCTCTTAGAAAAGGTTTTGATTATGCAATTAAAGAAGGTTTTGATGGGGTCATTACGGTAGATGGTGATGGTCAGCATGACGTTAATGATTTTGAAAAATTTATTGAGTTTGCGAAGGAAGAGAAGGATGTCGTAGTTAACGGCAATAGAATGACTGATTCAACGGGTATGCCTTTTATAAGACGCTTAACCAATAAATTTATGTCTATTTTAATTTCAATGGCTTGTAAGCAAAGTATTCCGGACACTCAATGCGGGTATAGATATATTGGCTCTGGGGTTCTGAAACAACTAAATTTGTCTTCTAGCCAGTTTGAAATAGAGACTGAGATACTTATGAAGGCATCCAAAAAGGGTTTTAAGATCTACTCAGTTCCAATAAGAACGATATATCGAAATGAAGTAAGTAAGATCAATCCTCTCAAAGACACAATCCGGTTTTTTATTTATTTCTTAGGGGAAATCTTTTCTAAATGATTTTTTACCTGTTCATTTTTTAATAAATATCATTATATGCACGTAAATATGGAAAATAGGATTTTCTATTACGCTTTAGTTATTTCTTTGGTGATACATATAGTTGTTATCAATTTTTTGTCCTTTTCAAAGGTTGTTGTTAAAGAACCAAAGCTTATTAAGCAGTTGGAAGTTACTTACAATAAGGTTAATCCAAAACAGTTTATTGCAGAAAAGAAACAAGCCAAAAGCATAAAGAGCATAAAAGAACAAAAAAAGACAAAGAAAGTCGATATACTTTCCAAAGAAGATAAGCACTTGCCATCCTTTTCTCAAAATATAAAAGATATGACAAAACTTGGAGGAAAGTTAAAATTAGATAAAAAACGTGCACCAATGGTAAAAACTATGGATATGAATCGACAGATATCTGTTCCAATGTTTAAATCTGAGAAAATATCCAATCCGAAATATCTTAGTTATAATCAAAGTATTAGGCAAAAGATTAAAAGCCGTGCGTATTCTTTTGTGAATCATCCTGATTTTGAAGCAGGTGAGATATATTTGACTTTTGCCCTGGATTCAAATGGGTCATTAAAGCAAGTCAAGATAATTGAATCAAAGACCAATGCAAATGAGTATTTGCGAGACGTTGGACTAAGAAGCATAAGGGAATCTGCTCCATTTGCACCTTTTCCAGAAGATCTTAATTATCCTGAACTGACTTTCAATATTGTGATTTCTTTTGAAGTAAGCGAATAATTCACGACGTGTATAAGCTAATTGCTAATGTTTGACAATAAAGCATGACAATGATATTCTAAGCAATTAGAATTAAGACTGCATTATTTACTGAATTAAATATTAGGAAGGGTTGTTGTGGAAAAAGATAAATATGTAGATGAATCCTGGAAACGATCAGCAGAAGAAGAAAAGGAAAAACTGGATACTCAAAATCGCCATGCTGACCTAGAGCAATGCACTTCAGAAGGCAATTGTTCTTGTTCAGGGAGCGATCATAACGGCGATGAAAGTGCCCAGGCGCCAATAGAAATTAATTTTATTAATTATGTTACAAGTTTAGGTTTTCAGTCTATGATCTTTTTAGGAGAAATACCTAATCCTATTACTGGGGAAACTGAAAATAACATTGATCAAGCAAAGTTCTTAATTGATACACTTGCTATGTTAAAAGATAAAACTAAAGGGAATTTGTCTAAGCAGGAAGAAGAACTCTTAAATTCTTCTGTCTATGAGTTGCAAATGAAATATGTTGAAATAATACAAAAAGACAAGCTTGGAATTTAAACAGGGTGGTTTTAAGTGATCGATAAAGAATTGTTAGATATATTAGCTTGTCCAAAATGTAAAGGGGATGTCGAAGAGAAAGATGATAAGATCGTTTGTTTGCAATGTCATCAATCTTACGAAATAGACGAAGGTATCCCGATCATGCTTGTTGATGATTTTGATGATAATAACAAATTGTAATAAATCCAGATTTATTAAATTTAGGAGATATTAATGGATAAAATATTGATTATTCATGGGCCTAATTTGAACTTGTTAGGACAAAGAGAAACCGATATTTATGGCGCTGCAACTTTAGAAGAAATTAATAAAAAGTTAAATTGTATAGCAAAAGATAAGAAGGTCGAGTTATCGATCTTTCAGTCAAATCATGAGGGAGAGATTGTTGATATTATAGGTCAATCAAAGAAAAATGATATTAAGGCAATTCTTATCAATCCTGCAGCTTATACGCATACTAGTGTAGCGATAAGGGATGCAATAGCTGCTGTCAATATACCTGCAGTTGAAGTGCACATTTCAAATATTTACTCTAGGGAAAATTTTCGCCACACTTCACTAATTGCTCCAGTTGCATATGGGCAGATAAGTGGTTTTGGTGTTGAAAGTTATGTTCTTGGATTAAATGCAATTGTTAATTTAATTGAAAAAATAGCATAGTGCTAATTCTTTAATAAGAGCATTGATTTTATTTGCATTTTGCTCTATTAGTATTAATA
>JAHJCZ010000162.1 GCA_018812705.1 Candidatus Omnitrophota bacterium
ATATATATTAATAAATGAAAGGTTCAGTTTATACAAAACAGTAATAGATCAGTTATTAAGGACAAATATTAGCTGGTGTGCAATGAATGCCATCAGCAAAAGGGGCAGGAATAACTTGGTCAGATAGAACGTATCTTTGAGCTAATGGGAGCTGTCTAGTTGCCTCTAGATTATTACCAACTTGCGTGCCATATAAATAAGTGAATTCATTATCAATAATGTTAATATCCAAATTGGCATTGAGTTCTGTTAAAGACCAATCAACAACAGTTACATCAGGATAATTGCCATGTCTCATTCTATAAATATCAAGTGCGGCATGAATTGTTTGCATGTTTAGCTGAGCTTTGCGGGAAATCTCTTTTTCGTACATTTTGTTAAAGTTAGGGATAGAGAAAGCAGCGATAATCCCTATAATTAGGGTTGTTATGACTATCTCAGTCAGCGTAAAGCCGTGATCATTTTTCATAATATGTTTTTCATGGTTAAGCATTTAAAAATTGATTAAGGATTTTACTGATATTTATTATAGTGACTTTTATTTTGATAGACAAGCTAATTATCTTGAGAAATCTTGAGATATTACAATGTTGTTGACCGAATAAAAAAATATGATATTATTTAATGGCTTAATAATCAAGAGCGTTTTTGGCCCCATCGTCTAGCCTGGTTAGGACGGGAGATTCTCAGTCTTCAAACACGGGTTCGAATCCCGTTGGGGCTACTATTGTTGATTCTTCTTTGAGCCTTCTCCGCATATCTTTTGCATTTGGAGATGAAAAAACAAGATGAGATATGTATTATAACAAAATATTTACACTACTTGATTTTTGGAAAAGATTTAACCTCAGGAACCTTCTTTATTTTCTGTTTACAAAAAATCAAGAAGTTAGGAGCTGGCCTTCGTTCCTGCCTATCTTTGGAAAGATTACTAATAAAGAAGAAATAATAAACATACGTGATAATATTTTGCAAGGCTCACTTCGTGATCAATTAATAGAAAAAGAGATCAAGAGAACAAAGAATCCAATAATAGTTGATTGTGGAATCAATGTAGGGGTGACGGTAAGATGGTGGTTTTATCTTAATCCTAAGAGTATTGTTTATGGTATTGATATGATGTGCGAAGCACACGAGTTTACCATTAATGTATTAACGGAAGATTTCAAAAAAAGCTATATACCTATTACCGTGGCGCTTGCCTCTGATAGTAGCCAAATTATTAAAATCCAATTTGATATGCCTTTGTTTGGAGGAAACAATGTTAAGTCGATAGGAGAACATGAAAGAACTGTTCGTTCGGCTACTTTGGATGAATGCTTAAGTAAAGATTGCACAAGTAACAAGATTGACTTATTGAAAGTTGATATAGAGGGTAGCGCAGCGGATATGTTTCGCGGTGCAAAACAGACTTTGAAAAAAATAAAATATATTTTCTTGGAATGGCATGATGATAATGAACGAGATGGTTCTGTTGAGTTTTTGCAGAAAGCAGGATTTTTTATAAGAAAAAGATATAAGCGTCATATTTGGTTTGAAAATCATTTAAAGAACGAGTTGGATAAAATTAAACCTCAATAGTTTTCTTATATCCCAAAACTTGATCCAGCCATTTTTCTGCTTCTTGAACATTGATATTCTTTCTTTTTGCATAATCAATCACTTGTTCTTTGTCTATCTTGCCAACTGAAAAATATGTCGATTCAGGATTGGCCATGTAGAATCCTGAAACTGATGCAGTAGGATACATCATATAGTTTTCAGATAATTTAACGCCGATAGATTCTTCAGTGTTTAATACTTCGAAAATATCAGCAATTTGACTGTTATCTGGACAGGCAAGATATCCTGGAGCTGGTCGTATTCCTTGGTATTTTGTTAAAAAGATATCTTTGTTCTCTAATTTTTCATTTGGAGCATAGCCCCATAATTCTTTGCGGACCTTTTTATGCATTAGTTCAGTAAAAGCTTCAGCAAATCTGTCAGCCAATGCTTTTATCATAATATCTTCAAAGTCATTATTGTCTTTTCTTAGGGCCTCAGAGAGCTCTTCAAGGCCAAGGCCAGCTGTTATGCTAAACAACCCTAGATAATCTTTAATGGCAGAACCTCTAGGCGCGATAAAATCAGATAAGCAGACATATGGAGCCCCGTCTTTATGCAGTTCTTGTTGCCTGAGCATGCTAAAAGTTTTTACAATTTTAACTCTTTTTTCATCCTCGTATATTTCAATATCATTTTCGTTACTATTTGCTGGGAAGAACCCAATGACGGCATCAGCCCTTAGAAGGTTTTTGCTTATTATTTTATCTACAATGGTTTGAGCCTCAGTGAATAAATTTTTGGCCTCTGTCCCTAGTTTTGGGTCGTCCAATATTTCAGGATATTTTTTCTTCATTTCCCAGGCAATGAAGAAGAAGGTCCAATCAATGTATTCTCGTATTTCTGATAGGTCGTAGCTATGAAATGTTTTTGTTCCAATAAATGAGGGGGTCACTATTTGTGATTTATTCCAGTCGCATTTGTATTTGTTGTTGCGCGCGTGCGCATAGCTTGCAAGTTCTCTTTTAATGTTCGTGCGCTCATACATATCTCTTAAGTGTGCATATTCGCTGGTCGTTTTTTTAACAAGCTCATCACGAAGATTATCGTTAAATAAACTTCTAACGGTAGTGACACTACTAGAGGCATCTTTTGAATATAAGGTAATGCCGCTGTAATGAGGGGCTATCTTGATAGCTGTATGTTTAGGCGAAGTCGTTGCGCCCCCAATTAATAGAGGTATGGTGAATCCTTGCCGTTCCATCTCCTTTGCAACATTCTCCATTTCTTCAAGAGAGGGAGTAATTAAACCGCTTAAGCATATTGCATCAACCTTTTCTTCTTTTGCAGCCTTTAATATTTTCTCGCAAGGGACCATTACTCCAAGATCGACAATTTCAAAATTGTTGCAAGCTAAAACCACGCTAACAATATTCTTTCCAATATCATGTACGTCGCCTTTTACGGTAGCCATGAGGATTTTACCTGGAGCTTTTTTTGCTGATGAGCTGCTTGCAAGAATATAGGGATTTAGGATCTCAACAGCTTTTTTCATTACACGGGCACTTTTTACTACTTGAGGGAGAAACATTTTTCCTGAAGAAAAAAGATCGCCTATTTTGCTCATGCCGTCCATTAGAGGCCCTTCTATTATTTCAACAGGTTCCTTATATTTCTTCAATGCTTCATCAATATCTGTTTGTATATAGTCAGTAATACCTTTTACAAGAGAATGGGAGAGCCTTTCTTCAAGAGAAGCTTCTCTCCAGGCTAAAGTTTCAGCTTGTTTTTTTCCTTTTTGTTGAACAGTTTCTGCAAGAGAGATCAAATTTTCTGTTGCATCAGGGTGGATATTTAAAATGACGTCTTCGACAGATTTCAAAAGAGAAGGCTCTATCTCATCGTATACAGATATCATTCCAGCGTTAACGATAGCCATGTCCATCCCAGCATTAATAGCATGATATAGGAAGACAGAATGCATTGCTTCGCGCACAGCGTTGTTCCCCCTAAAAGAAAAAGAAACATTGCTTAGTCCACCGCTTATTAAACAGTGGGGTAGAGTATCTTTTATTGTCTTTGTGGATTTAATGAAATCTGCAGCGTAATTATTGTGCTCTTCAATACCGGTTGCAACCGCAAAAATATTTGGGTCAAAAATAATATCTTGAGGAGGAAAACCAATTTCCTCAGTTAAAATTTTGTAAGCACGGGTGCATATCTCTACTTTTCTGTCATAACTATCAGCTTGGCCTTTTTCATCAAAGGCCATAACTACAGTTGCGGCACCAAGATCCTTGATCTGTTTAGCATGTTCTTTAAATGTTTTTTCGCCTTCTTTAAGGCTTATAGAGTTAACAATAGATTTACCTTGAATGCATTTAAGGCCTTCAACAATAACTTCCCATTTTGAGGAATCTATCATGACAGGCACTCTGCATATGTCTGGTTCTGAAGCTATCAAATTAAGGAACTTTACCATAGCCGCTTTTGAGTCAAGCATCGCTTCATCCATATTGATATCAATGATCTGTGCTCCAGCCTCAACTTGTTGACGGGCAACAGAAAGAGCGCCTTCGTAATCTTCATTTATGATCAATTGGGCGAAGATCTTTGAACCTGCAACATTAGTTCTTTCTCCAACATTGATAAAATTTGTATCAGGGCGAATTACAAGAGGTTCCAATCCGCTAAAAGAAGACAGAGACGGCTTGCTTTCAATTTTTCTTGGAGCATATTTGCTGACGATCTCTGCAATGTTCTTTATGTGTTCAGGTGTAGTGCCGCAGCAACCTCCTACAATGTTAAGATAGCCTTTGCTTGCAAATTCTCCTAATAAATTAGCCATTTCACTCGCTGTTTGATCGTATTGGCCAAGCTCATTAGGAAGTCCGGCATTTGGATAGCAACTGATAAAACAAGATGCCTTAGATGATAGCTCAGCAATGTAGGGACGCATGTCTTCTGTGCCCAATGCACAGTTCAATCCAATGCTTATAGGATTTGCATGTGCAACTGAAATTAGAAAAGCTTCAGATGTTTGTCCTGACAATGTTCTTCCACTGGCGTCGGTTATTGTTCCCGATATCATTATTGGAAGGGTTTTACCGACCTTTTCAAAATAAGAATTAACAGCAAAGATAGCAGCCTTACAATTCAGAGTATCAAAAACTGTTTCGATAAGAACAATATCAATACCGCCATCGATCAAGCCCTTTAACTGTTCAGTGTATGCTTCGACAAGTTCATCAAAGTTAACAGCTCTATATCCCGGATCATTTACATCAGGGGAAATTGAGGCTGTTTTATTTAAAGGGCCTAAAGACCCTGCTACAAATCGTGGTTTATTGGGAGTTTTCTTTGAGAATTTATCTGCTGCTTTTTTTGCGATCTTGGCTGAAGCCAGGTTTAGTTCGTATACTTTGCTTTCTAATTTATAATCTGCCAGGCAAATTGCATTAGAGCCAAAAGTGTTAGTTTCAATAATATCTGCATTTGCTTCTAAGTATGCTTCATGAATTTCTTCAATGATCTCTGGGCGCGTAATAGAAAGCAGATCATTATTGCCTTTTAGGCTACTTTCATGATCAGTAAAGATGCTGCCCCTATAGTCCTCTTCCTGAAGATTGTAACGCTGTATCATTGTGCCCATTGCGCCATCAAGAACAAGTATGCGTTTTTGCAATAATTCGTATATTGGGTGGTCTTTTAAGGCGGATTCCATAGCAATAAAATAGTCGAAATATCACCAATTGTCAATTAATTAGCGAAAAGAGATTGAACTTTACCAAATCTTGATTTAAAGTAATGGATACTAATCATAAATATTCATATGAATACTAATTCTCATATTATAGAAAGTAATTAATGAACGCACTTCATGCTTTTGTTTTCGGGATCGTTGAAGGTCTGACAGAATTTTTGCCGGTCTCATCAACAGGCCACTTGATCTTATCTGAAAGATTAATGGGCTTGGCTCATGGGGATTTTCTTGGTAGTTTTGAGATAGCTATACAATTAGGGGCAATTTTAGCAGTAGTTTGTCTTTATTGGAAAAAATTGATCCTTGATATTGAAATTATCAAAAGAATCACTGTCGCGTTTATTCCAACTGCGATCCTAGGATTAGCTTTTTACAAGATCATTAAAAAGGTGCTATTAGGAAGTGAAAATGTTGTTCTATGGTCGCTATTAGTAGGCGGAATTATAATCATTGTATTTGAATTGCTGCATAAAGAAAAAGATATTGATATTGAGGAAATTAAAGAGCTGAGCTATAAAAAGTCCTTTATGATCGGGGTGTTTCAATCTTTTGCAATGATACCGGGTGTTTCAAGATCAGCAGCTACAATTATCGGTGGCTTGTCTTTAGGGTTAAAGAGACGAACGATCGTGGAGTTTTCTTTTTTACTTGCTGTTCCTACAATGGCAGCAGCAACTGCTTTAGATCTTCTTAAGAGCGCATCTTCATTTACTGTATCGCAGTTTGGCCTCTTGTTCGTAGGTTTTGTAGTTTCGTTTTTCGTTGCGATCTTGGCGATCAAGTTTTTATTACATTTTGTTAAAAACCATAATTTTATAATTTTTGGAGTTTATCGTATTATAATTGCAGGACTATTTTTAATCTTTTAGGATCATTGAGGAGATCATGCAAATATTTAAGCCAAATGAAAAGCATATGCAAATGGCAATGGAAAAGGCCAGAGAAGGTGTGCAAAAAGGACAAACTCCATTTGGCGCATGTATCGTGAAAGACAATAAAGTATTAAGCTGCGTTCACAATACAGTATGGAAGACAACTGATATTACAGCGCATGCAGAGGTTCAAGCGATCAGGAAGGCATGCAAAGAGATCAACTACATTGATCTGAGCGGGAGCGTTATTTATTCTACTTGCGAGCCCTGTCCAATGTGTTTTTCGGCAATTCACTGGGCAAACATCTCAACTATTGTTTATGGGGCTAAAATTAAAGATGCGAAGTCCGCAGGTTTTCATGAGCTTACAATATCAAATCGAAGAATGAAAAAAATAGGAGGAAGTCCTGTAGAGATCATTGAAGGTTTCTTAAGAAAAGAAAATGTCGAATTGTTTAAAGAATGGCTAAACAGATCTGACAGAAAAACTTATTAGTTTTTGTAGGAGATCGTTATGAGAAAAATATTGATTATCTTTTTAGGGGTTATTGTCTCGGGATGTGTTTCCATGGAGATTGAGCCTCAAGATGCTGTTCTGACAGGCAAAGTTGTAGAAGTTGTTGTGATCGAACCGTCAGCACAAAAAGCAGTAGCTAGTGAAACAACAAGTATTGAAAAGGTATATTTGGGGATGTCTGAAAGAGATGTGTCTAGAATAATGGGTGATGAGATGGTTGTGGGGTATCAAAAGAACATAAAGACGGGTGTATTAGAAAAAATAAATATGGGCACGATATACAAGACAGAAACCTTAAAGGCAGGAGAAAAAGTTTATTTGATCAAGTATTATTTTACGTCGATAAATAAAGCAGATGGGATAATTTCTGAGGACGAGCTAACTCCTTTGGTTTTTGAAGAAAATAGATTAGTAGGCAGTGGCTGGACTTTCCTTTTTCGATTAAAAAATGAACTAAGTTTTTAACGAGCAGTAAAGTTTTGAGTTTTTACAGTAGATGTAATGTGTTTTTCCTGCAAGGTATTAACCTTATAAGAATATAATCCAAGTTGTTTTAGAGAATTTTGTTAGCTGTGAAATCAATAGACGATTTATTAAAACCACTAGTGTCTTGCCATAATATTGATCATCCATCGGATTGGGATATGCAATTTGGCCGTAAAGCACCTCTTGATGTTGAGATAGGCTTTGGGATGGGAGAATTCCTTGTTCGAAGTGCTAAAAATTCTCCTGGCCGGAATTTTATTGGTTTTGAACAGATATGGGAAAGAATTTTTAAAACACTTAAGAGGATCAAGAGAGAAGAGCGTCTTCTTGATAATATAAAGATCTTAAAGATGGACGTTAGAGTTTCTTTTGAAAGATTGTTTGACCAAAAGAGAATAGATAATGTTTATTGTTTGTTTCCTTGTCCCTGGCCTAAAAAAGGACATATAAAGCACAGGTTGTTTTCAACTGAGTTCTTGAAATTGGTCAATAGCCGGTTAAAAGAAAAAGGATTTTTAAAGATAGTAACAGATTTTTATCCATATTATGAATGGGTGCTTGAACAGTCACAAGATACAGGCTTTGATGTGACAGAAAATACCGTTCAGCCACAGTATGATACTAAGTTCGAGCGCAAGTGGATGGACGCGGGACAAAAAGAGTTCTACGAAATAAATATGCGTAAGGTCAGGCATGTTGATCTGCCTGTAAGGAGGGATGTAAAATTGAAAACCTACAAAGTTCAAGACTTTGATCCTTTAAATTTTAAATTTCAAGACCAGATAGGTAAGTGCTCTATAGTTTTTAAGGAGATGATCTTTGATGAAAAAAAACAGAAGGGTGTCGTTTATCTTATTGTTTCTGAAATGGAAATGATGCAGTATTTCTGGGTGTCTATTATCAGGAAAGACACTGGCTGGCGTATTTGCAAAACAGAAGGTCAGAACTTTTTCCCGACAGTCGGAATAGCCAAGGCTTTAGAATTGGTCTATCAATCTGCAACGAGCTCAACAAAGAAAGCTTAAGAATTGAAAGCATTGCAAATCAACAGAATTAGAACGGTCAATATAGTCCTTATTTTTCTTCTTGCTTTTACTTTTTTGTTCTCATCGGTAGTAGTAGCAGAACAACGAAAAAAGAAATATAAAGTAACTTGTCAATCAGTAATATTCTCTGATAGTACAAGAATTAAGCGCTTGTATGGAAAGGGAGTGCATAATCGCATCTTGCCGGCCAGCACTGCAAAAGTAATGACGGCTCTTCTTGTAATAGAAAAACTTCCTTTAGATAAATATATTACGGTCAGTAAAAATGCGACGCTAGTTCAGCCAACAATGATAAATGTTAAACCAGGAGAGCAATATAAAGTAGAGGATCTTCTTTATGCGATCCTTATAAAATCTGCTAATGATGCAAGCGTGGTTTTGGCAGAAGCTGTGTCTGGCTCAGAAGCTAATTTTGTCCAGTTGATGAACCAGCGCGCAAAACAATTGGGAGCAAAACGTACAAATTTTGCAAATTCAAACGGACTGCCTTCCAAAGCAAAACAGTATTCAACTGCTTATGACATGTATTTGATATTTAGAAAGGCATTGAAATATAGTTTTTTCAGAAAAGCAATTGAGCTTAAAAATAAAACGATCCAATCTAAGGAAGGAAGACAGATAGTTTTGACAAGCCATAATAAAATACTTTTTAAAGGCTGGAAGAGAAAAATATATGGGAAGACCGGATATACAAGAGCTGCGCAGGCATGTTTCATCGGAACTTTAAAGAAAGGCAATAGCGATCTGATCATTGGTGTTTTTGGATGTCCGAACAGGTGGGAAGACATCAAGCACGTAGTTTCAACATATGGGAAAATACCTTTGTAGCAAGATGACTTAATATTTTGAAAATTTATAATAGTATTTTTCAAGCAATTGTGGTATTCTTTGAATCAGTAAAAAAATAAGAAAACGAAAGGATAAATAAATGAAAGAGAAAGTAACGACACTTGTTCTAATTATTATGGTCGGTGTTTTTGTTGGGCTTGTTGCTTTGAAAAATAATGGCGGAGGTAAAACCGCACTAAAAGCAATATTTGATGAACAATCAAAAATTCTTCAAATGCAAACTAGAATGGACGCTAAATTAGGTGATATAGAAGGATCCATATCTAAGAATAGTGGTATGGGCACGTCTGATATGGCTGGAATGCTTGCAACACAAATAAGCCTTCAGCAGAAATTAGCACTTCTTGAATCCAAAATTAGTGATATTGAAAAAGCTCTTAAAGCAGGAGGAGGAGCACAAGCACCAGAAAGACAGGCACCACCACCAGAAGATTATACAACTGTTTACGAAATTCCTGTTGCACATTCAAAGATCGTTGGTAGCAAGAGCGCTAAAATTACCATTACAGAATTCGTTGATTTTGAATGTCCCTTCTGTGCGAGGTTTCATACTCCTGTCAATGAAGTTGTTGCCAAGTATCCGGGAAAAGTTAATTATATGATTAAGAACTTTCCTTTAGGCTTTCACAAGAATGCAAGAACCGCAGTTAAAGCGGCTTTTGCTGCGGGTGAGCAAGGCAAGTATGCTGAAATGGTAGACCTTCTTCTTGAGAATGGAAGGAGCTTAGGTGAAGACAAATATAAGGAATTAGCTTCTCAGCTTGGATTAGATGTTGATAAGTTTTTAAAGGATTATCAAGAAAAAGATGCTCAATGGGAAGATTATATTAATCAGGATATTGCGCTTGGGTCAAAAATCGGAGTAAGAGGAACACCAACTTTCTATATTAATGGAAGAAAAACAGCAGCCAGAGATTTAGCTGGCTATGAGGCTGAGATAAATAAAATATTAAGCGGACAATAATTTAAGGCTAAGTAGTTTCTAAAAAAGGCCATGTCTCATAAGGGACATGGCCTTTTTTTTGGTCAATATGAATATATATGCATTATTGTTATGTTATTATGATTAGTAGTTAATAGAAGCATAAAAATAAAAAGTTTGCTTATTTTGCAAAAACGTTGTATATTTCTTGTCTTATATTAAAATATATTGCTCCAAGGAACCTTTGCTTTGCTAGCAATGATTTTAAGGTGGCGAAGTTTTCATATGTTTAAACTTAATTATTTTATTGAAAAAACAAGATTGAATTAAATATAACTGATTAAACGGTGATGATTGTATTGCTGTTTGTATTTGGGAGGGAATGATGACAAAAGTAGGTGGTTTAACAGCTAAATATTACAAAGAAACAAAAGGCCTGAAGACATCAGGGGGCCAGAACGTAAAGTCGGGGACTATCTTGACAAGAGAAGGTCATAAATGGCAACCAGGTCTTAATGTTAATGGTAAAAAAATGCATTTAACTGCAGGATGTGATGGTGAGGTTTATTTTACAAGGAAGAAAAATCCTTCTCGCAAAGTAGTTACTTATGTAAATATCAAGTCTGCAGTAGAAAAGTAGTTAGCGTCAGATATTTTTCAGTATGGGAAGTTAGATATTTTCTTATCTCATAGGAGAATATACAGCTCCGAGGAATCTTTGCTTTTCCGATCAATGTTTTAGGGCTGCAGAGAGTTCCGGCAGGACAGAAAAAAATACGAGGCTCAGCTAAAACTTTTTATCCAAACATTATTTGATTTTAAGAAAAGATTTTAACTATGTGCGGAATTATAGGATATATTGGATCAAAACAAGCAACGCCTATTTTGCTGGATGGTTTAAAAAAGCTTGAATATAGAGGGTATGATTCAAGCGGGATCGGGATAGTTTGTTCTGTTAATCACAAATTAGTTCTTAGGAAGATGCATGGCAAGATACAAAACCTTGAAAAACTTATCAAGGACAAACCTATCGGTCAAAGCTCCGTTGGTATTTCACACACTCGTTGGGCAACTCATGGTGCCCCAAACAAAGTTAATGCTCATCCCCATTTTGATTGTTCAAAGAAGATACTTGTAGTTCATAACGGCATTATTGAGAACTATGAAGAACTGAAGAGAACTCTCATCCAAAAAGGACACAAGTTTGTTTCCCAAACAGATACTGAAGTTATCTCACATTTGATCGAACAGCATTATAAGGGAGATATTTTTGAGGCAGTTAAAAAGGCCATAAGACATTTAAGAGGAGCTTTTGCATTAGGGGTTATTTGTAAGGATGAGCCGGAAAAGCTCATTGCTGCGCGTATAGGTTCTCCGCTTATTGTTGGAATAGGTAATGGTGAAAATTTTATTGCTTCGGATGTGCCTGCTATTCTTGATAAAACAAAGAAGATCATTTATCTAAAAGATGGAGAGATAGCATCCATTACTAAGCAAGAAGTATTAGTTCATACTTTTGCTGGAATGAAAGTAAAACCGAAGGTCAATATTGTAAAGTTTGATGTTGATTCTGTTAAGAAACAGGGTTATGCGCATTTCATGCTTAAAGAGATCCATGAACAACCAGCAGTCTTGTCTAAGATCATAAAGGATAGAATTAAGGGAAATAGGATATCTTTGGAGGGGCTTAATTTAACTGAAAAACAGTTAAAAGCATTTAAGAATATTTTTATTGTAGCTTGTGGAACAGCTTATCATGCAGGGATGGTCGGGAAATATGCAATTGAGAAATTGGCATCGATCCCGGTTAGCATAGATGCTGCTAGTGAGTTTCGTTATAGAGATCCAATAATTGATAAAAAGACTTTGATAATTGCAATTAGTCAATCTGGTGAAACGGCGGATACTTTAGCTGCCGTCAGAGAAGCAAGATCAAAAGGAGCAAAAGTTGTATCGATCTGCAATGTGGTTGGTTCTTCTCTTGCAAGAGAGTCCGATGGTATTTTGTATACGCATGCGGGACCGGAGATCGGAGTTGCTTCAACAAAGGCTTACATTGCTCAAATAGCAATGCTGTATCTTTTGGCGCTAAAATTAAGCATTCATACAAACAAGATCTCAGAGAAAACAAGGCATGTAATAATCAAGGATCTGAAAAGAGTCCCTTCTCTATATAAAGATATATTAAAGACAAAAAGTTTTATTTCAAAAATTGCAAAGAAGAACTCTCATTTTGGATGTTTTCTTTTTCTTGGAAGAAATATCAATTATCCTTCTGCGCTGGAAGGGGCTTTAAAGCTTAAAGAAATTTCATACATTCCTGCTGAAGGTTATGCTGCAGGAGAAATGAAGCATGGCCCCATTGCGTTGATAGATGAGTATCGTGCTGTTGTTTGTATCGCGGTGCAATCAGCAACATATGAAAAGATGATCTCTAATATACAGGAAATACGTGCAAGAAAAGGGAAGATCATTGCAATAGCAACACAGGGTGATCAAACAATTAAAAAGCATTCAAATCATGTTATTTATGTCCCAAAGACCACAGATCTTTTAACGCCTCTTTTAGTTGCCCTGCCATTACAGCTATTTGCATATTATGTTTCTGTAGGGTTAGGTTGCGATGTCGATCAGCCTCGCAACTTAGCTAAGTCTGTAACGGTTGAATAATTATTGGTAAAACTATGCTTTATATTACTTCTACGCCAATAGGCAATCTTAAAGATATTACTCTTCGAGCGATCGAAGTTTTAAAAGAAGTCGATCTTATTGCGGCTGAAGATACCCGCCATACTCGAATATTAACAAAACATTATGATATTGATACACCACTGACCAGTTATTTTGAACATAATAAGTTTAAGAAAAGTGAATATCTGCTTAAGGTTTTGCAGGAAGGCAAAAGTGTTGCTCTTGTAACTGATGCAGGTACTCCGGGAATAAGTGATCCGGGCTATCGTCTTATTAAACTGGCACAGGAAAACAATATTCCCATGACTGTTGTTCCTGGCGCGTGCGCGCTTGTTGCTGGACTATCTTTGTCGGGGCTTCCAACAGATAGTTTTATTTTCGAAGGATTTCTGCCTAACAAATCATCGGCAAGAAGAAAGAATCTGGAATCATTGAAAGAAGAGAAAAGAACGATCATTTTTTATGAATCCCCGCATAGAATTACAAAGGCTTTAAAAGATATTGAGGAAGTTTTAGGAAACCCTATTGTTGCTTGCGCCAGAGAATTGACAAAGAAATTTGAAGAGCTAAGGAAGGGATCTGCAAGTGAACTGTATGAACACTTTTCTCAGACAAAACCAAAAGGTGAATTTGTTTTAATGGTGAATTTGAATTGTGAATAAATACTTAACAATAAAAAAGCCTCCAGCACAAAAGTGCTAGAGGCTTTTTTTATATGAGTTTTATTGGCAGCCTATAAGTTTGCCGCAATGGTCGTAAATCATAGGATTATCTCCAAATTTCCAAAAGGCAGAACAGTTGCCGTTGGTTCCTTCTTCCCCTCGAGGATGCCATAACCCCCACGTTTTATACTGGCCTTCTGTCAAGGTTTCACATGCGCCATAAGTTCCGTTAGGCTGGCACTTAAAGACGCCATCTTCCTTGTCACAATCACCGAAAGGTTTACATTTACCTTCAACATTAGCTTGACAGAAACAAATTGCGTTATTGCTTCCATCTCTGAAGTAATCTGTTCCGCACTCATTTATTCTGTAAGCGCCTGTATAGTATTTGCCATCAGGAGCTTCAATAGAGCAAGAGCCTTTGTAGCTTAGAGGAGTTCCAAATGTCTTTTGAAAGGTGCAGGTTAGAGACCATTCATGATCAACACAGGATCTGATTCCAGGGCAATTATTTATTGGGTCTATATCCCCATCACGTTTTAGATATCCACCCACACAGGAGTAGTAGTTTGGATCAAAGTCAGTAGGGCATGGAACAGAAGCATCATTGCATGTAAATGAATCCAGATCTACGTTGAAAGGGTGATGTCCACAGGAGCATGCCCCATATAGGTCACCACAGGGATCACATATCTTATAATCGTGTTTTATATAAGGATCAGAGCCGTCACCTGGAATAGGAAGATAGCTGCAAGAAAGCGTAGTATACGGGCTACAAAGTGAATGGCTGCAAGGACCCCAGTCATTAGTAGCAGCGCAGTACTGAGTTCCTCGTCCTAAACAGCTAGGGCTGTAATTACAGCTTTGATATGGATTACTTGCATCTGCAACATAAATACACTGTCCGCAATTGTCTTCACAGCGCGTATAAATTGGACAGTTAGGATTTGTTGGGATTTTTGCCTGCAGGCTTTGAATGACGCTGCAGCTTGTTGGCCCAGAAGCCAGACGGGCAATGTCCGCAAGAGTTAAGCTCATTCCGCAGCCAGTGCCGCCACCATAATTCTCCCAATCACTCCAGTTACAGCAACTTGTTGCATACGGCGTTGAAGAGATCAAAGTTGATGCCGTGCATCCTATAACTGCGGAAGTTCTACATTTAACAAGAGTTGTATCAGGGTATGATGTGCTTTGACAGGCCAAACCACAAGATTCGTTAGTTTGGAAATTACAGCAAAGGTCGGAACTGTTTGAGGCAATTACAGGTGTTTTGGTGCAACCAGGAGTCGGCGAATCATAACAAGTAACATATTTATTAGCATCATAAAATGTTGAGCCACCGTCACATGAGATACCACAGCCTTCGGTTGTTGTGTAGTCAGGACAACATGTTATATGCCCGATGTCCTTATTAGCTGTTACAGGACAACTCGGCTTTGCCGGTATTGATACACAGGTAATAAGGTCAGTATCGGAGTATGTTGTCACATTACCGCAGTCGATGCCGCAACCTTGAGTTGTTGTATATTCTGCCGGAGCGCAACAGCTAGGATCGTTTACATCAAGGCGTGTTACTGTCGGGGCATCACAGCCTGGATTTCCTGTAAGTGAAGTTTTACAGACAACATAGTCGCTTACAAGATAATCAGTGCCATCACAATTAACGCCGCATCCTGCATAAGGGGCAACTTCTGAATATTGGCAGTATGTGCCATCGCCATCAAAGGTTGGACCGTCGAGCAAAACATCGTCACAATAAGGGTCGGAATCGCCAGGGGCTCCAATAGTTTTCTTTTTGCACTCGATGTATTCATCAACTCCATATGTTGTTCCGTCACAAGTTTGTCCGTATCCTGAGCTATAAACATATCCGCAGTATAGATCTGTTTGATCAGCTGCGTTGTCGACGATATCGTCACAATCAGCAACTGCAGATGTTTGGCATGTTACTCTGTAATAAGCTGGGTAGTTGTTTCCATCACAAGTGAGTCCCCAGTCAGTATTTGAAACATAGTTGCAACAAGCATTAGCGTTGATTACAGGTGATCCTGCATCTAATTGGTCTGTACAGCCAAAAGCTTTCAAGGAATCAGGAGTAACTTCATTACAGTCAACCCACTCATTAGCTCCATAATCGACATCATTACATTCAAGGTCGCAGCCTTGAATATTATTGTATGCACAGCATGCCATTGTCACTGTTGCTGTTTCAATAGTCGGACAACCTGCGACAGCAGAGGTTCTGCAGGTGACATTTTCTATTGGTGTGTGCGGATTCCCATCGCAAGTTATACCACATCCAGTTGCTGTTGAATAATTACAACATGCGGTTACACTGGTTGCTGCATTAGCTATAATAGCTGTTATTCCATCAGCACATAATGCGGTGTTGATTGTTGGCCTTGTGCACCTATAAGCTTCGTTTGGCGCAAAGGTTAAGCTTCCGCAGGTCCCACCGCATTGCCAAGTTGGATCTGTTACAAAAAGACAGCAGTCATTATGATTTTCCTCTGTTGCTATAACTTCAGAGCAGAAGCCAGTGGCTGATATTTCGCAGGAAGTTACTTTAGTGTCTGCAGGATATATAGAGTGCCGTTACAATTAGCTCCACAGCCTAATCCTCCTGTGGAATATTGGCAGCAGGTGTCTGAATTCACTTCTTGATCAGTAATAACATCATCACAGCCAGCACCTCTCATAGTTGCAGAAACCTTACAAGTAATAAGGTCGCTATAACTATATGTGCCATCTCCACCACAGGCTTCTTCAACTGCGCTGAATTTGCCACCGCAACCTGTTTTATCTTCAAACCCGCAACAAATATCATCGTTGGGAGTTGTTGTTACTATATCGGTGCAGTTTAGATTTCCTGCAGGAGTACAGATCACTTTAGTTCCTAGAGGATACACAACGCCTCTGCCATTGCATTGTCCGCCGCAAGTAACTATAGGATCGCCATAGTTGCAGCAAAGATTGTTGACATCGGTTATGCTTGTATTTTTTGTGACTGATTTTGATGGACAGTCGGCATTGTCTGCATCAGTGTATTGTACCCAGTTAGTTGAGCTTTCACACTCATCGCGGGTAGTATTGTATCCACAACAATCATTGTGAAAATCTTCTAGAGTTGTAGTCGTGTCACAATCAGGATTGGCAACATCTTCTGATACAGTTTGCTTTGTTACACTTACATATGTAGCGGGGATAGCTGGGTCAAATTTATCAACACAAGTGGATGTTTCGGTGTAATTACAGCAATAATCTGAGTTTTCTTCTGATACTATGGTTGGAGAACAATCTATTGGGAAAGTATCTGACCAGGTGCACTCAACCCAAGTTCCTTCATCATATGTTATCCCATCACAAGAATTGTAAATGCTGCCCAGTCCATCATCTAAAGTTACTCCGCAACCTTCAGCATATTTATAGCTGCAACAATCTGCTTCATTGTCAACTGTAACGACCTTAGAAACACATTGTGGATGAGAGATATCCACCGATTCATAAACGCGAGTGTAAAAAGGATAAGTAACGCTGTTAACAGTAGCTCCGCAGCCCAGGTCAGTCGTATTATAGGTGCAGCAGCTTTCATCAGCACCACACAAGTATTTTTCATTATCTGGAACAACACAGCCTTGTCCAATTTTTTCTGTCATGGTTTGTGTTTCTCCACAATGTATATTGTCTCCGCAACCAGCCGCAGATAAGAAATAACTACAACATAAAGAAGGCTTGTTCTCACAGCTGTATTTGTTTGGACAAAGTATTGGACCTTCCGCAGCAGTTTGTGTGATCAAAACACTTCCACTAGGGCAACCCATTTCCCCGCAAGTGGTTCCAGAGGACGGAGTGTATGTACAAAGACAGTCTCCAGGGCAGTTAACTGTTGTTTCAACAGAAGATTGGCAAGCGCCATCTCCACAACAAGTTGTATTAGCAAGGGCATCTCTTAAGTTATTTATATGTTTTAGGCTTATCGCTGTTGACCCTGCGCTTATAACGCCGATGTTAGGCATTGTAGGTGGAGTTCTTGTAACTGAGCCATTTGTGGATATCTGTTCAATAGCCTCTTTGATCTCTTCTAAGTGGGTTTTTCTAATAGGTGTTGTTTTTGAAACAATTGTATCAGAAAACAAATAGGCTCCAACTCCGCATTGCAACCTCTGATTGTTTGTCTGAGATCTTAATTCAGTAAAGTGAACAGCTCGTATAGTGGTAGAAGGAGACAGTGTTTGATCAGTCCATTCCAAGGAGCCGGCAATTTTCGGATGCAGAAAGGCTATTGCGGTAAGAAATAGAACTAAAAACAAAAAGATTTTTATTTTTGAGAATTTGCGGACATTTTTCTCGTTCATTTGATTTTGCCTCCTTCAACAGACAAATTTATATTTTTACGCCATCCATATTTTTATGGCGCATAAGTCGCGTAGTACCCTGGATTAGTTCCATCAGCAACATATTCAACTTGCACTTCTGCAACAGGCTCCCCTGCGTTTTTAACTGATAAAGTACCGTTTATTTCAACGTCTCCAGCCGGTGTAACTATAAAATATGGAGCGCCTGCATTACCGACAAGATCAACTTCAAAATTACCATCTAAATTTGTTCCTGCTCTAAATTGGACGTTTGCCGCAGCTGCAGTGGTTCCATCAAAGACTATGTCTGCTGCTCCCGCTGTGTTTGAAACTTGAAATCCGCCTGCTATTTCGAAATCGCGGGCAGGATTTGTCGTACCTATTCCAACTTGCCCCTGGTCTGTAACAGTTAAACGAGTTCCTCCGCCAGTGCCTGGGTCACCAGTAACTAGATTAAGAGGAGTATCTGTAACTGTTCCAATGTTTGTTGCGTTTTGTTCAGCTGTTATAGAAAATTCACTTCCGTTGGAGCCTGTTTGGCCCTGGATTATTATAGTAGCTTTGTCGTTCTCTGCTTCGATCAAAATGCCGGCATCGCTATTGTCTGAGACAATATGCAATTGCTGCGTAGGCGTGCTTGTTCCAACGCCTATCTTGATATTAGGATTTGTAGCGGTGTTAATTGGATAGACATTGTTATCGTCTGCGGATCTTTCCCATTCACCAGCTGCGGGACCCCATGTTCCAGTAGGGCTTCCTGCTGCTGTTGGCTCACAATAGTTTAGGTTTCCATCATCAGATACATAAACCGTTCCGCTGTCACATGGCTCGGGTAATTCTGAACCAGCTGCTCTTGGGACCAGCTTGATCCTATCATATGCCCCAAATGGAGCCGGGTAGTAGGTTGTTAATTCAAGAGTTTGGGTTTGCGCGTGGCATGGATTTTGAATAAACGTAATTACGATAGCTGCCAACAATAAAAAAAAGAACATTTTTTTCACGACTTTTCTCCTTATATATACTAATACATTTACAGTCCTAAATACTCTATAACCTATTTTCCCTACTACAAGTTTAACCTACATGATTATCTAGCACAACGGAAAAATCTAGTTTGAGGAAAACGTTTTCTTTTCAGCTTTAATTTATTGCGTTATCGACGGACAGGAAGAGTGGGTTGTTAATGTGAAAAATAATCATTTTTGAAAGAAGTGTGAGGTTTTTGCTTGACAAAAGAAAAGACAGGTGTTATATTTGGTGTCAATAACCTTTAATTCGGTCCTGAGAGACCTACAAGGAAATTCATGTTCAAGATATTATTACTTCAAGAAAAAAATAAAAGGAACGCAAACTCGCTTTTATAAAAAGGCGGGTTTTTTTGTGTCAAAAATTCATCCTAATATTCTCCAGGATATTAAGCAAAGATAGAGGACTGGGCATATGATCAAATCTCCGTTAAAGGTAATGGATAAAGAAAATATCAGAAGGGCGATATTAAGAATATCTCACGAGATCCTAGAAAAAAATAAAGGAACTGAAGATCTTTGTATCATTGGTATCCGAACGCGTGGAGCTGTTTTGGCAGAAAGGATCAAGGAAAGCATTCAACAGATCGAGGGTGTTGAGATACTTGCGGGAATTCTTGATATTACATTATACCGTGATGATCTTACACTTGTTGCTACTCAGCCAGTTGTGCATGAAACAATGATAAATTTTGATATTACTGATAAGAAGATCATTCTGGTGGATGACGTTCTTTTTACAGGCAGAACTATTCGGGCAGCGCTTGATGCGATAATTGACTTTGGGCGACCCGCAAGCATTCAGCTTGCAGTTTTGATAGATAGAGGGCACAGGGAGCTTCCGATAAGAGCGGATTATGTGGGAAAGAACATTCCGACATCTTTAAGCCAAGTAGTAGAAGTTGTATTGCAGGAAAGCGACAATAAAACAGATATGGTCAAAATTGAAGATAGGGCTGACTAATGGCAGAGTGGACAAAACATAGTTTGCTTGATCTAAAAAGCTTAAGTGTAGAAGAGATAGAGATGATCTTGGAGACAGCAAAATCTTTTAAGGAGGTTTCTTCTCGTGATGTTAAAAAAGTCCCTGCGCTTCGAGGAAAAACAGTTGTTATGCTGTTCTTTGAGCCTTCGACCAGGACTAGGACATCTTTTGAGCTGGCAGCAAAGAGGCTTTCTGCTGATACCATAAATATTGCAGCAAGCAGTAGCGCTTTGTCAAAAGGTGAAACGATCCTGGATATGGCAAAAAATATTGAGGCAATGAACGTTGATGCGATTATTGTAAGACATTCCTGCTCGGGGGTTCCTTTGGTCCTAGCAGATAATTTGAGCGCGTCGATAATCAATGCTGGAGATGGCTGCCGCGAGCATCCTACACAAGCACTGTTAGATATGTTTACCATTAATGAAAAGTTGGGAAAGATAAAAGGATTGAACATAAGCATTGTTGGGGATATATTGCATTCGCGTGTTGCTAGGTCGAACATTTGGGGATTAACAAAGTTAGGGGCGAATGTAACCGTTTGCGGCCCTTCAACGATGATGCCGGCTGGTATTGAAAAGCTCGGCGTAAAGGTTAGTTATGATATTGATGCAATCATCCCAGAAAGTGATGTATTGATGCTTCTAAGAATTCAAAAAGAAAGGCAAGATGATAAACGTTTGCCATCTATTAGAGAGTATGCAAAGATCTTTGGAGTTAATCAAGAAAGATTGAGAAAAGCCAAAAAAGAAGTGTTGATTATGCATCCGGGACCGACAAATAGAGGTGTTGAACTTTCAGCGGAAGTAGCTGACGGTGAATATTCGGTAATTTTGAATCAGGTCACGAATGGTGTTGCGATACGGATGGCTGTTCTGTATTTGCTGCTTGGAATTAGGGAGCCTGTTTCTGCATAAAAAGAAAAAAGCATAGAGGAGTAAGTGATGTCCTTATTGATAAAAAATGCAACTATTGTTAATGCTTCAAAGAAGTCGTCTTCTGAAAAAGATATTCTTATCGAAAAAAATGTTATTGTTAAAATCGGCAAATCTATCAAAGCTGATGGAGTGAAGATCATCGATGCTAAAGGCAAATATGTATTGCCAGGGCTTATTGACCTTCATGTTCATTTGCGCGAACCTGGCCGGGAAGATAAAGAAACTATTGAGTCTGGTTCAAGGGCTGCGGCGAAAGGTGGCTTTACGACGGTAGTTTGTATGCCAAATACAAATCCAGTTATTGATAATTGCATGATAGTTGAAGCGATCAGTAAAGAGGCGAAAAGAGTAGGACTGATAAACATCATCCCTGCGGGCTCAATTACAAAAGGGCAAAAAGGGGAAGAGCTGACCGATATGTTCGAGTTGAAGAAAGCCGGTTGCTTGGCGGTTACAGAAGACGGGATGTCTGTTTCAAATAGTGGGTTGATGCGTTATGCAATGGAGTATGCGAAGATGGTCGGGCTGGTTGTTATGGATCACTGTCAAGATAGCGATCTTATGGGATCTGGTGTTGTAAATGAAGGTGATATCTCTATGGAATTAGGGCTAAAGGGTGATCCTGGAATATCAGAGACGATCATTGTTGCAAGAGATATTGAATTAGCCAGGTATTTGAATACGTCTATACATCTTCAGCATATCAGTTTAGCGCGATCTTTGTTCCTGATCCGGGCAGCAAAGAAAGATGGGGTAAAGGTTACTGCAGAAGTATGTCCTCATCATTTTACTTTAACAGAAGAAGCAGTCAGGTCGTTCGATACAAGTGCAAAGGTGAATCCACCTTTGAGAACAAAGGAAGATGTTGCTGCGATCAAAAAGGCGCTCAAAGACGGCACAGTAGATTGTATCGCTACAGATCATGCTCCGCATACTTATGAAGATAAGGAAGCTGATTTTGATCACGCTCCATTTGGAATGATAGGTTTGGAGACGGCAGTGGGCTTGGTTGTTACAGAACTTATAAATCAGAATATCATATCGTGGCCTCAGATGGTTGAAAAAATGTCCGCTACTCCAGCAAGAATATTGGGGTTGGAAAATAAGGGGAAAATTGAGGAAGGAGCTGATGCAGATATTGTGATAATTGATCCTGAAGCTGAGTGGGAATTTAAAAAGGAAGAGGTTGCTTCAAAGTCAAAGAATTCTCCATTTATTGGGCGTAAGTTAATGGGTCTTGTTGAGACAACTATTTGTGGAGGGAAGGTGGTTTTCTAATTAGTTGTATTTTGAGGTCAATGAACAATTATAATGATTTTCTTATATCCGAAATGCGATTATTGTGTTTCGGATTTTATTTGAGCATTTATGGAAGAAAGTGGAGTGTGTAAGCCTTATTTACAATGTTTATACTATTGGAAATGGCGTTAATGATCATATTGTTGAATTTAAATGAAAGGTAAATGGATAGAAGG
The DNA here is from genome assembly GCA_018812705.1 of Candidatus Omnitrophota bacterium. Taxonomy (GTDB): domain Bacteria; phylum Omnitrophota; class Gorgyraeia; order Zapsychrales; family Zapsychraceae; genus Zapsychrus_A. The sequence goes on from JAHJCZ010000162.1 coordinate 22,129, forward strand.
CTGTTTTACTTGTTTGGAGAGACTAGCAAACAATGCTCCAATTGTATATAATTTATAAATGGAGCGAAATGTTAATTATTGTTGCATTAATTTTGTAATATTCAATTAAAATGGTGTAAAAAAGTTAAAAAATAAGCAAAAGTGGAGGAATTATGAATAATCAGCAAATTGTGGTATCTGTTATTGGTGGACATGAAATTAATCAGGAAGTGGAGAATATAGCATATAATGTGGGAAAAATAGTAGCAGAAGTGGGTGCTGTGTTAGTTTGTGGAGGTCTAGGGGGAGTAATGAAGGCGGCTGCAAAAGGATGTAGTGAGGCTGGGGGTTTGACTATTGGTCTGTTGCCGGGAAAAGATAAGTCAGATGCGAATGAATACATTAAAATTGCGCTTCCTACAACTATTGGATATGCAAGAAATGCTATGGTTGCTTCTTCTGCAGATATAATAATTGCTTTACCGGGTAGCCATGGAACGGCATGTGAGATATCCTATGGTTTTGTGTATAAGCGTCCAATAATAGATATTGGCAATTGGGATAAAGAAGGCATGCTGAAGGCTAATAATGTTAGTGAGGTAAAAGGAATCCTAAATAGCTTAATAGAAGAAAAAAGAGCCTAGGGATGAATTGCACAACAATTAACGATCGACAATTGTTAATTTTTACTGTTGATATTAATTATGATATGTGTAGAATTATTAATAACAATACTAAAAAGTAAGCGGATTAATCGCATCTGCTTGGAGAAAAATAAATGAAAAAGAGAATTAAGATAGACAGTTCAATTTTATCTTTTGTCATAGTGCTTACGGGGTTTCTGTATGTGTTCCCAGGCCTCTATTCCCAGAGCAAGGGAGTTGACAATGCATTAGATATTTTAGGGATACTTTGTATTATCAAAGGTGTTTTGATCAGGATGGCAGCACGTGGACATAAAAAGAAGTTTTATAAGAAGGGCGGCGACCTGGTTACCAGCGGGCTTTATTCGCTAGTTCGTAATCCCATGTATTTAGGCAGTTGTAGTTTGGGCATAGGTTTTGTTCTTCTTGTTTGGCCGTGGTGGAGCGTGCCTATTTTTTTATGGTTGTTTTATATTAGGTTTAACAAGCAAGTTGTTAAAGAGGAAGAGCTATTGGGCGAATTGTTCGGACAGAAGTATAAAAATTACTGTAAAGGCACACCTCGGGTGTTTCCATCGATAAAAAAGTGTCTGGAGGTAAAGACAAAAGAGATCATTGATGTGAAAGAACTTTTTTCTACAAAGGAAATTCGGGGGCTTTTAACTTGGCCCTTGCTTGCGGTCGTATTGGAATATTTTCAAGAAAAGGTTGTTTTTAAAAGTGCAGACCTTAATCAGATCGTCGGCACTTTTCTTGGGGCAATTGTCGTCTATCTGATAGTTGTAGTTGCTTATTATCATCTAAGAAAGTAATGTATAGCTTTATGTATAAAAATCAGTACAAAGCAAAAATAGTTTCAAACGAAAAATTAACTGCCAAATTATACAGGATGTCTTTGGATGCAGGAAAGATCACAGAAAAAGTCGTTCCTGGACAATTTATTCATATCAGGATCAACGATACGCTTAAGCCTTTTTTCAGAAGGCCGTTCAGTATTTATCGCGCCAAGAACAATATTGAGATCCTTTATGAGGTGGTTGGAGATGGCACTAGGATGTTGTCGTCGAAGAAAAACGGTGAGGTGGTTGATGTTATAGGCCCCCTCGGGAAAGGTTTTAGCCTTCCATCGAAAAAGATCAAGCAGGTAATTATGATTGGGGGAGGGGTTGGCGTGGCTCCCTTTCTTGCCCTTTCTGATGAATTGAAAAAAATTAAATGTGAACAGGTCCTGTTGTACGGAGGAAGGACGAAAGAGCACATTTTTAATATGAAAGAATATAAAGCTAATGGCTGCAAGGTTTCAATTACAACGGATGATGGAAGTGTCGGCATAAAGGGCAGGGTTTCAAAGTTATATTCGAAGATCAATACTGATCCAGAAAGAACATTCATTTATACTTGCGGGCCAAAACCTATGATGGCCTCAGTAAAAGAGTTTGCCCAAAAGCATGGAATTGATGGCCAGGTATCGTGCGAAGAAGTAATGGCGTGTGGCGTTGGGGCATGCAAAGGGTGTTCAATAGATACTAGTAAAGGCTATAAGACGGTTTGTTTTGACGGACCAGTTTTTAATATCAAAGATATAAAATTTTAATCAAGGTAACAATTATGCAAATTCTTTATTTAGCTCTTGGATTAGTCGCAGGATTGTTCAGCGGATTTTTCGGAATAGGCGGAGGGATTATTCTTATTCCGTCTCTATTGTATTTTTTCGGTATGACGCAACATCAGGCTCAAGGAACAACTCTTGCGATAATGTTGCCCCCAGTATTTTTCTTTGCAGTGTGGAAATATTATTCATCCGGTCATGTTAATGTACCGGTGGCAATATTTGCATCTGTAGGTTTAACAGTAGGAGCTTATTTGGGAGCTAATATGGTCATGGGTGTTCCTGATATTATGTTGAAAAGAATCTTCGGATGTTTGCTTATTTTAGTAGGTATTAAAATGGTATTTTTTAGATAAAAAGAGAGTTGATCAATGGACCTTTCAGTAAAAATCGGAAAAGCAAAATTCAGCAATCCTGTTACGGTCGCTTCAGGAACATTTGAGTATATTAAGGATTATTGCAGTATTTCTGATCTCAAAAAACTGGGAGCCTTAACTCCCAAAACGGTTACTCTTTATGCGCAGCAAGGTAATCCATCCCCACGTATTGTAGAGATACCGTCGGGAATGATCAATGCTATTGGAATTGAGAATGAAGGCATTGATGCTTTTATCAGTGGAAGGCTGGTTGAGTTTAAAAAGCTCGGCGTTCCTTTGATAATAAGTGTGTCCGGGAAAACTGAAACAGAATTTAAAATGCTAGCCGAAAAACTCAATAAGCCAAAGGGCTTATCTGCAATAGAACTGAACCTTTCATGTCCCAATTTGAAAAAGAAGTCATTAGTCGCACAAGACCCTAAGGCAACATATAGTATCGTAAAAGCTGTTAAGAGGATATCGAAGTTGCCTGTAATTGCAAAACTAACGCCTAATGTCGGTGATATTACTGTCATTGCAAAGGCAGCCCAAGAGGCGGGTGCAGATGGAATCAGTATGATCAATACATTTTCCGGGCTTGTGATCGACACTAAAACCAGGAAGTCGGCAATCGGTAATTTTACTGGTGGAGTCAGTGGTCCGGCAATAAGGCCTATGGCCGTGAACATGGTCTATAATGTTGCTCAAAAAGTCAGCATCCCTATTATTGGTATGGGAGGGATAATGACCGCAGATGATGCTTTGCAATTCATTATCGCTGGTGCAACTATGGTCGCTGTAGGAACGGCAAATTTTATTGAGCCTAAAGCGCCTTTAGAAGTGCTCAGAGGTATTAAAGAATATATGAAGAAGAACAAATTGAACAATTTAAAACAACTTAGAGGGAGCCTGGTACGGTAATGAGTAAAGACAGAGGTAAGTTAATAGTTGCTGTTGATGTTGATACTTTCCAAGAAGCCAAAGTATTAATTGATATTTTAAGTGAAAATATAGAGCTTTTTAAAATAGGAAGCCAGTTATTTACGGCATGCGGGCCAAGGATAGTGGACTATATTTACTCAAAAGGAAAAAAAGTTTTTCTAGACCTCAAGTATCATGATATTCCCAATACAGTAGGTAATGCTGTAAGGGCGGCAGTAAATATGGGGGAAAAGCCCGGCGGCATCTTTATGTGTACGGTGCATACTGTCGGAGGCAAGGAAATGCTTAAAAAGGCAGCTGATGAAGCAAAAAAAGCGTCAGAAAAAATCGGCATCGAGAGACCTTTGATAGTTGGTATAACTGTTTTGACAAGCGAAGAGGTTGGTGATAGTATATCAGCTCTTGTTTTGGAAAGAGCAAGGCTCGCAAAAGAATCCTCACTTGATGGCATCGTGGCCTCGAGTCAGGAGGCCGCGTTATTAAGAAAAGAGATGGGTGACAATTTTGTAATTGTAACGCCAGGTATCAGGCCTCATGGCGCCAGCGCAGGCGATCAAAAAAGAATAACAACACCTTATGATGCAATAAAAAACGGTAGCGACTTTTTAGTTGTTGGACGTCCTATTGTTAACGCGGACGATCCTGCTTTAGCCGCTAAGATGATATTAGAAGAAATTGAACAAGCAAAAAACAGCATATAATTTTTAGGAGAACGAGATGGCTAGTCAAATACAGGAACTTATAAATAAAATTAAATCTGAAGGAGTTGAGTCAGCGCAGCAAGAAGCGACCCAGATACAGGATGCTGCCAAGGCTGAAGCTAAAAAGATAATTGAAAAGGCTAGAGTTGAAGCTGCGCAGCTTCTTGCAGCAGCAAAAGAAGAAATAAAGAAGAACGAAGAGTCAACGAATATGGCTCTTAAGCAGTCTTCCCGCGATATGCTTCTTTCTTTAAGAAAAGAGATCGACAAGACATTAAAGAAGATAATTAAAAAAGAATTGGAAGAGACATTGTCAGGAGAAAAGCTTGCGAGTATTCTTGCTGATGTAATGAAAGAATCAATGAAAGATGAGCATAAGAGCGCTGAAATGAAAGTAGCATTGTCGCCAGCAGATCTTAAGAGCTTTGAAGATGGATTTATTGCAAAACTACAGACAGAATTGCAGAGGACCTTTGAAATAGAATCATCAGAAGATATTTCAAAAGGTTTTACCATTAGTTTTGATGGCGGAAAATCATGTTTTGATTTTACAGAAAAGAGCTTAGTTGATTATTTAAGCGTTTACTTGAACACGCAGGTGTCGGCGATCTTAAAAGGATCTATCGAAACAAAGTAATTCTTTTATCATGGGAAAAACATATTATTATTTTGCTGCTAGTTTGGCAATGATCAATTTTGATCAGAAGCCTCCGATGACTGTTGAGGCGTACCTGCAGCTGTCTAAGGGATTATTGACAGACGAGGACTTTTCTACAATGAAAAGCCTTCTCTCTGGCCAGACAGATGGGATTAAAACATCCAGTCAGGTTTTAAATCAATGGATCATTTTTGAAAAGAGCCTAAAAAATGAGATAGCCGCCTTTAGGGCAAAGCGTGCGCATAAGAAGCCGGAGGATTACGTTAAGGATGAAAGCTTTAGGGACTATAGTTTGCAGGATGCTATAAATAAGGCAGCGAGAAAAGAAAATTTGTTGGAGGCTGAAAAAGATATTGATCATATTCGCTGGCAGGTTTTAGAAGACTTAGCGGTAGGCCATTATTTTGATATTGATTTTCTCTATATTTATGGTCTTCAATTAAAGATAGTAGAACGTTACTCAAAAATAGCTTCTTCACGAGGAGCAGAAGTGTTTAATATCTATAAAGAGAATGCAGCTGTTTTGGCAGGCGATGAAGATTATGGTAAAGAAAAAAAGCTGCTGCAAAGGCAAAACTAAATATATTTTATAAAAGGAGTTTGTTGTGAAAGCAGATTTAAGAAAAGGTAAAGTTGTGGGGGTCAATGGTAATATGGTTGCAGTTGAGTTTGAAGATAATGTAATGCAGAACGAGGTTGCCTATATTAATGTTGGAGATGAAAAACTAAAAGCAGAGGTCATTAGGGTTAAAGGAAAGAGAACTGACCTTCAGGTTTTTGAGGATACTATTGGTGTTAAGGTAGGTGACCTTGTTGAATTTACCGGTGAGCTGCTGTCGGTTGAACTGGGACCGGGTTTGTTAGGAAAAGTTTTTGATGGCTTGCAGAACCCATTGAATCGTTTAGCGGAAAAGTATGGTTTCTTCTTAAAAAGAGGGGCCTATCTTGATGCTTTAGAAGAGGGAGAAGAGTGGGAGTTCACTCCAACTGCAAAAATTGGAGATAAGCTTTTTGCCGGAGAGAAAGTGGGAACAGTTCCTGAAAAGATATTTGAGCATAGAATTATGGTGCCATTTAAATTGCAAGGGCAATGGGAAGTCGTAGAGATCGCACCACAGGGAAAATATACAGTAGATAAAGCAGTTGCGAAGATAAAGAACGAAGAAGGTAAGACAGCTGATGTTACTATGCATCAAAAATGGCCTGTTAAGATCCCTATTGAAGCGTATTCAAAGAAATTAAAACCAGTCGATCCTCTTGTAACAAAGATCAGGATCATTGACACTCTTGTCCCTGTTGCAATTGGAGGGACATTCTGTACTCCTGGGCCATTTGGCGCGGGAAAAACAGTTTTACAGCATTTATTAAGCAGGCATGCTGAAGTTGATATTGTTATTGTTGCTGCTTGTGGCGAACGCGCGGGCGAGGTTGTGGAGATCTTAGAGGAGTTCCCTGAATTGATAGATCCAAAAACCGGAAAGAGTTTAATGGAGCGCACTATCATTATTTGCAATACAAGCTCAATGCCGGTTGCTGCTCGAGAATCAAGCGTATATACAGGCGCTACATTGGCTGAATACTATAGGCAAATGGGATTGAACGTATTCTTGCTTGCTGATTCAACTTCTCGATGGGCACAGGCTATGCGTGAAATGTCGGGCAGGTTAGAAGAGATCCCTGGTGAAGAAGCATTTCCTGCTTATCTTGAATCACGTATAGCATCATTTTACGAAAGAGCGGGGTTGGTTAAGTTAAGGGATGGGTCAAAAGGATCCCTGACCATAGGCGGCGCTGTCAGCCCTGCAGGAGGGAACTTTGAGGAACCGGTCACTCAGGCGACATTAAAAGTTGTTGGCGCTTTTCATGGCCTTTCAAGGGACAGGGCAAATGCGAGAAAATATCCGTCTATCGATCCTTTGGATAGCTGGAGTAAATATACAAGTTTTATTGAATCTGATAAAGTAGCAAATGCGGTTGCTATATTAAAAAAGAGCCAAAGTGTCGACCAGATGATGAAGGTAGTTGGTGAAGAAGGTATAAGCAATGAAGAATTCGTTGATTTTCTTAAAGGTGAATTCTTTGATGCTGTTTATCTGCAACAGAATGCTTTTGATAAAGTAGATGAGGCAACGTCCTCAGATAGACAGAAATACATGTTCGCTATCATGGATGAAATTATCGAGAAGAAGTTCGATTTTGCTAACAAAGATGCCGCTAGAAGATTTTTTCAAGAGTTAAGACAAAGCTTTATTACATTTAACACTCTTGAATTTAATTCAGATGAATTTAAGAAACGTGAATCAGAGATCAGAAAAAAATTATCTGATGCATAGAACAAGGAAATAATAATGCAAAAATTTTATAGTCAAATATTACAAATAGCAGGGGATGTTATTACTGTTGAGGCTGAAGATGTAAGTTATAAGGAATTGGCTGAAATTAGGACCAAGGCAGGTATCTCGTTGGCGCAGGTTATAAGGCTAGAAGATAAAAAGGTGCACTTGCAGGTTTTTGCTGGCAGCCGTGGCGTATCAACGAATGACAAGGTCAGGTTCTTAAAGAGGCCTATGCAGGTATCCTGTTCAGAGAACCTTTTAGGAAGGATATTCGACGGCAATGGTTCTCCTCGGGATGGCGGCCCTGCTTTAACGGATAACATGGTCGATGTTGGCGGGCCATCGGTCAACCCCGCGAAAAGGATCGTACCTAAGAACATGATCAGAACAGGTATACCTATGATCGATATTTTTAATTCATTGGTTGAATCACAAAAGCTTCCTATCTTCTCAATTGCAGGAGAGCCTTATAATCAGCTTTTAGCTCGCATTGCAATGCAGGCTGAAGTTGACATGATAATTTTAGGAGGAATGGGGTTGAAGCATGATGACTACTTGTTCTTTAGAGATAATCTAGAGGAACATGGCGCATTATCAAGGTCGGTTCTGTTCATTCACACAGCCTCTGATCCCACGGTTGAATGTCTATTGGTCCCTGATATGTGTTTAGCTGTTGCTGAAAAGTTCGCGCTAGAGGGCAAAAAGGTCCTGGTTCTTTTAACAGATATGACTAATTTTAGCGATTCTTTGAAAGAGATCGCGATCACAATGGAGCAGATACCGTCGAACAGAGGATACCCGGGAGACCTTTACAGTCAATTGGCATCAAGATATGAAAAGGCCGTTGATTTTGAAGATGCAGGTTCGATCACAGTTTTAGCTGTTACAACTATGCCTGGTGATGACGTTACTCATCCTGTGCCGGATAACACGGGCTATATTACAGAAGGCCAGTTTTATCTGCGTGGTGGGCGTATTGAGCCTTTTGGTTCTTTAAGCCGTTTAAAGCAACAGGTCAATGGTGATACCAGGAGCGACCATCGTGCGATAATGGATCGAATGATACAGCTTTTTGCTGATTATAGAGAATCTCTTGAAAAGAAATCAATGGGGTTCCAGATGAGTGCCTGGGATGAAAAGTTATTAGCATATGGCAAGAGATTTGAAAATGAACTGATGTCGCTTGCGGTTAATATCCCTTTAGAAGAAGCTCTTGATCTAGGCTGGAAGATATTATCAGACATTTTTGACTCGACAGAGACAGGCATTAAGGAATCATTAATTGCAGAATATTGGCCTAAGAGATAAGCCAAAGGCTTATCTCTGTTAGGAGATTCCAATAGCAAGTAAACTCTATGTTTCTGAGAGTTTACTTGTACGAGAATCTCCGCAGAAAATTAAAACAAATGATTATTTCTGAATGGAGCTTTGGTTTATTGTATGGGGATTTTCATGATATTTGAAATACCCTGTCAGTGATAACCCAGAGGCTTATTGCTTTATGGCAAAAATAAAATTCACAAAAGGTGAGCTTAAGCGTCAAAGAGATGCATTGAAGCAATTTCAGCATTATTTGCCGACTTTACAGCTTAAGAAGCAACAGCTACAGGTAAAGATACTAGAGGCTAGAAAGCTATTATCTGAGAAAGAGAAAGCTTTCAGCAAGATCGAAGAGATCCTGAAGAAATGGGTAGGCCTGCTTAATGATCCTAGAGCTGAGATAAAGGATTTTGTCGAGCTGAAAGATATTAATCTTACATATATCAATATTGCTGGAGCTGAAGTGCCGGTTTTCAAAGGAGTTGTTTTTGAAGAAAGAGCTATTGATATTTACGATACGCCTCTTTGGGTGGACAAAGGCGTAGCATCTATTAGAGAAGCGCTGGCGCTTTTTGTTGAGGTATTGGTTATCAAACAACAAATTGAGATATTACAGCGCGAACTGCGTATAACGACCCAAAGAGTGAATCTGTTTGAAAAAATAAAGATACCGGAATGCCTTGAAAATATCAGGGTTATCAGGATCTATTTAGGTGATCAGCAAGCGAATGCAGTCGGGATATCTAAAGTCGCGAAGAGGAAGATAGAAGAAAAAATGCATCAGGAGGCATTAGCCTAAATGATAGTTCCAATGAAAAAAATGTTCATGATCGTCCAGAAAAAGGATTTTGTTTCTTCTGTAGAAGAGATGAGAGCTCTTGGAGTCGTGCATGTTGAACATAATGATGTTCTTAAGAGCGATGAGATCACAGCTATAAAGGATGATATTCAATTATTAGAAAAAGTTATTCGAATATTAGAAAATTCTAGATCTGCAGTCGAAGAGCCTAAAGAATCTGTAGAGTGTGTTTTTGAATGGAGAGATGTTAAGGAGATTGTTATTCATCAAATGAAGAAGATAGAGCAGTTGAGTGACAATGTCCTTAAAAGGCAGGGAATTATTAATAGAATGCAAAAATGGGGGGACTTCGAGCCGCAGGATATTGTCCAGCTAAAGGAAAAAGGCATTAATATCTCCTTTTGCGAGATTCCAGTGTCTCAAAAGATCGAGCTTAAAGCAGGCGTGATAGTTGAAGTTCTTTCAAGGACAGGCAGTATTAACAATTGTATGGTTATCACACGAGGAGATATTAAGTCTGATTATGAGGGGATAGTGCTTCCGGCAAAGAGCTTGTCGCATGAAAATGATTCACTAGAAAAGGAACTTAAGAATATTAAAAGAGCAGAGAATGAGCTAAAAGCACAGATCAAGTGCGTGCCAGCACTAAAGAAGAAGTTAAGCGAGAAGGAAGAAAAGCTAGTTTTAAAAGAGGTTATTGTAGGATCTAAGAATGTTGGAGAACTAACATTATTGAGAGGGTATTGCCCCCAGGACGCCTGTTCACAAATAGAGGCAAAAGCGAAGGAACAGCAATGGGGAATCCATTTTGAAGAACCGGCAGAAGATGATAAAGTGCCAACATTATTAAAGAATCCCAAATGGATAAATATTATAAAACCTGTTTTTGATATCATTAACGTATTGCCTGGATATAAAGAATTTGATGTCAGTTTAGTTTTTCTTGTTTTTTTTGCTTTATTTGTGGGAATGCTGGTTGGTGATGCAGGCTATGGTTTATTGGTCCTTTCAATATTTGCAGGGCTTCATGTCAAAATAGCTAAGAGTAAAAAAGATGTGCCCCTTGCTAAATTTATGTTAGTTTACTTGTTGTGTGGAAGCGCGATCGTTTGGGGACTATTAACTGGAACAATTTTTGGCCAGAAATGGATATCTTCAACAGTTAAGCCGATAGTGCCGTGGTTATTAGATGATAAGAATTTGCAGCTTTTATGTTTTTTTATTGGAACTATTCATTTAAGCATTGCGCATATATGGAATATTACGGTAAAAATTCCTTCGTTAAAGGCCTTGGGTGATCTAGGATGGCTGCTTATTATTTGGGGAATGTATGGTGTTGCGAAATTACTGGTTCTGGACATTCCCATGTCAACTTTGAGCATTATGTTCTTAATCATCGGAGCTGTCTTCGTCGTGTTTTTTACTAGACCGAATAAAAATATTTTAAAAGCCATGGGGCCTGGAGTGGGCCATATATTATTAAATGGCATAAATTCTTTTACGGATGTAGTTTCCTATATAAGATTATATGCAGTTGGTTTAGCTACTGTTGCAGTTGCAGATGCGGCTAATGAAATGAGCATAGTATGGATAATCGTATTACATACGGTAAATTTAATACTTGCATGTTTGGCGATCCTGGTTCACGGGATAAGATTAAATATTTTAGAGTTTTCGTCAAATCATTTAAGTTTAGAGTGGTCAGGTTTTAAATTTAACCCGTTCAAAAAGGTTCAATAAAAAAATTTATATAATATTTAGGGAGGAGTTGGCGTTATGAACAATGCAGTTTTAATGCAGTTTCAAGATTTTGGTTTAGCCGCAGCTATTTCTTTTGCTGCGATTGGTTCAGCACTTGGTACAGGTGCAGCAGGTATGGCAGCTGTGGGAGCATGGAAAAAATGCTTTGCTCAAAGTAAAGCAGCTCCGTTTATGCTGGTGGCTTTTGTTGGGGCGCCTTTGTCTCAAACTATTTATGGTATGATCTTAATGGGTAAGATCTCAACAGCAGCAGCAGCTGGTCATTATTTTTGGGGTGTAGGTATTTTTGGTGGTCTTGCTATAGTTATGTCTGCCTGGATGCAAGGAAAAGCCGGTGCTGGTGCTGCAGATGCTTTGGCAGAAACAGGTAAAGGTTTTGGTAATTATATGATGGTTTTGGGTGTTATTGAAACTGTCGCTCTTTTTGTTATGGTTTTCTTGCTAGGCAAAGTTGGTATGCTGTCAGCAGGATAAAATAAATTGCTTGATATTTTAAAAATATATATTATAATCCTGTTTCTGATATTGAATTGTTATTTTTAAAAATATGGGCGATTAGCTCAGTTGGTTAGAGCTCCTGACTTACATTCAGGCGGCCGAGGGTTCGAGTCCTTCATCGCCCACCATATTTGTTATAAAGAGAGATGCTAGTATCAAAATTCTCTCTCGATTTAAAGTGTTCTGGGCTCGTGGTGTAGTCTGGTTAACATGTCAGATTGTCGATCTGAAGATCGCGAGTTCAAATCTCGTCGGGCCCGCCAGATAAAAACAGGGCAGACTTAATAGTCTGCCCTGTTTTTTTGTGTATCAGTATGTCCGACTGTGTCATATTGACGAAATATGGTCAGGGTAGTAGTATAAACACTGCTAGTTTTAAAAAATATGATTAATATCGTAAAGAGTTTGTCTCAATATATTTGGGAGAGTAAGATTATGAAAAGTAAAATGTTGAGCTTAGCAGTATGTTTCTTGTTGGTATGCTTATCAAGTCCTGTTTTTGCTAATGTTGATTATTCAATTAAGGCTATGGAGAATGATTATAGGCAGTTCGTCTCAAGGACTAATAATCAATTGAAACTGTACAAATCATCCACAGTGAGCTATACAAGGGTAGACAGAAGAGCAGCTTTGAGAGAATTCAAGGCACATTATGATAGGATGATCAATGATGCTAAACAAAAGCTTAGAGATTTTAGAGAATATGTTTCACTGCAAACCAGCGGTCTGGAGACTACGAAAATAAGGCAAAGAGATACGCAGGACCTGATCAATAGAAACAGAATTGTTTTTCGGGACAAGAATCAAATGATGAAAGATGTTTTAAGGAACAATAAAGAAAAGCTGCAAGAGCTCAGGTTCAAATTAAAAGAGCAAGCTAGAAAATAATTATTTCCAAATAAAACCGATAGGAGGCGATATATCCTATCGGTTTTTTTGTCTTCACAATTGTCGGCTAATTTCAAAAAACTTCCATTTACTTTAAAAAGCGAAATATGCGGTTTTGACATTAATATTAACTACAAGGAAACATTCTTACAAATGCCTCCAAATAGTCTGATTTTTGCTAATTTGCTCCATATAATATATACTTTAAAAGCGTTTAATATTAATCTTCTTAGGTAAATCAATTGACATATCAATATTGTAAAAAGTTATTCGTATCCATAGTAGTCCTGTGTCTTATATCAGGGCAAATTCTTCCCTTTTCTGTAAGAGAGGCTTGTGCCCAAGAATTGTTCAGTTTGCCTGCTCCGGGCACAATGATCAATATAAGTCCAGCATTCTCACCAGCAATGATAAAGGGCATTACAATTTATCCTGACAACCCTCTTAAATTTGATTTTATTATTCATCCTGGTGACGATCAGTTAGCAGAAGATGATTTTGAGCAAGAAGCACAAAAGCTGATCAATTACTTTATGGCGGCCTTAACAGTTCCTGAGGATGAGATGTGGGTTAATCTTTCTCCTTATGAAAAGGATCGAATTATTGCCGAAGGATTAAGCGATACAGAAATGGGCCGGGATATGTTGGCGCAAGATTATATTTTGAAGCAATTGACGGCAACGATGCTTTCACCTGAGGAAGAGATAGGTGCAGAATTTTGGAAAAGGGTATATGCGCGAGCAAAAGATGATAACAATATTGCAGATGTGCCTGTAAACACATTTAATAAGGTTTGGATCGTGCCTGAAAGTGCTGATATTTATGTCAACGGTAATCATGCTTTTGTTGTTGGTCATCATCTCAAGGTAATGTTGGAAGAAGATTACTTAGCTTTAGAAGCGAATTCATATGATATTACATCTGATCCTTCAGCTAATATGCAGTCAGAGATAATGAGAGATATAATTATTCCAGAGATCGAAAAAGAAGTTAATGAAGGCAAGCATTTTGCGCCGCTAAGACAGATGTTCAATGCGATGATATTAGCTAATTGGTATAAGCAGGCGCTTAAGGAAAGCTTTTTAGGTCAGGCATATGTAGATAAGAATAAGACGCAGGGTATTGATCTCGAAGATAAGGATATGAAGAAAAAGATATATGATCGCTATGTTGAGGCTTTTGAGAAGGGTGTTTATGATTATGTTAAGGAAGAATATGATGAAGTGACCCAGGAAATCATTCCTAGAAAATATTTTTCCGGAGGTATCAAAGCTAGTCTTACAGGGAGGGTTCATCAGCCTGAAGAAAGAGAAACGGTTCCTACATTATCTAGGGAATTGCAGGGCGCAGAGGTTGTAGGTATGGTGTTAGATAATCCTGTATTGAGTCAGGTGGAAGATTCTGATAAAGGTCCAGACACGTCGATGCTATCAACTGCAGAGCGCAGGCAGTTTGTTGAGGCGGCAAAGGATGTTGTAAGGCAGATCAAAGAAGAGGGCATTGAGATTGTTTTGATGTCTGGCAGGAGCGGGGAATTTGTAGAGATGGTATTTGAAGAGGCCTGGAAAAGTCAGAATTTTTCAGATGAGGAAAAGCCTCGAGTTATAAATTTTGGCTCTGAACTAGGTATGTTTTATGGGCGCGTACCGATATCAAGGATGGAAGAAGGCGGTTACGGTATGGCACCTCTTAGAAGAGAGATCGATGCAGCGGTAAATAAGTTTTCCGGGATGACTTTAGACGATATGGCAGAAAAAAAGGTTATCTATTTAGATGATTTTACAGACAGAGGACACAAGATGCTTCGCGTTGGAACTCTTTTTCATTTTCTTGGATTACAGCAATTTTATGTTGGAGCATTTACGGCATCCCCTAATTCCGGCATTCTGGAAGATGAAAATATTGCTTTAAACAGATATCAGGTTGTAGCAGGGATCGTTGATGAAGCATTGAACCAAAAAATAGCAGTGTTAGCAAAAGATGGTGTTAGCCGAGAAACTATCGCTGCTGACATAGTTGCCGGTGAACTATCTGCTATCCAGGAAGTCATTAGAACGGAAGAAATTGTTAAGCCGCAGGAGGTTGGTGGTATCGATTTTAACCCTAGCCAAATGAATGTCAATATACAAGGCGACTCACTGGAATTTCAAATTCCGCAAAAATTCTTAGATGTGCCATTTGACAGAATTGACGGTTTCTTTCCCGTGATCATCAATATTTCGCCTATCACGAATATACCCCTTCTTTTAGGCCGTACAGATATTGGAAATGAAGATCAATTGAGCGCGCTTGTGTGGTAATATTTCGATTTTGCGCAGGATCACTGCAACTCTTTCATTGGTCTTTGAAGTGGCGAATATCTCAGCTGCAATTATTTTGGATCGCTTAGATCATACAAATACAGATAAGCACCTTTTGCCTCGTAGGATATTTTCATCTTTCCTTGTTCATTGAGGCTGTGTATCAGGATCTCTTTATCGTTCTCTTTTATGTGCGTTAAAATTACCCAGGTGCTAGGATTATTTCTCCACATAATTTTGGCGCTATCTTTTAACAAATTATCATCTTCCAGAAACCCAGACAGAAACCCGTCCTTATTAAAAAAATATCTAGCCACGTAAGTGCTGTATTGTTTTTCGTTATTGTTATTGTTGAAGACTATTTTTAGCATAGGCAAATTTTCTTCGCCCATTTTAAGGACGCCTCTATAATAGCCGAACCCATATATTGCATGCCTGTTAAGAAAGATAGCATCACCCTTTTTGTAGTTTTTTTGAAATTGTTGCATGATGCTGCGGGTATCTTCATCTTCCCGGCCATTTATAAATGAATTTGTCATATCTTGTAATGGTTGGAACAATAGAACAATAATTATTGCCAGCTTGATCGAACGTCGAGAGAAGAATGGTTGTCTGAACAATGTTTCTATTCCTGCGCTTAGAAAAAGTAAATATGAAGGTACTAAGAATATTAAGAACCTTGGAACAAAAGGATATTTTTGGACTAAAGACGCTGCTAAGGCTAAAAAAATAGGAGCGGCAAAGAGAAAGAACTTTTCTTTATCCTTTTGAAAAATGTTAACGATCCCAAGGCAAGTAATAATGGTCCACAAAGATAAAGGCATAATTCCCAGAGGGCTTATCATATTTTTAAATAAGCACTTTATGAATAGTGCGGTATTTTCTAGCGAAGTAAAAGGCACAGCCGGAAAAAAGTTAGCCAAGTTAATAATTTGCACAAGAGCATCGTCCTTAAACAGGGTTTTTATGGCCACAGAATATAAAAAGAAAACGTTTAACAGCCACCAAAAACATATTATAAGAACTTTTATAGGATCTGTTTTTTTACCTGTTGTAACGGAGCGGATCAGCAAAATGAGCCCGATAGAGGCTAAAATAAAGACACTTGGATAAGAGAAAAATATCGAAATGCTGCCTAAGCCGCCTAAAAAAAGAATTTCTTTGAAACCAAGTATGTTTTCTTTTTTAAAGGGAAAGCTTAAATAAAGTATCAAAGAAAATAGAAGATCTGTCGAGTAAGGCTTTAGTTCGGCAGCGTAATAGATCAAGGGTTCGCTTAGAACAAAAACTGATAGCACCAGCAGCAGAGACTTTTTGTTTAAATATTTTATGCAAAAGAAATAGAACAGCACTAGTGACAAGACTGAACATAAAACAGGAAAGGCTCTAAGAACTATTTCATTATTGCCAAGAAGCAGCATAAAAAGTTTCTCAGTAAAAAGAAACAGCATTGGAGGCGATGCCTGAGGCCCCAAAAAAGGTACAAAGAGAAGAATGTCTTTTAGTGATAAATGTGTTAGATTTAACGCAACATAGGCCTCATCTAACCAGAAAGAGCGATTTTCAAAAAAGTGATTTAACCTCAGGAACAAGCCGAATGCAAGCAGAAACAAAGCGGCGTGAGCATAAGAAAATCCAATTATTCTTTTTATATAGTTATTTTTCATAATATTTATA
>JAHJCZ010000014.1 GCA_018812705.1 Candidatus Omnitrophota bacterium
ATATTTATAGAAAAAATATATGGCAATAGTGCTTGTTGATTATGATGTTAACACAAAATTTGATAAGAATATTATCTTTTTTGTGCTAATTATCATTTTGCATCTTCTAATGGGCAGCAGTGGCCGTTTTCTTTGCGTAGCCCCGAATATTTTTGCCTTGCAAATAAAATAGAGATGGATAGAATTGTATCTATGTGCGGGCGATTTGCATTATCAAAAACAGAACAGCTGCTTAAGAAGCGGTTCAAGGTAAAAGATATTGACCCTGGATATAAGACCAGTTTTAATATTGCTCCGGATGCTGCCATACCAGTTATCTTAAATGAGGATACTTCTAAAATAATTCTGGCTTATTGGGGATATACTCCGCATTGGATGAGCAAGGATAAAGCCTTTTCAGTGATCAATGCCCGTGCAGAGGAAATTGCTACCAAGAATTTCTTTAAGAATTCGTTCTTAAAACGCAGGTGTCTTATATTGGCTGACTCTTTTTATGAATGGCACAAGCAGGGAAGCCTTAAGGTTCCGCATCGAATATTCTTGAAAGGTGAAGAGTGTTTTGCTTTTGCAGGTGTTTGGGATATTTGGGAGGACAGGCTCAACTGTGCTATTATAACTACCACAGCCAATGACCTTATCAGACCGATCCATGACCGCATGCCTGTTGTATTGGCTCCGGAGAGTGAAGAAGCCTGGCTGTGTTCAGAGGATGTGGAAGTATTAAAAAGAATATTATCTCCTTATCCGTCAAACGATATGGAGATGTACGCAGTTAGCAGAGAGGTTAATTCGCCTAAGAATGATTCAGTGGAACTTATAAAAGAAATTAAGCAGTAGAGTAATTGGCTGATACCTTCCCTGATTACGCTCACGCAGGCCGTTGGGGCCTAAGTTTGCTTAAATCAGGCAAGCTAGCTAGTTTATTTTTCAAGTAAAATATTTACTGATCAAAGCGAACTTGGGTTTACCCGTGAGCGTAATCAGAAAATATTTTGGTTAAGGCTAAAGCCTTTAGTGTTTTTATGTATTTTTCAAGGATAAAATGAGAAAGAACAAGGCAATAAAAGAGATATTCAGTTTTGAGGCAAGGACAAAGGTGAAATTGCCTTTGTATGTTTCTACGATCAAGGCGGGTTTTCCCTCTCCTGCTGATGATTATTTGGATAAAAAACTAGATCTAAATGAACACCTTATTAAGCATCCGGCCGCGACCTTTTTTGTGAAAGTTGCCGGTGACTCGATGATAAACGCTGGTATTTTTCCTGATGATATCCTGATAGTCGACCGCTCCCTTGAAGCCCGCAACAATAAGATCATTGTTGCGATACTGGACGGAGAATTTACCGTTAAGCGCCTTAAGAAATATAGAGGCAAGATATCTCTTGTTTCAGAGAACCCGAACTATGAGCCTATAGAAGTAACAGAAGACCGGGATTTTGATGTCTGGGGTGTTGTTACGAACGTGATACACAGTGTATGAAAAACAAAATATTTGCCTTAGTTGATTGTAATAATTTTTTTGTTTCCTGCGAGCGGGTCTTTGACCCTAAGCTGCGAAAGAAGCCTGTTGTTGTTCTCTCGAACAATGACGGTTGTGCGGTTGCCCGGTCCAATGAAGCCAAGGCCCTTGGCGTTGAAATGGGATCCCCGTATTTTAAATGGCAGCATTTAGCCCAGAAGCATGGCATAAAAGTTTTTTCATCTAATTATGTTCTCTACGGAGATATGTCTCACAGGGTAATGCGGACTTTAGACAATATAAGTCCTAGGATGGAGAGCTATTCCATTGACGAAGCGTTCTTAGAGATTGATGGCTTTGACGATAACGAGCGGCTTAATGAATATGGCAGGTTTGTAAGAGACACTGTTCAACGTGATACGGGGATGCCTGTTTCAGTCGGGATCGCGCCAACTAAGACACTTGCTAAAATAGCAAATCATATTGTAAAAAGAGATCCGCAGTTGAAAGGAATGATAAACCTTTGTGGTGGGGACATTGATGATTATTTAAAGGATATTGATGTCGCAAGTATTTGGGGAATAGGCCCCAAGAGGGCAGAGATTCTAAAGCGAAACGGATATTCAACGGCTCTTGATCTAAAGAATGCTCCAGACCGCTGGGTAAAAAAGAAACTGACGGTTTGCGAATTGCGTACGGTTTGGGAGTTAAGAGGCATTTCGTGCATTCCTCTTGAAGATGTTTATGGCAGAAAACAGAGCATAGTTGTATCGAGGTCGTTTGGAGAGGAGATAGGAAGTTATGATGGCTTGTGCCAGGCGATCAGTACTTATGTTTCAAAAGCAGCTGAAAAATTGCGTTCACAGATGTCACAGGTCCAGTATTTGCAAATATTTATCAATTCAAATCGCTTTAATAAAGAAAGATATTATAGCAATTCCGCAGGAATTAGATTGGACCCACCTACATCTGATACGTCTACAATGCTTAGATGGGCAGACTTGCTTTTAAAACATATTTATAATGATGCTTTTTCTTACAAGAGGGCAGGTGTAATGCTGAGCGATTTTGTTGATGCCAGTCATTTTCAATATGACAATACAGTTGATGCAAATTTGCATTCAAAGAGAGAATGCCTGATGGCAAATATTGATCTGTATAACAAAAAAAATAATTTTGGAAAGATACGTTTTGCGCAGGAAGGCACTGGCAATAAAATACACTCCAAGCAAACATTGCGCTCTGCAAGGTTCACGACCAAGTGGGACGAATTATTGACTATAAAATAAGATGAGTTTTAGTTAAATGTGAAAATAATATATTTGCTTCAGTATAGATTGGATCTACATTTTTGTAACTTTTTATTAAAATGTGCGTTTAATACATAGAAGGCAAATGTAATTTTAAAAAGGAGATAATATGAAAAAGAAAGTCATTATCGGTATCATCGCAGGCGTTATTGTTGTGGCGGGGATAATAGTCTTTGCAGGTACGTATTCTCAAAGGGCATTACAGGCAAGGGTAAGAGATTCTTCTTTATATCTTAGCAAAGAATCAGTTGTTGCAAGTCAGTATGAACCATATTATCTGGATACTGCAGCTCAAGCGCCTGTGCTGACAAAGGCTATTGATAAGCAGGGCGAAGCTGTTGTTCCAAGAAAGATAATTCGCTCGGCAAGCATGGATCTGAAGGTGAAAGATTGCGAGGACGCTGGCGCTTCGATCCGTATGCTAGCCCAGAAGAATAATGGTTATGTAGTTAATTCAAATATTTACCGTAATTCAGACGGGTCAAAATATGGCCACACAGAAATTAAAGTTCCCCCGAGCAATTTTTTTGGCGTCTTGACATTGCTTAAAAGTGTTGGCGAGGTAAACAATGAAAGCATTAATGGCGAGGATGTAACAGAAGAATATGTCGACCTTCAGGCAAGATTGAACAATTCAATTAAGGTGCGCGACCGTTTGTACAAGATCTTAGATGAACAGGCAAGGGAAGTGAAAGATATCTTGGAAGTCGAAAGAGAGCTTGCACGTTTAGGAGAGAAGATAGAGACGATTGAAGGGCGCATGAAATTTATTAATAGGAAAGTTGATCTTGCAACTATAACTGTCAGTTATTCTGAGCCACGCTCGCTTGTATTAGGGACTTTTGATGTCAAAAATAAATTTGTTGAAACGTTAAGGACAGCAATAGAGGTGTTCATTAATGTCTCTAATGGCATTATCATTGTTCTTTCGGCGCTTGCCCCTATCGTTTTTTGGATCTTTCTAATATGGGTGGTTGTTGCAGGTATTGCAAGGGCGAGAAAGAAGAAGTAATAAGGCTTTTATAAGAAAAGTTTAAAAATTGATCCGTCAAAAAAGGCACCTGGGTGCCTTTTTTGACAATATAATGAATTCAACACCCGGGTGTTGAATTCATATAAAAAGTCTGATAAGATCGCTTCATTTTCTTTTTAATATCATTGTCCCGTGGTTCCAAGCCCAGCCTGGCTCATTGACCCAGTCACCGTAGCGGACAACTTCCTCGAAAGTATCATTTATATATTGGTGAAGTATCGGGCAGTATGTTTTGCCGAAGATGCCCATTCCCTTTTTATCTAAGGAAAGCCTGCTTGATAAAAGTACCCAGTTAACATTTTTTTCTTCCAGCTCTTTAATGATCTTTTCTTCCTGCTCGGCAGGAATATTTAAGTGTTCAAAGAATATTAATTGGCGTGTCGGGCTTTTTTTGTTAGTAAGATAGTGATAAAGCGTATCGTAAGGGAGGGCGAAGAATGTCTCATTTTCTTTAAGATTGCTTTTAAGGAACTCAGTTGTCTGAAAAACCGTATACTTCCATTGAGGAGGATTTATGGTAAATACTTTCGTGCGTTCAATAGGCATATAGTTGATCGGGATCTTGAGCGCCTTCATCATAAGGCTGTGGTTGGAAAATATCATTGTTAGGCAAAATAAAAGGCCAAAGAGAAGCAAGTTCCTTGCGAATTTCGAAAGCATTCCTGCTGCAAATGAAATTATCAGGAATGTGAGCATTATGCTAAAAGGCTGCGTCCAGAACATTCTGTAATAAACGCCGCTTAAAATAAATTCATGAAGGTTTAAAATATAAAAAAATAGGAGGATAACAAAAGCGTTAGCCGCCTTTTTGTGAACAACAAAAAATCCTTTTGTTGTTTTTATAGCGAAAATGACTTGGAGAATAGAAATACCAATGATGCTTATGATGAACATGTTTCCCAGGTTTTGTGAAAAATGAAATTTATTAATGTCGAGGAAAATCTTGAATGCTTCGCCGAGTGAAACATTGTACGGATGGTCCGATTTTAAATATGGAAGGCATTGTCTTATTGCATAGATAGGCAGCTTGTGCAGCAACATAAAATATATCGAAAAGACGCAGGCAGGAAGAATTATCAGCGATGTAATGTAATATCTTGTTTTTTTTGCGTCAATTGGACTGCCGTTTAGCTTGTCGAGAAAAAGGACTGCGATCGTAAGTCCAAGCAGATTGCAAAGTCCGAAGTTGACCTTGATCAAGCAGGTCAAAAAAATACTTATAAGCGCAAAGTAAAGGCGTATTGTCTTTTGATCTTTTAAATATAAAAGAAGGCAGTATGTTGTAACTATTATTGCGGCTACGCCGCCTGCATGGTTGAAGGTGAAAAAGAAATCCTGATATGTTAGAAAATACCAGGCAGCTGCGAGAAAAGATATCGAAGGTTTTGCGTACAGGCTAAGAGATAAATAAATGAAGACCCCGGATATTATAATAAGTAAAAGTTTGCCCACCATAAGGCTTGGAATGGTCACGCCAAGGGCTTTAAAAAATGAGCCGTAATAATACGGCATGAGAGGGCCGTATACCCACCAGTAATCCTGATAGGGGACATCCCCCTCATAAGCTCTTGAAAAGGCATAAAGGTCTCTTCCGTGGTCACCTTGTGAGATGTATGGAATGTAATCCAATTGAGGATAAAAAACGAATAGCCCTGTCAGGATAGTTAATATCATTAAAAGAGTTTTACTGTTCTTTGTTAAATAATTGATCATAATTAAATTTTGTATGCAGATTAATAGTACATTGATTCTATTCTTATTACATGTGGCGGGCAACTCATTTTCTTCTAAATATCCTTGTCCCGTGCTCAGATGCCCATCCAGGCTCATTTTTCCAGTCGCCAAATTGAGCTGCTAGTTCAAAAGTATCCTTAATGTATTTGCCTATTAATGCGCAGTGTGTTTTTCCGAAGACACCAAGGCCGTTCTCGAGGGAGTTTGAACGATTGGAGATAAGTATCCAGTTGACCTTCTGCTCTTCCAGCTCGAGGATTATTTTTTCTTCCTGTTCGGCCGGGATATTCATGTATTCAAAGAAGATGATCTGTCGTGTCGGACTTTTTCTTTCTGTTAAATAATAATATAGGGGATCATAGGGAAGAGCAAAGAAAGCTTCATTGCGGCTTAAATTGTTTTTGAGAAAAGATGTTGTTTTTATGACCGTGTCCTTCCAAGCAGGAGGATTGATCGTAAAAACTTTTGTTCTTTCTAAAGAGAAAAAATTGACCGGAATTTTATTTTTGTAGCATATAAAGGACCTGTCTATTGCGACAAGAATGGAAAAAAAAGCAACGGCAACAGATAGAATCGTTCTTATGAAAAAGGATGACTTTTTTATCGCATTTGAAATAAAAAAGAACATTAATAGAACGGCAAATGGAATTGCCCATAAAAGCCTGTAGTTCACTCCGCTAACCAGGAATTCATGAGTGTTGATAATGCAGAAACCTAATAGTATTAGTGCTGTTAAGCAGTTTTTGCGCTTGAGCAATTTATCAGGTTCGTTTGTTCTTTTGTTCGGGATCATCTGCATAATGGAAAATGCAATAATAGCAGAGAAGAATAGAATGACCGGATCAAGTAGCATTTCAGGATTTATTGTTTTAAATATAAGTTTGAGAGCTGCGAAAACAGAAATGTTACAAGGATGGTCAGAAGAAAGATACGGCAGGCATTGCCTTATCTCGTAAATAGTCAAGTTGTGCAGCAGGAAGAAATAAACACCGAAGACACAAAGTGGTACAGCTAATAACGATATTGAATAGAATTTCTTTTTTTCATTATCCAGAGGTCTTTTATAAAAGGAATCTATCAGTAAAACGGATATTGCTAATCCAAGCAAATTGCATATCCCAAAGTTTATCTTTATTAAACAAAGTAGAAAGATGCTTATCAAGGATAAGTACAGAAAACGGATCCTGGGGTCCTTTAAATAAAGCAGCAGGTAAAAAATAAAAGATGATACAGCGGTTATTCCTGCTGCATGGTTGAACGTAAAATAGAAAAATGGATAGTAGGCAAAAAAGAACAGGGCGCCTGAGAGGGCTAAAAGGGGCCCGGAAAATGTGCTTATAGCAAAATAAATGAAGAGCCCGGCAGTCAAAATCAAAACTAATTCTGCAAAAAGAACGCTGGTTAGATCTGTCCCGAAAAGCTTGAAAAAGGTTCCATAATAGTAGGGCGTTAGAGGGCCGTACTCCCACCAATAATCCTGATAAGGAAGGTCCCCTTCATAGGCTCTTGAAAAAGCATACAAGTCCCTTCCATGATCTCCCTGGGCGAGGTAATCCAGATAGTTGACCTGTGGGAAAAACAGGAAAAGCCCTATAATTACTGTTAAGATCGCCAGAAAAGCTTTGGTATTGTTTTTTAAAAAAGGTATCACGTTCTTTAGTATTGCTAAATTGATAGTATTGTTATATATCTCGCGTCAAGACGTGGAGAGCTGAGAAAATTTCATTTATGCTATCATCCTATTATATGTGGATTGGCAGAGCAACCTATTTTATGTAAATTTGGACAGGAACAACAAGATGTGGTAGTATTTAGCCTATAAGATTTTGGTAAATCTAGTTTAAATAAGGCGATGCCTGGTGATATAGTATTGGGCAGGTTAATCAAGGATAAATAAATGGCAACAATTGAAGATTTCATGAAAATTCAGATGGTTTCTGCACAGATCAAAGAAGTTGCGGACCATCCAAATGCGGATAGGCTTTATGTTCTAAAAGTTGATGTTGGCGAAGAAGAGCCGCGCCAGCTTGTAGCAGGCATTAGAAAGTCTTATCAAAAAGAAGAGCTTGTTGGTAAAAGAATTATTGTGATCAAGAATCTGGAGCCCGCGGTCATTCGCGGCGAAGAATCTCAAGGGATGCTCTTGGCCGTAACAGGGGAGAACGGGCCGGTTCTTTTAACTCCTGAAAAAGAAGTTCCGTTAGGTAGTCAGGTAAGATAAACAAGGTAAGGCATTATGGCAGTTATCACAGAATACATTCGGTTTTCTTCTAAAGGTAATGCCCACGTAGTTGATTTAACTCCTGAGATCAGCAGCAAATTAAGCAACTTAGATATTAATGACGGGACAGTTACAGTTAGCGCTATCGGCTCAACAGCAAGTATTACCACGTGTGAATACGAGCCCGGATTGGTGCAGGATATTCCTGAAATTTTTAACAAACTTATTCCTCAGGGAAGTTATAATCATGATAGGACTTGGGGTGATGGCAATGGGCATTCACACCTAAGGGCTTCTTTGGTCGGGCCTTCAATAACAGTTCCGTTCAAAGATAAAGAGCTGATCTTGGGTACTTGGCAGCAGGTGATCTTTATCGATTTTGATAATCGTCCTCGAGATAGAAAAGTTGTTTTACAATTCATAGGAGAATAAAAATGATAGGTTCTTTCCCACAATTTGTAACTCAAGAAGCATGTTTGGCATGTAAAGGCTGTTGCAGGTTCAATGAACCGGATTCCTGCTGGAGGCCTAAGGTGTTAAAGAGGGAAAATTTCCCCGAGTTTAAAGGCCGCTTGACAGATGATGGATACATAAAGACGCTTAAATATAAGGATATTTCAAAATGCAGTTTCTTTTATGACATTGAAAATAAATGCAAAGTGTATCAGATCCGGCCTTTTGAATGCCATTTGTATCCTTTTCTTCTGGTAAGAAAAGGTGACAATATTCTGCTGAGCGTTCATTTGGCATGTCCTTATGTTCAGGACCACAGGGGAGATGAAGAGTTTGATAGATATGTCGGGTATCTAAAAGAGTTCTTTTTAGGCGGCGAGGCAAAGGAGTTGCTTGGCGATTACACTAAGATAGCGAATGATTATTCAGAGCATGAAAAAGAGGTCGAGGACCTTTACATTTTTGGTTGATGATGATGTTAAAAACGTGTTTTGAAATATTTGAAAAAAGAGAGATAATTGAAACCTATTTAAGGCGACAGAACGGTCCCCTTTCTTCTTATTCTTTTGTGAGCATCTTTGCGTGGAGCGAGTTCTTTAAATTTGATTTTGAATTGATAGATGATTGTCTTTGTGTTTTTGCTGAGAATGAGCTTGGGGCATTTATGTTCTTGCCGCCTTTAGGCGAAAACATCGGTGCTCCTGTGATCGGCAAATGCTTTGAGAGGATGGCGCAGGTAAATGGCACAAGCAATGTAGCAAGGATCGAAAATGCGGGCAGGCGGCATCTTCACCACTTTTCTTCTGACAAGTTTTCGCTTTACAAGAAGCATTACGAGTTCCTTTACTACAAAGATGACATCGCTGGTCTATCAGGAAGCAAGTACAAAACAAAAAGGTCCGGCTACAATAATTTTGTAAAGAACAATGATTTCAGGTTTGTTGCTTTTGATGCATCGTTAAGAAATGATTGCCTTGAACTTTATGATCGCTGGGCGCTTGGCAGAAAGAGCGGGTCAGGACAGGAAGCAGGCGACCAGATGCTGGATGAATGCCGCGAGGTTAACAGGCTGCTTCTTGATAATTCTGAAGATCTGGGTTTAATTGCGAGGGTCGTTTTAATTGACGGCAAGGTGAGCGCTTACACTTTTGGATTTGAAGTGACTGATCAGGTGTTCTGTGTTTTTTCTGAGATAGTTGATCTTGATGTCAAGGGTTTGTCGGTGTTCATCTTTAATGAGTTTTGCAAGGACAGGGATTTGAAACAGTACAAGTTCATTAACGTGATGGATGATTTTGAGCTTGAAAATATTGGCAGAACAAAGATGTCGTTCAATCCGGCAGTTCTTCTGGATTCTTATTCGATATCGTTAAAATAGAAAGTTTTAAAATGAAGGGGATCCATAGTACAGATTTCGTCGTATTCGACGTAGAAACAACAGGCCTTTCTCCGCAGTTCGGTGACAGGGTGATCGAAATGGCGGCGGTAAAGGTCCGTGATCAAAAGATAATAGACAGGTTTGAAAGCTTGATCGATCCTCAAAGAGAAGTTTCCTTTGAGGCGTATCTGGTGAACGGTATCTCTGATGAAATGCTGGTCGGAGCACCGCTAGCCTCTGAGGTCCTTCCGGATTTCGTTAAATTCATAGAAGGCTGCATTGTTGTCGGACACAATGTCAAATTTGATATGAAGTTCCTGAACAATGAACTTAGGCTTGCAGGCATGCCCGAGTGCGATGGCCAGCGCACTATTGATACGGTTAAAATGTCAAGAGGCATCATCCCTGAGCTTGGTAAATATTCACTAGCAATCGTCTCAGAATTTATGGGGATCAGGAATGTGCAAAAACATAGGGCGATGGCGGATGTTGAGATGACCTTTAAAGTATTCTTGAATTTATTGCAGATGGCATCAAAAAGGAGAATATGTTCGCTTGCAGCAATAGAGAGCCTTTTTGGCCCTAATAAAATAGTCAAGCAGCATAAAAGGGTAAAGATGAAAGAGCTTCAAAGGGCATTAGATGAAAATGCTAATGTGGAACTTTTGTATCTCGGAAGCAATAGCGGCGCGAGTATAAGAGAAGTAACGCCTTCTAAAATTTTAGGGACTGGTAAAGCGGCGCTTCTTGTCGGTTATTGTCACTTAAGAGATGAAGAGAGATATTTTAATGTTGATAAGATCATACAATTGGAAACATTGATCAAATGAAACAAGGTTGTCTCTATAAAACATTTGGCTTTAAAGGAAGTAGCATGCGGCTTATTGAGGTTCTTAAAAATGAGCCGCATCTTTTTTTTCTGGACAGTTCCATGCATGAGCCTAGCAGGGGAAGGTATTCCTTTATTGGCTTTGATCCATTTAAAGTCGTCGAATCAAATGGTAAGAATGCTGTTGATGAGATAGCGAAAGAGTTTAAAGTGTTTAAAGAGCTTAAAGGTGACAGTCTTCAATTAAACGAGATCACCCCTTTATCGTGCGGAGTTGTTGGTTTTGTTAGTTATGATTATGGTTTATACCAGGAAAAAATAAAACTGTCATTAACCCCTCAAGATCTTGTGCCTGATTGTTATTTTTGTTTTTATGATGCAATAATCACCATAGATCATTTTACTCAGCAGCTGCATATTACTTCTTGTGGTTTGCCTCAAAAAGATGAAGCGCTTTGCAGCAAAAGGGCTCAATCGCGCCTAAAAGACATTGAAACGAAAATATCCGCTTGTTTAAACGACAGTGAAGACAGTTCTTCAGAAGATACTGTCTATGGGATAGGCGCTGATAAAACTGATCAGAAGATCTTTTTGAAAGGAGATATTACAAAGGAGCAATATGAAAAGGCTGTGGAGAAGGCATTGGATCATATTGAAAAAGGCGATATTTATCAGGTAAACCTTTCGCAGAGATTTATGCTGGACCTTGAAGGAATTGATGTTGAGAAATTAGAACTTTATCGTCAATTGAGAAAGACATCCTTGTCGCCGTTCTCAGCATATTTTGATTGCGGAGATTATCAGGTAATGAGCACTTCGCCGGAAAGGTTTTTGCAGACGGATGGTAATGTCTTGCAGTCACGGCCGATGAAAGGGACACGTCCTCGCTCGGAAAACGAAGAGGCTGACCGGGAATTAAAGAAAGAGCTTGAGCAAAGCGAAAAGGATAAAGCGGAGCTTTTAATGATCACTGATCTTTTGAGAAATGATATCGGTAAGGTCTGTGAATATGGCTCTGTTCATGTAAAAGAAATGAGAACGATAGAGGCATATAAAACAGTTTATCAGGCTACGTCAACGGTTGAGGGAAAATTAAAGGCTGATATAGATAGCTTTGATATCATTAAAGCCTGTTTTCCGGGAGGGTCCATTACGGGTTGTCCAAAAATAAGGTCAATGGAGATCATTGAAGATCTAGAGCCGACACGTCGCGGTATTTATACGGGGGCCTTAGGGTATATCAGTTTTTCAGGGAATATGGACCTGAACATTCTTATTAGAACACTTTTATTGAAGGATAATATAGTTTATTTCCAGGTTGGTGGAGGAATTGTTGCGGACTCTACCCCCGAAGGAGAATACGAGGAAACGTTAGTAAAGGCAAAAGCAATTAAAGATTCGCTGGAAAATGTATGCAGACAACACAAGGAGGTTGTCAGTTGAAAGAATTAGTTATCTATTTAGACAGTAAAGGCATGATAGCAACAAAGACATATGTCCAATATTTGTCGCCTGGCGAAGTTGAGGGCAAAGGCATGTTCGAGACTATGCGAATAGTTGACGGAAATTTCTTCTGTTTGGATGAGCATATAGCAAGAATGAAAAGGGGATTGGAGCTCTTAAATATCAGGATGCCATTTAATAAAAAAGACCTTCAATCACGGATCAAGGCTCTCATGAAAAGGAATCAACTTGCTGATGCAAGGGTCCGGTTCTCTGCCTGGAAGGAAGATGGCGCTGTGCATAATTCAGTAGTTTGCTATCCTTCTATTAAATATTCGAACAGCAAAGTTAAAAAAGGTTTTAGCGCAATGGTCTCGCCTGTTGTTAGAAATAAAACAAGGCTTTCTCATGTTAAGTCGATACAGTATGGCCTGTTCAAAAAAGCTTTGCTGGATGCAAGGTCAAAAGGTTTTGATGAAGCTATACTTCTAAACAAAGAAAAGAATGTGGTCGAAGGTGCCTATACAAATATCTTCTATGTTAAAAATAAGGCTCTTTTTACGCCGTCAATAGGTTGCGGGTGTTTAAATGGCATCACAAGAAATGTTGTGATCGAATGCGCGCGAAGAGCAAACATTAAATGCGTGATGATACAAGAGGGCGTAAAAAAATTCCTTAAAGCAGACGAGGTTTTTATAACTAATTCAGCTATAGGTGTTATGCCTTTAACGAAGATCAACGATAGCATTATAAGCGGCGGTTGTGCAGGAGAAATAACTTTATCGCTCAGAGAGCTATACAACTCACTACAGTTTAAAGGATCGGCGATGCAAAAGTAATGAAACTCGGCGAGCTAACAAAAATAATTTTTCGTATCAGTTGGCGTATTGCTTTTTTGATCTATTTTCTTGTTGTTTTAATTAAGCATTTAACTGACCCAATGTACGGGAGCTTGCTGGACCCATTAAATCTTGGGATCCATGAAGTTGGACATTTATTGTTTTCTTTTGCAGGAATGTTCCTCCAGGTTGCTGGCGGAACAATATTTCAGATAATAGCCCCTATCTATGGAATGTATAATTTTTACGCGAGAAAGGAACCTTTTTGCATTGCACTGTGTTTTGGATGGCTTTCAACAAGTTTGTTTGATATAGCAACATATGCTGCAGATGCGCGTAGTATGGCTTTGCCTTTAGTGTCCCCATTTGGATTTGGCGGGAACATAACACATGATTGGAATTTTCTTTTAAGCAGAGTGGGACTTATTAATTATGATTGGCTAGTTGCAAGATGCTTTAGATCGGGAGCTTTTGTTTCAATGTTGATCTGCTTTATTTTGGGCGCTGTTATTATTCGAAGGATAGCTGTTGGAATGCAAGCAGAGGAATCGTAATTATTTACAAAATCTTCGGTTGATTGAATACGTTTTAATTAGTATAATGCTACTAATATGAAATCAAAATACACAATATTAATATTAATAATTATATCCATCCTTATCTGTGGCAATACTGTCTTTGCCCAGGACTATGATTATTGGGAAGCAAAAGATAATGTTGAGTTGATGAATATCAAAAGAGAGATCTCCGAGCTTCTTGCGGAAAACAGTAAGCTCTCTACAGAATATAATAATTTAAGAAGAGAGATGTATGATCTAAAGACAGCAATTGATAATGTTGTCGCTGAGATCAAGGAAATGGGGGAGAATGCGCGCAAAGCAGTTGGAAGGCAAGGCGAAAGAACAAAAGAGATCAAAATAAAGATGGAAAACATAAAGCAAATGCAGGATGACGCCCTTATTGCTAAAAGCAGGCTTTCGCTTTTAAAGGGAAAGGCTTTAGATTCTGAAGAAAAGATGAACCTCCGAAACCTCAAACTAAAAGAATTAGACTATAAAAAACGTGAGCTTGAGATGGAATGGGAGATGAAGGCATCAATTCATGCAAGTGAAATGTTGAAAGAAAAAGAGGGTCTGGACCGCTTGACTCAAAAGTTAGAGCAAAACTTAAGAAAAAAGCAGGAACTAGAAAGTCAGGTTATTTCTCAAAAAACAAAGGTGCTAGAAGCAACAGAGAGCATTCGGACAACAAGCGCAGAAATAAAAGCTTTAGAGGAAAAACTGAAGCTTTTGCAGAAAGAAAAAGAATACAAATCAAAGATGATAGTATTTCTGAAGGACAGAAGGACTATTGTTGTCAAAGAACAGGAATTGACCCTTTGGGATGATGAATATAATAAGGTGATACTTGCAGAAGAAGTGAGGAAGCTCAAAAAAGAGCATGAGGATTTTAATAATGCAATGAAAGTATCATTGTCTAGCCAGACGAGGAAGCGTGAGCTGCTAGAGCAGGTAATGGAAATAGACAAAGAGAATCAGCAGTTACGTAGACAAATTGCTGATTATGAGAAAACAATAGAACTTATAAAATGAACAGGAGCGGTCAATGGATGATATATTAGAGATCTTGTCAAACGATTCGCGCATAAGCCCTGAAGAAATCTCGAAATTAACGGGCAAGAGCGTTGAGGAGATAAAGAAGGCTATAAAAAAATATGAAAAGAACGGTATAATCGTAAAATATAAAACAATTATCAATCATGATCTTGCGAGGGATGCGGGGTCTTTCGTAAGGGCGCTGATAGAGGTAAGTGTTTCTCCTCAAAAAGATGTTGGGTTTGAATATATCGCAGAAAGAATTTATAGCTTTCCTGAAGTGACAAGTTGTTATTTAGTTTCTGGGACATATGATCTTTTAGTTGTTGTTGAAGGCGAGAATATCCAGACAGTTTCAAATTTTATTTCATCTAAGCTTTCTCCGATGGAGAACGTTAGATCAACAGCGACGCATTTTTTGCTGAAGAAATATAAAGAGGATGGACAGATCCTAAAGAATACATCAAGCGGCAAGAGGCTTAATATATCTTATTAATATCCAAGAGGAAAATTAAGGAGGATTCTTGAACTTTGTTCAAAGAAGAACTCCTTTTTAAACTTAAAAACCATGAAAATAGAAATTTCAAAAACAGTTGAGCAAATGGCACCGTCAGGCATCAGGGCTTTTTTCGACCTGGTATTGAACATGAAGGACGTAATATCCTTAGGAGTTGGTGAACCTGATTTTGTTACTCCTTGGAATATTCGGGAGAAGGTAATTTGTTCTTTGGAGCAAGGGTATACATCATATACTTCAAACAAAGGGATGCCCGAGCTAAGGAAGCAGATCACAAGCTTCTTGAAGCAAAGATATGACATGGACTACGATTTTGATAACGAAGTTTTGATCACAGTCGGGGTAAGCGAGGGATTGGACCTTGCTATGAGAGCTATTCTTAATCCTAAAGATAAAGTGTTAGTTCCAGAGCCTGTGTACGTTTCTTATGGGCCAGTGGTAGAACTTGCCGGCGGGACGGTCGTTACTTTAAAGACGGATATTAAGTCAGGTTTTAAAATTACCCCAAAGCAAATTGATCAGGCTTGTACAAAAGGTGTTAAAACTTTGATGATAAATTATCCCTGTAATCCAACAGGCGTATCATATACAAAGAAAGAACTTGAAGCCATTGCAAAGGTAGTGAAAAAGAATGATCTGCTTGTTATTAGTGATGAGGTCTATGATGAGCTAACATATGATTTTGATCATACGCCTTTAGCATCAATTAAGGGAATGAAGGAGCATGTAGTTTATCTTAATGGGTTTTCAAAAGCATATGCTATGACAGGATTTCGTTTGGGCTGGGTTTGTGGCCCAAAGAAGGTTGTTGAGGCCATGACAAAGATACATCAATATACGATATTATGTGCACCTATCGACGGACAAATGGCGGCTATCGAGGCTTTAAGGAATAGTTTTAAAAGTGTCCAGATGATGAAAAAAGAGTATAAAAGAAGGCGCAGGTTCATGGTTGATGCTTTAAATGAGCTAGGTCTTAGCTGTCATATGCCTGATGGGGCTTTTTACGTTTTTCCGTCTATTAAGAGCACAGGGCAGAGTTCAATGGATTTTGCACAAAACCTATTAAAAGAACAGCAAGTGGCGCTTGTTCCCGGAGTTGCTTTTGGTAAATCCGCAGAAGGTTTTGTGAGGATTTCCTATGCGTCCAGTTATGAAAACTTAAAAGAAGCAATTGCGAGAATAAAGAAGTATTTAAAAAAATAAGTATCTAATCTAACAACTTTAAATAATTAAGAATATGTCAAAGACAGAGAAAATATCAGAAATAGATTATGAGATCAGCTTTTATAAAGGGGTTCTTGATAAAAGCCCTAATTTTGTAGAGGCATTGAGCGCTCTTGGCGATCTTTATACAAAAAAGGGTTTGTACGAAGAGGGATTGAAAATTGACCTTAGATTGTCAGTTTTAAGGCCTGAAGACCCGATCGTTCTATATAATCTGGCCTGCAGCTATTCATTATTGAACAATATTGATGTTGCTTTGATGAACATTAAAAAAGCCATTAATCGCGGATATTCAGATCTTCAGCATATGGAGCAAGATCAAGACCTGGATAATTTACGAAAAGATGCTAGATTTAAAAGATATTTTTCTAGAATTAATAAGAAAAAAGCAGCTTAGGAATTATGGAAAAGATCAAAGATTCAAAGGCCTCACAAAAATACCATGGCATGAAAAAATGGTTGTTTTTTGTGGGGCTTTTTTTAGATCTTTGTTTCTTGCTGGTACTTTTTTTCAGTGGTCTTACTTTTGATATAAAAGGTATTGCTGTCGGCGTGAATCCCAGCTTCTTTGCAGTCAACGGGATCTATTTTATTTTGATCAGTTTTCTTATGTACGCAATTCACTTTCCTCTAAATTATTTTGAGGGATTCTATTGGTAGCATAAATTCGAGCTTTCAAATCAGGATTTTGGACAATGGATGATCGATTCTTTAAAGAAAAATGCCGTTGGCCTGGTAATTGGCCTTATTATAATTGAGGCTATCTATACATTTTTAAAAATATTTCCTAATACTTGGTGGGTATGGGCAACATGTTTTTGGCTGTTCATCAGTTTCGTTCTTGCAAAATTAGTGCCAAATTTTCTTATTCCAATGTTCTTCAAATATGCACCGATAGAAGATGAAGAACTTAAAGGCAAGATAAACGATTTGTTCGAAGCGTGTAAAGTCCCCGTAAAAGACATCAGCACTATTGACCTGTCAACGAAGACTAAAAAAGCGAATGCTTTTCTTTGTGGTGTAGGCAAAAAGAAAAGGGTTGTTTTAAGCGACACTCTTGTCGAGCAATTTTCAAATGAAGAGATCTGCTCTGTGGTCGCTCACGAATTGGGCCACCATAAGCATAATGATATATTAAAACTGCTTTTTGTTAATACTTTCGCAACAGCTATAGGTTTTTACCTTGTGAAAAATTTCTTGAATTTCACGATCCATAAATATGGGCTTAGCAGTATTGATGATATCGCATTGTTCCCATTAATTATATTAGCTTTAATGGTGTTCGGCTTTGTAATCACGCCGATGATGAACCTTTACAGCAGAAGGATAGAGAAGGCTGCCGATAGATTTTGTCTAGATCAAACAAAAGATGCCCCCAGTTTTATCTCATTGATGAAAAAATTGGGCGATATGAATTTAGCCGAATTTGATCCTGATTTTTTTACAGAGATGTTCTTTCATGATCACCCGACTTTAAAAAAGAGAATAGAGTTCGCTGAAAAATACAAACATGAAAAATAAAAAAGATTTTACTGAGCACAGACAATATATAAGGTTAAACAGCGCGTTCCCCGTTTCCTTTAAAATATCAGGAACTTTCGACGAAAAGACTGTAGAAGATTGGACTCAAGGGTATACCTGTAATGTCAGTAAGGGCGGTATCTGTCTGGAAGCATCGCATGTTGAGAAATGGGCTGCTGATTATTTGAAGGAGTCAGGGCAGTTACTTGAGCTAAGGATCAGAATACCTTTAGATCTGCCTCCGATCAAGGCGATCGCTCAAGTTGTTTGGATGAATGTTATTGAAGAAAAAGAACAGGAAGACAATAAATATCAGATAGGCGTCAGGTTTACTGCTATCAACAAAAACGATCTTAATAGAATGGTGGCGCAAGCCAGATGGTTCAAATTCTCCTTTAAGACAGTAGTTGCCCTGGCCGCAGTTTTATTCATAGCATTTATTGGAAGCAGTTTTAGAGAGCATAAACTACGTGAGGCTAATAAAAAAATAGTTCAAAGCCTTGTTGTTTCTCAGCAAGAAGAAAATCAGACAAATGAGATCCTTGAGCAGATCATTCTAGAGAAAAGCATAATTTCAAAGCAGATAGAGAGCATGGCAAATAATGTTGAAGGGTCAGGTGAGCTTAAGAATCAGTATGAGGAGCTTGTTATAAGAGAAGAAAAGATGAATGATCAGTTGAAAGTTATAAACAGAAGGATCGAAGGGATAGAGCTATCTGTTGTTAAGCAGATGTATAAGTGGCTCAAAACTCATCAAAGTCCGACCACTGGGCTTGTTTCCAGCTTTGAAGGAGATGTCGGTATTGTTAAGGATTGGGCATTTATTTATGATCAGGCCCTCATCGTAACGGCGTTCTTGTTATTTGATGATGTCGATGGCGCAAAGGCGGTCCTTAATTTTTTTCAGAGACAGCTCAAGGATGATTTTCAAGGATTTAATAATGGATACTATTATGATTCGGGAGAAGTTTCTGAATGGACAGTGCATTGCGGGCCAAACATTTGGGTCGGTATCGCTATTATGCAATATGCCAATAGAACGGGGGATCATTATTATTTGCCGATGGCAAGGAAGATCGCGGATTGGCTGATAACAATTCAGGATAAAGACCCTAAGGGCGGGCTTAAAGGTGGACCGGAGTTTGCATGGTTTGCAACAGAACACAACCTTGATGCTTATGCATTTTTTGATATGCTTGAACAGGTCACAGGTGAAGAGAAGTATGTTATTGCCAAAAAGAAAGTGTTTTCATGGTTAAAAGAATATTCCTTGATACCTAATGGAAAAGATTATAAGGCGCCCCCGATAAACAGAGGCAGGGGAGACGCTACTATTGCAACTGATACCTACGCTTGGTCGCTGGCTGCGATAGGGTCAAAATTGCTTGATGAGACCGGCATGGACCCTGAACAGATCATGAACTTTGCTGAAGAGCATTGCCTTGCGGATGTTGTTTATATTAGGCCCAGCGGCATGGAGGTAAATGTTAAGGGTTTTGATTTTTCAAAGATCGCTAATTTGCCAAGAGGCGGTTTGGTGTCTCCTGAGTGGACATCACAGATGATAATTTCTTTTAAAATGCTGAGTGATTATTTTAAGGAAAGCGATGATTATAATAAGGCTGGTTATTATAGAGAGAAGTCAGAGATGTATCTAAGTGAATTAAATAAGCTGATCATCTCGAGCCCTTCCGCAAGAGGACAGGGAGAGGGATGTCTTCCTTATGCAACGCTGCCTAATGTTGATACCGGGCATGGCTGGCTTACGCCTCACGGTGAGAGCACCTGCTCTGTTGCAGGAACGGCTTATGGTATTATGGCAATTAAAAGATTTAATCCTCTAATGTTTGAGTTCAAAATGTCTGAGGTTGATGATTCTTGCAGCGGAGAGGTTGATGACGCCTGTGAATAAGGAGATTAATTTCTAAGTTGATCTCCATATCTGCAAAGGCTGTCCCTACAGGATCTTTATTTAGAACATGAAAATCAAAGAGATAATATTTCTGATCGCCATAACACTGATAGCATTTTCCACTTGTTTGTCAGGTGGATTCATAGGCGATGATGAGGTGCTTCTTGTTAGCAATACTTTTTATAAAGATGCCGGCAATATTCCTTCACTTTTTACAAAGGATTACCTGACAAAAAGCGATGAATTGTATTTGCACCCAAAATCAAATTTGGGATCCGGATCCGTGGCTTATAGGCCAGTTCTTTCATCGACTTTCTTCTTGGATTATTCAATATGGCAGCTTAATCCATATGGTTATCATTTAACTAATGTTCTATTACATATACTTAATGTTATTCTCGTTTTCTTTTTAGCTCTGTTGCTTATTAGTGATAAGAATATTGCGTTCTTATCTTCACTTCTATTTTGCCTGCATCCCACAAAAGTTGAAGCAGTAGCAAGCATTGGTTATCGGGCAGATGTTTTATCTAGCTTTTTTGTCCTTTCATCGATGTGTTTTTTTCTGAAATATAGAAAAACCCCTGGGTGTTTTTGTCATGGGGCAAAAAAGTTATCTCAATTATTCCTTTCATTGATCTGTTATTTTCTTGCATTGTTCACAAAGGAGGCGGCTATTGTTCTTCCGGGTATTCTTTTCGTTTATGATTGTTACTTTGATGGCAAGAAAGTTGGCATTATAAAGAGAATGTTAAGCCCAATTTATTATGGGTACATAGCTGTAGCATGTTTTTATTTGTTCATTTATTTAAAAGTTTTTCCTAACACAACTTTAAGTGATGCAAAATTGATCGGAGGCAGTTTGCTGTCACACGTATCGGTGATATTTTGGATATTTGCCCTTTACATGAAAGATATTGTATTGCCATTCTTGGTTAAGATGTTGCCGCCTTTATATGCGCCGAATGTTGATCAGTACTTTGTGCTCAAGGGTTTAGTCGGAGTTGCGATCTTGTTAGGACTTATTATTGCAATTATTAAGATGAATAGATCTAATAAAGAAACATCCTTCGCGGTATTGTTCTTTTTGATCTGCCTGATACCTGTATCAAACATTATTCCAATTGCCAATCCAATGGCGCACAGGTTTTTATATTTGCCTTCCGTAGGTATCTTTATCGCTATTGCAATATTATTGAATAAATTATGTTTCAAGATAAGAAAAATAAAGCGCGTGGCTAGTGCCGGAATAATGATCAAGGTATTTGTTGTTTGTATCTGCTTTATCATGACTTTAAGTATGTGCGGAACCTGGAGGAGTAACTACTCAATAGCCGATTCTCTTATAAAAGATCATCCTGATAATTTGATCGGGTATTCTATATTAGGAGAATTTAATTTTAAGTCAGGACGGTATGTCGAGGCCAGGCAGGCTTTTCAAAAAGCAGTTTCTCTCGGGTCAACAGATCCGAAAGATTTTTATATGCTTGCGATGAGCTCTCTTGATAATTTTGACGAGGCGCAAAGATATTTTCTTGCAGCAATGAGCAATAATGACGAGTATGTTGCGCCGCTGGTTGGTTTAGGAAGGATGTATTTTTTAAATAAGGACTATGATAAGGCGCGCGTTTTCTTAAGAAAGGCTGTCGAGGTAACTCCGGCATATGCTTCGTGCGGTTATTTGATACAGATATATATGAGCCAGGGGAAAACAGCAGATGCATATAAAGTTCTAGAGAAAGCTGAAAACTTTCCTGTGGAGAAAGAAGAATTAGTTTCTTTAAAAAAGATGATTAATGAGATAGGCCAACATCATGAGCCTATAGATATTGGCATATAGGGGAGGTTAAAATGAAATCGTATCGTGAAGAACTTTGGTTCAATACAAAAGGCAGAAGAGAATATATAAATATTACTCGGGTTGTTCAAAAGGCAATAGATCAAAGCGGGATAAAGGAGGGGCTTTGTCTTGTAAATGCGATGCATATAACTGCAAGCGTGTATATAAATGATGATGAGCAGGGACTGATAAAGGATTATGATGATTGGCTAGAAAAACTTGCCCCGCATGAACCGACATCTCGATATCGGCATAATGGTTTTGAGGATAATGGTGATGCTCATTTAAAGAGACAGGTTATGGGACGAGAAGTAACATGCGCAGTAACAGATGGGAATTTAGATTTTGGTCCGTGGGAGCAGATATTTTATGGTGAATTTGATGGCGGAAGAAAAAAGAGGGTTCTTATAAAAATTATTGGGGAATAAAGCTTCTGTGCAACACCGCGGTACAATCAAGCTTTGAAAAAGTTTATCTCTTGTTTATACACCAAGTAGGGCTCTTATGGTCGTTCTGGCAGTTTCCATAATACCTTTTGATTTTGTGCGGAGGTTGTCATATTCATTAAAGAACACTGTATATTGATCAGCGAACTCTTTATCGCTTATGCTGTCCTTCTTTTTTGGCTCCTTGATCTCTCGCCATAATAAAGAAAGCATTCTTTCAATTCTTTCGATCTGGTCAATACATGACCTGTAATCCCTGAAAGACTTATTGTCAGACAAGCTTCCCAAGGGAGATATCGATATATTATATTTCCAGGTTGCTTCGTCATAATTCCAGCACTTGATGAGAAAGTTCAGGGTCTGTTCATAAGCAAAATTCCTGTTATTTATTAAAAGCTCGCGCAAAACAGATGTTTTGATATTAAGAAACTCAGACCTGGGTCTATGAAGAGGCAAGGACCTTATGCTTTGTGAGATCTCAGGGAACCAGTTCGCCAGAAGTGAATATGAACCATAAGTATCTACCAGGCTTTTTGCGCTGTACTTGTCTCCTGTCCCAAAATCTCCTATTGCAATATCTGAACTTGTTGTTTCAATAAAGCTTCCTAGATTGTCATAGAAGTCCACAGCCTCATTAACATAATCAAGATCGCCTGGTATCAGTACAATTCTCTCAGCTTCAGGATAATTATCAAGCACATGACCCCAGCCGGCAAGCCAGGTCTGGCATGTGTCAACAGACCAGGTTTGAACAACCTCAAGAGTATTGAATCGTTCATCGTTCATAAAAGAAACTGCATTCTGCCGTATAACAGTATCTTTAGGCAACATAACGATAGGCTTGGGATCAATTTTCTTACACCTCTCAACTGTCCACCAAAAATACCATTCACACTGTTCATTATTCTCATACCCTCGGTATGGAAAAATAATGACCGGCTTTGAATTTATGTTTTTATTTTCAGGTTGTTTTGTCATGTCTTTTTTCAAGCTTACCTCATAAACAGAATCTATGTTTATCTTAAGCTTTTCCGCGTCTCGCTTCTAATTTTGCACGAACATCATGAGCGTCTTGTTCAGTAAACTTTATCGTAACAATAACAAAGATTGCAATTATAGATGCAACAATTGGAATGCTTACATCAAAAATTCTCATCCAAAATAAAGTATCTAAGGATTGGCCGATGCCTTTTCCCTGGTCAAATCCTGTCCAAGCGAGCATGGCCCCACCGAGAAGTCCTGCAAGGGCTAAACCCATCTTAACCATCCACCAGTAGACCGCGCTGAACATACCTTCGCGACGCTCGCCTGTTTCAAGCTCATCAATGTCACATATATCTGCGAGCATTGAGAGAAGGATGGTAAAAATTGATCCTAACCCAAAGACAATAAACGGTGCACAGGCTAATAGTAAATAGTGAGACTGGGCAATGAACCCACAAGTTTTCACAAAGTTAATAAAACCAGTGCCGCTGAGCATTTGCCAGAGTTCACTATTTGCCGGATGGACTTGCTTGTATGCGATCCATTTCATAGAGTAACCAAGGATGGAGAGAGGAATGGTGATATAGAAGGCGTTTCGTTTTCCTAGTTTTTTTGAGAGCCCAACAATTTTAGGAATGATGAGAGCAGTGCAAATCGCACTAAAGGTCCCATAGACACCAAGCAACTTTCCTCCTGCTGAATAAGCAAGGCCGACATCAGGAGCATTCTTAAAAACATGAAAGAAAATAACCCAAAGAATAAAAGTAGAACTGAGCATAAAACCGTTAAAGATCAAGAATGTGGCCGTACAAATTTTAACAAACAGCTTGATTTTAAATGTAAGGGCAATATTATCAAACAATTTTTTTAGCACAGGATGAGCGTAGAGTAATAAGAAAATGCCAGAAAACACAGCGCCACCCAAAAGAATAGCTATCATCCTTACTGGTAAAGAAAACCAAGGGAAATCTGTTTTATTAATGTAAAAGGAAAA
>JAHJCZ010000163.1 GCA_018812705.1 Candidatus Omnitrophota bacterium
AAATCAAAATTCGAAATAATAAAAGAGATGATCAGTTCGGATAAAAGGCTTTGCGAGCGCCTTCGTTTACCTATAAAAGTTTATTATTCTGAAGGGCTTACGAAAGATATTACTGAATGGATCGGACCTGTTCTGCTTGATAATGCCAGCGGAAACGGGCTTATGTTTCATTGTGATAAAGATATACCAAAGGGCAAAAAGCTTAATATAAGATTATTTATTGAAGATGATCTCAAGCCTATTGATTTTGATGGCGAGGTAATATGGGCTAGACAAAAGAATTGTTTGGCCAATATGGAAAAAGGCCTTGGATTTTTATATGGAGTTTTTATCAAGGAGAAGGACATAAAAGAATATCAAAGGTTCGTTACGTATATCACGGATAGCATAATTGACGAGTACCTTGATGAACGTGGAAAATTAAGAGAGGAATAGCAGCTAAGGTTTATTATGACTGGTGAAATGTTTGAAAAAATGAAGGTATTTCTGGATGGCTTTGATTATCGGGTAGCCAGGTCCAGGGCTGAACTTGAAAGATCTTTTGAGCTGGTTTATCAGGAATATATCAGGCAGGGATACATTGACGGCCACCCTTCGGGGATGAGGTTCTTTCTTCATAATATTTTACCCGAAACGACTACTTTCGTTGCGATGCTTGAGGATAAGGTCGTCGCTACTGCAACGATCATTCCGGATTCTCCAATTGGCCTTCCGATGGATGATCTTTATAAAGAAGAGGTCGATGAATTGCGCGCAAAAGGAAAAAAGGTTTGTGAGATATCAATGCTCGCTCACAGCCATGACCTGTTTGGCGAGGAAGTGTCAGTTATGCTGAATGCAAAAAAGATGTTCCTGGTCTTTTATTTATTCAAGCACCTCTTTAACTATGTAAAAGATATTTTAAAAGCAGATAATATATGCATTGCTGTTAACCCTAAACACGCGACTATGTATAATTATCTTTATTTTGAAGATATAGGCGAATTAAAATATTATGATAAGGTCAACGGCGCGCCGGCGATTGGCAAGTCTTTGGACGTGCACGCGGTAGAAAAGAAGAGCCAGGAAGGAACTAGCTCAAGCATTTACAAGATGTTCTTTACAGAAAAGAGCGAGCAGTCCAGGTTCATTAATAAATTCAAATTTAAAGTAGAAGACATGCTTTATTTTTTTAATTTAAAAACAGATATTTTTAAAGGTTTTTCGGAAGAAAAATTGCGCTATGTTCAGGAATGCTATTCTGATTATGATTTTTCAGATGCATGTTCCGCCAGTGAATTCTTCAAGAGTTCATGTTCTTAAAACAATAACCACACCTTTTTATGGGTAAAGACAAGTTTAATATATATAAAAGATTTGTCCAAAAGGCAAAAGCTTATCCTCAAAAACCTGCTTTGCTTTATAAAAAGAACGATGAATATTTATCGGTTCTTTATCGTGATGTCCGTTCAAATGCAGTTTCCCTTGGCAACTATTTAAAAGAAAACGGCGTTAAAAAAGGCGACAGGGTCGTCATCATTATGGAGAACAGGCCCGAGTTTGTATGGTCGTTCCTGTCCGCAATGTATTTAGGCGCGGTTGCCGTTCCCTTAGACGTCCAGTATCCTCCCGCGCAAATAAAAAAGCTCATATCCCATTGCGGGGCAAAGATAGTTATTACACAGGATTCTTTATATAAATTGGCTGAAAAAGCCGGCGCTAAATTTTGTATTGTCGCAGACAATAAAAGTTTTACCAGAAAATTATCGGCTTATAAAGATGAAATAGAGGACGCTGCCGGGGTTTTGGATGAGGATGACCTGGCCGCGCTTTTTTATACTTCAGGAACGACGGGTGTCCCCAAGGCGGTCATGCTCACTCATAAGAATTTGCTTTCGAACGTTGAGGCTATTGGTCAGCTAGGCATTGCAGATGAAAAAGATATTGTATTGTCAGTTCTTCCTTTGCATCACACGTATGCATTTACAAGCACGCTTTTGCTTCCGCTATACTTAGGGGGTTCGATCTCTTATCCTAAGAGCTTGCTGTCTTTGGATATTTTGGATTGCATGAAGAAAACAAACACCACTATCTTTATAGGTGTTCCTCAGATATTTTCTTTGATGCACGCCACTATAAAGGAAAAGATACAGTCAAGATCCGGCTTTGAAAAGGCTGTTCTTCGAGGGGTCGGAGGTGCATTTTCTTTTTTGCGTGACACCTTAAAGGTAAATGCCCTAAAAGGCCTGTATTCGGCTTTACATAAAAGGTTCGGCAATAGCCTTAGGTTCATGGTCTCAGGAGGAGCCAGGCTGGATCCGGTAGTTGCCAAAGATTTTTGTAGCTGGGGATTTTGTTTGCTCGAGGGATATGGTTTGACAGAGACATCACCTGTTGTTACGCTTTCAACTCCGGGGCATATGAGATTTGGAAGTGTCGGGCGCCCTTTGCCGGGAGTTGAGATCAAGATATGCGATGCCAAAGAAGACGGAATAGGCGAGGTTGTTGTTAGGGGCCCAAATTTAATGACGGGATATTACAAGCTAAAAGATGAAACTGAAAAAGTGATACGCGATGGCTGGTTCTATACGGGGGATCGCGGGTTTATTGATAGCGAAGGCATCTTAAAGTTGAGCGGCAGAAAGAGCGAGGGGATAGTTCTGAGCAATGGCGAAAATATTGATCCTGAAGAAATTGAAAGCTGGTATAGCAAGTCGCCTTATGTAAAAGAGATCGCTGTTTTTGCAAATGCCTCGGGTATGGCAGTGGGCTCAACTTATCTGGCAGCGGTCGTTGTTATTGATGAGGATTATTTCAGGAGGAAAAAAGAAACAAATGTCAGAAAGAAATTAAAGTGGGAATTCGAGAATATCTCTGCCGAGCTGCCGACATATAAAAGGCTTAAAGGTTTTGAGATAAGTAAAGAGCCGCTTGCCAGGACGCGCTTGGGTAAGATCATACGTTATAAGCTGGCAGATCTATATAAAGTC
The DNA here is from genome assembly GCA_018812705.1 of Candidatus Omnitrophota bacterium. Taxonomy (GTDB): domain Bacteria; phylum Omnitrophota; class Gorgyraeia; order Zapsychrales; family Zapsychraceae; genus Zapsychrus_A. Next base: position 2,970 of record JAHJCZ010000163.1, read on the forward strand.
CTAAAAAGCCAGGTCAAGGCTGTTGATATTGAAAATGTTGACCCGGTTTGCCTCTCGACGGTTTCAAAGGGCGCGCTTAAGATACTTTCACAGATGGTTGGAAGAGAGGTCGGTCCTAAAGATCATTTGGAGATCGATCTTGGGCTGGATTCATTGGGCAGGATGGAAGTCTTCATGACGATACAGACCAATCTTAAGATAGAGCTTAATGAAGACCAGGCGATGGAGTTCTTTATGTCCAGCACAGTAGGAGAGCTTCTTGAAAAGCTGGACAAGTATCGCACTCCTGATAGTGATATTTCCGGGGATATTGAGTAAGAAGTTTCGTGGAGCGAGATCTTGAGAGTGGATCCTCCTGAAGCTTTGCTTAAAAAGATAAATGTGCAGAGCGTGGGGATCATCGTCAGGGTGTTCAGCTTTCTTTTGTTCTTGTTGTTGAAGATAATATTTAAAGTATTTTTTCTTATGAGCGTTGAAGGAAAAGAAAACATTAAAGAGGGGCCATATTTGATATGTCCTAACCATGCATCATTTTTAGACGGACCGATCATTGCAAGCGCGCTTCCGTTCAAAGTCCTGTTGAAGACTTTTTTTCTTGGAGATAGCAAATATTTTGATCGTTTTCCTTTGAGATATTTTAGTAAGGGAATGAGGCTTATTCCGATAGAGTTCACATATAATATGGTCAATGCGCTCAGATGCTGTTCTTATGTTTTGAGGAATTCCAGAACAGTTTGCATCTTTCCGCAAGGCGAAAGATCGATCGATGGAGGCATTGGCGGGATAAGAAGAGGGATAGGAATACTGATAAAAGAGGCGAATGTCCCGGTCATTCCTGTGATAATCGACGGGTCTTTTAAGGCGTGGCCAAGATTAAAAATGTTCCCTAGATTGAGCAGGATACGAGTAAAGTTTGCAGAACCATGCCTGCCATCTGATCTGGCAGCTGAAGAAATAATAACTGATCTATCGACGGACAATATAGTCGAAGGATTGAAAAAGAAGCTTATTGACCTGAAAGAAAGCATGTAGTTTTCTGACCCGTTCGCATTGGTGGTCCTGAATGATCGCAATATTGTCTTCATATTCGTATGTTTTATATGTTGTTTAATACCATATGGTTACAGTAAAATAACTGGCACAAATAACAAGAAATTCCTGCTTTTTATGTTTGACTTAGGAACAATGACATGATAATATT
>JAHJCZ010000164.1 GCA_018812705.1 Candidatus Omnitrophota bacterium
ATAGGTAATTCACCTTAGCATATTAGTTCAGCTTGTTACATATTATAACAGTTCAGCAATAAATAACAACAGTTTTTAAAATCCCCATTCTTAAAAATCTTTATCTTAACTATATTTAATATATGTCAATAAGCCCATGTCCCTTTCTACTAACATTTTCCCGCATAAATGGCATTAAATACCACTTTTTGCCATTAAAAGGCCTATTTCCCTTTGTGAAATTTTGTAATATCCGTTTAATTGCTTAACTGCTTTGATCTTCCCTCCCTTAATCCATCGAAAAACAGTCTTCTTGCTGAGATTAAGAATTTCGGCAGTTTGAGAGACTGAATATATTTTCTCTTCTTCTATCACTTCTCTTCCATTTCTATAATTTTTTAAATCTTCTTGGAGGGATTCTTTCCAGTTGAGTTTTTTTCTTGGCTTTGGAGGATATTCAGCTAATTGAAATTTTGGTTTTTCAATCCAGCCTTTCTTTTGAGCTAAAACATACATGCCTCTGACAAGGATTTCACAAACACGTTCAAGACGTTCTTCAGGGGATAGAGTTTTATAATAAGCAATATTATTCATGCTGATTCCCCTTTCTTTTTATTATTGATGAATTTTAATAAAATAAGAAAACTTATTATACCATACGTTCTACATCATTGTTTAAAATTCCAACGGCTATAGAAATTATTCTTTTTTCTCTTTCTTCGGGCGATAATTCACAGGCAGGATTTAATGGATTATTTCCAACGCTTGAAGCTGAGACAAAAGTTACCTTTATATTGTCCCAATCTATACCACTTTTGCGTCTTTTTTTTGGTTTGGTATCCATTTATTCCTGACCTTTTCCTATTCATCAGCTCCAAATAATCCCTTTTTTGTTTTGATATCTTCTGACTCCGCATTAACCACCTGATCATTTGTTAAATAATATTTCTCAAACAACCTCAACCCTTTCCTCTTTTCATTTTTACTTTTCTTCTCATATGGTTTGCTTATGATATTTTCAAATCTTCCGAAGTTTACGCATTTATGTGAATTGTCTGTTCGGCTTATAAAATATCCCTGACCTACTTTGTATAAATTCTTAATTTTATCTGGAACGAAATGAAATTCATTGACGATCTTATTTGATGTATCACCTAGATGCATTTGATTGCCGTATTTGCCGCCTGCCATTTTATAGGTCTTCTCAACTTTTCTGTAGGTTCCCATACTTTTGGCAATCAGTTCGCATAGTTCAGGGTCGGTCTGTTTGAAATATATTTTGTTTAATGTGTTTTCATCAATACGTTTCATGAATGTTTCAGATATACATTTTAAATCGCTTAAACTTTGATGCGCTAATGTCACCATCATACCGCTGCTTCTGGCTTTGTTTAGCACTTCAACAAATGATTCTTCTGCGAATGATGAATACTCGTCAATAATGACACTTACTAAAATATCTTTGGGCATCTGCCCTGTTTGAATTAAGGATGAGATATAACGCAAATTTGCTTGAATCATTTTTGCAATACTGACTGCCTGAATTGGAAAGGCATTTGTGGGAAGCTGAAAATAGATAATCTTTCTTTGTAAAATCGCATCAGTTAAAATAATGTCACTGTCATCTTCATTTAATAATGCGTCGCTATGATTTAACAGATAATTGTTAAACCCTGCAATAACATGTTTCCATCCTCGATACTGATCTGTTAAATCTGACATGACCTGATTAAGCATCTTTAAATGCAACGTGCCTTGATCATTGCCCTGTTTAATCTTGTTATTTGTCTCACATCGACAAGCTTCATTGTTTAAATAACAATAAACATCCATCGGCGTAAAAGGCTTATTCAGTGAATGAAGAATATAAAATGCATTACTGAATAGCGTCTTTGACATTTCCCTGAAGAATGAATTATCGTCCTCAAAATTATTAAAGAATGCATCAATAACAATCTGAGGATCAATCTTTCCTGTATAGAGCGGATTATAAGTGCATGATAAATCTTTATAGACTAACGAAAACAACATAAACTTATCTAAGCATCCAATACTTTCCAACATAGCATTAAGCTGAT
>JAHJCZ010000165.1 GCA_018812705.1 Candidatus Omnitrophota bacterium
TGAGTAAGCAGATTGCCTTCAAACGGGGGACTGCCCTGCAAACGATCAAGGTCCACCGTAGCCGGGTCATGCAGAAAATGCAAGCCAAAACCGTAACGGAACTTATCCATTTCGCCCAAAAAGCCGGGCTCATCTCTTCCAAGTAACATAAATTTTTAATCCTTTTCTCCCCACTCAATATTCCAATTTGCCTGTAAGAGTTGTACCCAGGTACAATTGACTCTTTTTTGATTTGGCCTACACTGAAAGAAAGCAGTGAGGATAAGCGATATTGGAATTCAAAAAAAGACAAAGGTTATGTTAGAAAAACCTAAAATAAATATTTTTCAAAAATATCATTCACCTCTTAAGGCTATTCTCATACTCATATTTTCTATATTAATATCTGAATTTTGCATTAAATATTTTTTCATTGGCATCCCGGTTTTAGCTAAATTTGATATTCCAATTATCAATGCCTTGATCCTATTGACTATTCTATTGCCAATATTATATTATTTTGTTTATAAGCCAATGCGTTCTCAATGTAAAAGGTTAGAAAGCGCAGAAGAAATCCAACGAGAACTTTCCCTCCTTGATGTGCTTACGGGATTATATAACAGAAGAGGCTTTATTCTATACGCAAACCATCTTTTGAAAGTAGCTATTCGATCAAAAAAAGCACTTTTGCTTGTTTACGCAGATATTGATAACATGAAATGGATCAATGATCATTTGGGGCATGAAGGAGGGGACAAAGCTATTGTCAGTATTGCAAAAGTGCTTACAGTCACATTCCGCGGTTCTGATGTTATTGGCAGAGTTGGAGGGGACGAGTTTGCCATACTGTTTCTCGAATCTAAAGAAGAAAATACTCATATTCTTCGTAATCGATTAAATAAGAAATTACAAGAAGCAGAACGTAATTTTAAACCAAAATGTGGGCTTAAATTAAGTGTTGGCATTGCAGCCAATAATCCGGGTGAGTCGAAGAGTATTGAGGATCTTATGGAGCAAGCTGATACTCGGATGTATGACGAAAAACGAACCCGACATGATGTATGAACTTAAATTAAAAAGCAATATCTGTTTGATATTTAAAGGAGTCTATGATTTCTAAATTGAAAAAAATAAAATCACTTCCGAAGCGAATGGTTATTCATGGTGAGCCCATTGTTGGGGGTTTTGCCGTAGGACGAGTGTTTTATTATCAGGACATTTTAACGCGTGAAATTGAGAAAAAAAAATTAACTAAAAAACAAGTTGAAGAAGAGCTTGAAAGACTACAAAGAGCGATTGACAAGGTTCATAGGGACTTAGAAAAATTAAAGTCAAAAGTGGCTAATGAGATCGATACAGAACATGCGGAGATTTTTGGTGCTCATCAACTGATTTTAAAAGACGAAGAATTGCTTAAGGATATTAAAAATGGTTTAAAGAATAAGAGGCTTAATGTTGAACAAATTGTCCAGGAGGTATTTGGAAAGTGGGAAAAAAAGATAAAGGGTCAAGATATATCAGCCATTCCGGAGAGGGCAAATGATGTTATTGATGTCGGTAGGCGTCTTCTTCGAGCTCTAGTAGGAAGTGTGAACCAACATAGTGTTTTGGATCGCTCTAAAGATTCTGTAATTTTTGCGCATAGACTGCTTCCTTCGGACACCGCCTCATTTAATATAAAAAATGTAAAGGCCATCGTTACGGTTGAAGGAACGCAAAATTCGCATTCCGCGATTCTTGCAAAGGCATTGGATATTCCTTTTGTTTCAAAAATAAATGTCCCAATTGATTCACTCTCTCGGGGAGCAAGAGTCATTGTCGATGGTGATAAGGGATTAATTATTGTTAATCCAACTCAGGCTGAGTTGGAATCTTATCCGTTATTAATTCAAAAGAGATTAAGTAAAAGGCTCAAAGTTTTAAAACGCATTGAAAATATCAATTTAAAAACTAATGGAGAGTTAATTAAAGTAAGTGCGAATGTATCTTCTTTAAGTGATATCAAAATGGCGATAGATTGTGGTGCGGATGATATTGGTCTTTATCGCACAGAACCGCTTTATATGAATAGCCAAAATTTTCCTGCTGAAGAAAATCTTTATTTACAATTAGTTGCGGCTTTGAATTGTGTGGGCGATCAAGAGGTTAATCTTCGGCTCTTAGATATTGGTGGAGATAAAACACTGCCCTTTCTGGATATTGTGGAAATTAAAGATGCAGCTTTAGGTTTAAACGGCATAAGGCTGCTTTTAAAATATCCCAGCTTATTAGAGATACAACTACGGGTTTTTCTAAGATTGAGCGCAAAATTTAACGTGAAGGTTTCTGTCCCGATGGTTACTCTCCCGAAAGATATGATAGAAGTCCGGAGGTATTTTTCGCAGGAAAAGGATAAGTTGCGTAAAGAGAAAATACCTTTTAACGAAGGCCTTTTTCTGGGAGCTATGATCGAAACCCCGGCGGCACTTATGTCTATTGATGAGCTGCTTGAGCATTCTGATTTTTTAAGTATTGGGACCAATGATCTGGTGCAATATATCATGGCCGCGGGCAGAGAAAAAATAGAAGTTTCCGAGTATTATAAGGCTGGGAATCTTCTTGTTGTTAACGCCCTCAAGGACGTTATTCGAAAAACTAAAGAGGCGGGTAAAGAATGCAGTATTTGTGGAGAATTAGCAGGCAATCTTAAATTTACAAAATCATTCTTGGATATTGGATTAAGAAACTTCAGTGTGCATTCAAGTATGATACCTTATATTAAATATAAAATAATTCGTCTTACAGATAATAGAGCAGAGTTACTGTCAGTGAAAGATAAATAGGTTGCGGGTCTACACTGAACTTAAAAGGAGATAAGGTCAAAAGTGCGGCAACCGGGACTATTGATGGGGTCAAAGGTATTGTTAAGGAACCTTTTATATTAAATAATGATAAGAAATAGTTAATAGAAAATTTCACCGGAAAAACGTTATTGAGATGCTATTCTGGCGAAGGTTTCTGGGTTGAGGAGAGAGAACATGAAAGATAAAAATAATTCATTGGAATCAAGCCCTGGATTTTTAAAGCCATGGATGGTTGCGGTAATAGTCATCGGTATCGCATGGATAATTGGCACAGGCTTTTTAGCGCTTGTTTCATATGTAAAAAAAATGTAATGGTTCTTATTTGGCCTCGCGTTTGTGAGGCATCAGAACTGTCATAATGCTCTTGGTGGTTTATGCTATTTTTAAGGAATGGATAAGACTCAAACGCAACAAGCGTTTGTTGTTAAGAGTATCACCATCTTGGCAATAGTTAAAAAACATATATGAATATGATAATATTTTGGGTTTGAGTAGTTTCGATGGGGAAAGTTGGTAAAGAAAGGTTTAAATTATGAGTGATTATCTTTTTTCTGGTGTTTTAATAGCTTCTAGCTTTGTTATCGGGTGGCTACTGTCTTTTCTTGTAGGTTTTTTAATTAAGCGTCGGGATACACTTCCCTTAAAATGGCGTAAAGTCAATTTAGAACTTCTTAAGAAACCGTTGCGATTTTTGATACCAGTTTTGTGTGTTTCGGTGGTTATTCCTTTCTTGCGGTTACCGGAAAAGGTGGGTGGCTTTATTAGACAGTTGCTTCACATCCTTTTTATTGCGTTGCTTGGTTGGGTTATCGTAAAGATTGTTTGCATTATTCGCGATGCGCTTTTGAACCGTTATGATATTAATACCCGGGATAATGTGCATGCCCGCAGCATGCATACACAAATACGTTTAATCGCAAACATCATCGGCGTGGTTCTCGTTTTGTTAACTGTTTCTTTTGTTTTGATGAGTTTTGCAGAAGTCAGGCAAATTGGGGTAAGCCTATTGGCTTCGGCAGGAATAATGGGTATAGTTATTGGTTTTGCTGCACAGAAAACACTGGGTAATTTCATTGCAGGTATTCAGATAGCCATCGCTCAACCAATCCGCTTGGATGATGTGGTCATTATTGAGAATGAATGGGGCTGGATCGAGGAAATTACTTTTACTTTCGTAGTGGTGCGTATCTGGGATCTAAGGCGCTTGGTAGTCCCCATATCATATTTTCTTGAAAAACCGTTCCAGAATTGGACACGTACTTCAGCAGATATTTTGGGGAGTGTATTTATTTATACTGATTACACTATTCCTGTGAAAGAAGTGCGTGCTGAGTTGACACGGATACTTACGAATAGCCAGTATTGGGATAAGAAGGTTAATGTTTTACAGGTTACCGATGCAAAGGAACAAGTCATTGAATTGCGCGCTTTGATGAGCGCTGCAGACTCTCCTGCGGCGTGGAATTTACGCTGTGAGGTTAGGGAAAAACTTCTTGAATTTTTACAAAATAAATTTACTGAATGTTTGCCGCGTGTACGTATTGAAATGAATAAGGGTGAATCAACATATAAGAGAAGGGGCAAGACCTAGTCTTTATGGGAGTAAGGAGTAGAAAATTGTAGTCATATGAAAACAAAACCGATCACGAAAATAAGAGTGATGACTTATAACGTTCATAGCTGCCGTGGATTAGACGGAAGAGTGCTTCCTGAAAGGATTGCCCGCGTTATTGAACAGTTCAATCCTGATTTAGTTGCGTTACAGGAATTAGATGTTAATCGAAGATGGAGTAAGCGGATGGATCAGCCTCATTTGATCGCGCAGCATCTTCGTATGCAATGCCATTTTCAGAGTGCGATCGCTGTCGAGGGAGAACATTATGGTATTGCTATTTTAAGTCGGTATCCTTTTGAAATCAAAAAATCTGTGTCCTTACCAAGTTATCCGAAAAAGTCTATTCCAGGGGGGAGTTATATTCCTTTTTTAAAACATTTTTTTGAACCCCGCCACGCCATATGGACTTCAGTAACAATTAGCGGCAGAGAAATATATTTTGTTAATACTCATCTTAGTTTGCGGGTTAAAGAGAGGTTTGAACAAGTTAAAAGCATTTTGGGTCAGGAATGGTTGAATATGGATTCGCATAAAGTTCCAACTATTTTCTGCGGTGATTTCAATGAGGGCCCGCGTGCCCGAGGACATCAATTACTTAAAGCATCATTTGATGAAGTTAAATCTTCTATGCCTCAAAAAAGTTCTAGAAAAACATTATTTAGCCCTCTGCCACTTTTTGAGGTGGACCATATATTCTATAACGGTAATCTTTGTGTTGAATCGGTCAATATTCCAAATACTCCTTTAACAAGAATAGCCTCAGATCATTTACCGCTGATTGCGGATTTTAATTTATAAACTATGTTAATGGCAATTCTATTAGTTATCTTTCATATCTACCTGGTTGGCACGGTTATTTTCCTTCTGCTAGATAATCGTGACCCTGCCGAAACCTTTGCCTGGATCTTTATTTTTGTGATCATGCCTGGCTTTGGTTTTGTTCTTTATCTGTTTTTCGGACGCAATTGGAAAAAGGCCTATGATCACAAGAGCAAGCTACCGCAATTTATTGCTAAAAATTTGGTGAATATTTTTGAGCCTCTCAGATATGTGCAGGATCAAAAGGCAGAGCATATTAAAGGGCTCTCTTACGCCGAAAAAGATCTAATTACACTTCTTTATAACAACTCACACTCTTTACTAACAACAGATAATGAAGTTCAGATTTTTCATAATGGTAAGGATAAGTTTGATGCTTTGAAGGAAGACCTGCGATCGGCAAAGAAGTTTATTCATCTGCAGTATTTTATATGGTATTCCAATGATCCTTTAGGGCAGGAGTTAAAAGAAATCCTGATTGCCAAAGCGCGGGAAGGCGTGGAAGTGAGGATTCTTTATGATTTCTCCGGCTGTTTTTTTACTTTAAAGAAAAAATATATTCGCGAACTGCGTAAAGAAAATATAGAAATATTTCCGTTCTTTAATTATTTGGCACCGTTTAAAACACACACGTTTAATTATCGCAATCACCGTAAGATTGCAGTTATAGATGGTGAAAACGGTTATACGGGGGGCATGAATGTCGGTCAGGAATATATTGATGGGGGTAAAAAGTATGATTCATGGCGGGATACACATATTAAAATAACGGGTGAGGCCGTCTGTATCCTACAGGCAGTTTTCGCGATTGATTGGTACAACACAACAAACAATGATGAAATTTTGACTGAAAAATGTTACCCGCTTATTTTAAGCAAGGATGCGTTTAAAATTAAAACACCTATACAACTTCCGACATCCGGGTTTGACACACAGTGGCCATCGATCCTGCATTCATATTTTTCTTTGATAACGATGGCGCGTAAAAATATTTATATTTGTTCGCCGTACTTTATTCCTGACCCAAGTATTGTCATGGCGCTTAAAATTGCGGCGATGAAAGGGGTTGATGTCGTTTTAATTTTAACCGGTATTCCCGACCTGCCTCTGGCGTATTGGGCGGCTTTTTCTTATTTTGAGGATTTGCTTAAAGCAGGGGTAAAAATACATCATTACAAGGCGGGATTCTTTCATTCCAAGATATTTTCATGCGACGGTAAAAACTGTTCAGTTGGTACCGCTAATTTAGATATCCGCAGTTTCAGGCTTAACTATGAAATAAATGCTGTCATTTACAGTGATGAGGTTACTAAAGTCATTGATGATCAATTTAAAATCGATTTGGAAAATTCTAAGGAATTGACTTTAAGTGATATGAATAATTTATCTGTAACTGTAAAACTAAGAAACTCACTAGCAAGGCTTATTTCACCATTGTTATAGATGGAAACGGATTCTCTTTATAAAGGAAGTGTATGATTAGTCGGTTTATATGGAAATATATTGTTAAACAAGCGGCACGGCGGCATGGTTTTTTAGATCCTATCAGTTTGTTTGCGCAGGTAAGCCGTTTTGGCCAACCGTCTGAAGTGCTGGCACCTACGGAATTATTGAGAGCGACAGCGATTTTGCACGCGCGTGGTCTACTTAATGCGCAGGTAATTCAACATAATCTGGATTGGGTTTGGCCTGTTTGGATCAATAAACAGTTTGATCCGCGCGAAGTTTCGTTTATTCCACGATCATTTTCCTTAACCCATATTAATTTAACTCATCGTAATTGGACGGTGGCTGGATTGCCGGATGTTGAAGAAACACCTTTGGTTGATCCCTGCGGACTAGTGACACCATTTGGCGATGGATGGTCGATTGATGCCTGGGTTACGAATAAGAATGGCAATGATTTAATTCCTTCACGGGCCAAGGATGTGAGACAGCATCTGGATTTGATTAACAATAATAGTATTTTAACGGAATCATCTGCTGGAGATATACATCTCACCTCTAGAGTTGAAATGATTAAGATAAATAATATTCCTGTTTGCCGGATATCTCTTGCAGCAGAGGGTCTAGATGACAGTAGTCTTGTCGTTTCGCTCAGACCGTGTAATCCCGAAGGGGTTAGCCTTGTTACTGATATTGCATTATTAAAAGACAAGCCTGGCTGGCAAGTTGATAAAAAACAATTGGTGTATTTTAGTATTATGCCGGATACGTATTGTTTCTCTAATTTTCATCAGGGGGATGTGTATCATAAACTTTACACACCACAAGACAGTAAACAATATGTGCAATGTCCCCTTGAAATGGGTAGTGCTGCAGCCATGTTTCAAATTGGAGAGAATGGTAAAAGAGAAATCACTGTCGAGATACCTTTAAGAGAAAAAACTTCGGTTTTGCTAGATTCAAAAACAAGCGCCAATGATTGGGCTGATTGTCTCAAGGATGCCGTACAGGTTAAAATTCCCAACAGCCATTTTCAATTTCTTTTTGATGCTTCGCTTAGGACCGTTTTGATACATACTGCCAAGGATGTCTACGCAGGGCCGTATACGTATAAACGTTTCTGGTTTCGCGATGCTGTTTTTATTACCTATGCTCTTTTGTGCTGTGGTTTTCATAAGCGCAGTGAAAATATCATTGATCAATTTGAGCGCCGGCAGAAAATGAACGGTTATTTTGAGTCACAGGAAGGCGAGTGGGATTCTAATGGACAGGTGTTGTGGCTGATCCAGAAATATTGTCAGATGACGGGTAAAAAGCCAAAGACCGAATGGAAAAATATGATTCTTAAAGGTATAAAATGGATCTTAAAGAAACGTCTTTCTGCTGATACCAATGATTTACATGCGGGGCTAATGCCGTCGGGATTTAGCGCTGAGCATTTTGGGCCAAACAATTATTATTATTGGGATAATTTTTGGAGCCTCGGAGGAATGAAAGCGGCTGCGTATTTATTGGCTGAATATGGGGATGAAGAATATACAAAGCGATTGTTAGAGGAAATAAAGCAATTTTCCAAGTGCATTGAGGAGAGCTTGAATAAGGTTGAAAACACAATCAAATCTCTGGCGATGCCGTCTTCACCATATCGAAGATTAGATAGCGCATCGATTGGATCACTTGCAGCAGGTTACCCTTTGCAGTTATGGGAGTCAAACAATTTGCGTTTATGTGCGACCAATAAATATCTGTATGAGAATTGTCTGGTGCATAAAGGCTTGTTTCATGATATGAGTCATTCGGGGATCAATCCCTATTTAACTCTGCATATGGCACAAGTGTTTCTTCGCGCGGGAGATGCAAAATATTTTCAATTGATGAAGAGTATTGCCGAGCTTGCATCACCTACAGGCCAGTGGCCCGAGGCCATTCATCCGCAGACTAAGGGTGGCTGTATGGGGGATGGGCAGCATACATGGGCTGCGGCGGAATGGGTCATGATGTTGAGAAGCTGTTTTCTCCGTGAAGAAGGTGAAGGGAAATTGATTCTCTGTTCCGGCTTGCCATTAGAGTGGACCGAGACAGATCAAGAGCTGTCATTTGGTCCTGCGCCGACTATTTTTGGAATCATTTTTTTGAAATTGAAAAAAACAGGTAATGAGATATTGGTTGAATGGCAGGCTGACTGGCATAAAGATGCACCGACCATTGAAGTGAGTTTCCCGGGGATGGCATCGGTTCCGGTTCCAGATAATGAGCAGCAGGTTGTTATTCGTTTATCATAATGCCTGTTAGGTATTGATTAAAAAGTGAAAGTGCCTTCATGATTGTAAAACAGAATAAAAAAATAATTTTAATGCAAATAGGAGCAGCTGTTGCGTTATTTTTGATTGTTTTTTTAACTTTACGTTTATGTCATGTTGATTTGTTTCATTTAAAAATAGATGATATGAAGCAAGCTGTTGAGGCGCATGGATTTTGGGGGCCGCTCATTTATATTGGGTTTTATCAGATACGCCCATTTATTTTAATTCCTTCAACGCCGGTTAAAATTATTGCCGGGATCGTTTGGGGATGGACGGGGTTGATTTATATTGTTGCTGCTGAACTCATTTGTGCTGCCTGGCAGTTTTTAGCCGCGCGTTATTTTTTACATGACTGGGCCCAACGGCTAATCGGCGGGAGAATGGAGGGCATTCATGTATCTGTTGCCCGGAATGGATTTACGAGTGTTTTATTGGTGCGTTTAATTCCCAACATTGCGTTGGATTTACAGAATTTGGCTTTTGGGTTATCGCGAGTTAAATTCGGTGAGTATATTATTGCCACTTTCATCGGGCTTTTGCCGGGCATGATAGTGTTGGTTTATTTTGGTGATTCAGCGGTAGGGGTTCTTTCTGATCCGAGTTATTGGTGGAAAATCGCGCTTGCCATATTATTGATAGTTACTGGGTATGGCTTGAAAATATATATAACAAAAAAAAAGGGTTAAAAAGGAAGTGTAAAATGAAAATTGTTATGATGACAAATACGTATAAACCCATTGTGGGGGGATTGGAAAAATCGATTGAGTTTTTTTCCAATGAATTCCGCAAGCTTGGTCATAAAGTATTAATTGTTGCGCCGGGTTTTGAGGGCACTGAAAAAAATGAGAAAGATATTTTCCGTCTTCCTTCGATTCCTAATTTCAATCATACAGATTTTTCGATTGAATTGCCGATTTCTCTTCAGCTGAATACGGCCCTTAAAAAATTTAAACCCGACATTATTCATACTCATCATCCATTTCTCGTTGGTGACACAGCTCTTAGAGCGTCTGCGAAATTGGATATTCCCATTATCTTTACTAATCACACATTATATGAAGAAAATACCCATTATGTGCCGGGTGATTCAGAGGCAATGAAAACTTTTGTAGTGAAACTGGCAAAGGGTTATGCTGATTTATGTGATCAGGTGATTGCACCCAGCGAAAGCGTGGCCAAACTTCTGAAAAAAAGAGGTGTAAGTGTGCCGATCGAAGTATTGCCGACGGGTATTTATGTGGATGAATTTAAAAAAGGCGACGGCGAAACATTTCGTATATTTTATGATATTCCCAAAGACGCCTTTGCGGTTGGTATTATCAGTAGACTGGCTGAGGAAAAAAATGTCTTATTTCTTTCAAAAGCAGTAGCGTCATTTTTAAAGAAAAATAAAAACGCTTATTTTGTTGTGGTTGGCAGTGGGCCATTATTAAAGGAAATAAAATCCATTTTTGAAAAAAGTAAATTGTCTGAGCGTCTGATTACAGCGGGTATCTTGCAAAGTAAACAGCTTGTTAGTGCCTATGACGCGCTAGATGTGTTTGTTTTTGCTTCACACAGCGAGACGCAAGGTATGGTTTTGGCAGAGGCGATGGCGTCTGGCACACCGGTTGTGGCTGTCGATGCGCCAGGGGTCAGAGAGATAGTGAAAGACAAGCAAAATGGACGGATCATCAAGAAGGATAATATTCGCGAATTTGCCGCCTGTCTTGATTGGTTTTTCAAATTATCTGAGGAAGAGAAAAGAGTTTTATCAAATAATGCTCAGGATACAGCGCAGGAATATTCTGTTGAGCTGTGCGTGGATAAGGCGCTTAAATTATACAAAGAAACCATTAAAATACATCGCAAGGAAAAGGACTTGGAAAATAGCCCTTGGCGCAAAGCTATGCGTATGTTAAAAACGCAATCAGAAATAATCGCCAATACTTCTGGCGCTACGGCATCGGCCGTCTTTGGTATTCCGCAAACAATAGTGGAGAATATTTCCAAGAGAATGAAGAAGGGTTTAAAGAATCTTGCTGAATAGGGAGTAAAAAATACGAATGAATTTTAAAGAAATATTTAAATTTTCGATTACGGGAATGTTCGTTGTTGGGGTTGATATGGGAGTGTATTCCTTACTCATTCATTATCTACCATACACAATTGCTAAGGGGATATCTTTTACGTGTGGTGGAGTTGCCGCCTATTTTCTAAACAAATATTGGACTTTCGCTCGTAAGGGAAAATCAAAGTCTGAGGTGTTTCGGTTTATTATTGCCAATGTATGTGCGTTGGTTGTTAATGTAGGTATGAATAATTTAATTTTAGCAGGCAATAAAGAAAATGTGTTTATTGCTCTTATCACAGCAACTTCCGTCACCGCTGTATTTACCTATGTTATTTTTAAATTTTGGGTTTTTAAAATAACTATGAATACTTTGCAGCGTCAATCACTCCAACAGCTTTATTCCAAACACGTTGAGATCCAGATTTTAATCATCGTATCGGCCTTGCTATTGGGATGCGGCCTTTCCCTGCCACTTATGAAGATTGAGACAATGGTTTTTTGGAAAAATGAATATTCAGTGATAACCGGCATTTTCGGGCTTTTTAACGAAAGAGAGTATTTTTTATCTGCGCTTTTGTTTTTCTTCTGCTTAATTTTCCCAATCACAAAACTGGTCACTCTTTGGATCCTGTGGAAATTTAAACTGGAGCAACAAAGACGCAACAAGATTCTCGAGTGGCTGGGAATCCTTGGCAAATGGTCGATGCTGGATGTGTTTGTCGTTGCCATCCTTATAGTGGCTGTCAAGCTGGGACCGATGGCTAGCGTGACGCCGCGCATAGGTGTTTATATCTTCAGCATGGCAATCATCGTGTCTATCAGCACTGCCCTTTGGGTTGAAAGGGTCATTAAGCGCGTTCCCGCTTCGAGTTAAAAAAGGTTAAAACTTTCGGATAATACCTGGCTAACAAAATGCGATCCAACAGGGGCAAAAACCGTATAACAGCATCAACGACACTTTTCTCTAACTCCTGCCACCGTATAACATTAGATAAAATTAGCAAACAAGAGAAAAACCAAAACAGCCGCTCATAATCTGAAGGTTTTTTAGATTGTAAGAATAAATTATTTTGAGAGTTCTTTGTATTTGGTTAAGTCTATCCAGTTGCAAAACTCGTCCACGCAGGGGAGTTTTTATCCTAAGCCGTTGTAAGTTAATTACTTGCAACGGCTTTTTTGTTGGTGTATCATGAAATACTACAAGTTCTAGAAGATAGGGCGCTGACCCCTGGTATGGTTATGGTTATGATAACTATTATTAAAAACAAACTTCATTCTGGCGGAGGAATGATGGAGAAGAAAAGACTTGTTAATTTTGCTGCTATTGACAATTTGAACTTACACTTAAGAGTATTCCTATGAAGAAAATCAATCCTAGCTCTATTTCCCTAACCTTAATATTTGCTTTTTTATTTACTGGGCTTGGTCAAGTTTATCTTGGTAAAAGGAAAAAGGGAGCAGTTTTTCTCCTGATTCATGTGAGCGCAATTACTGGATTGTTAATGTATCTTTTTCATCCCACACTGCGGGTGCATAGTTATATTCTTTTTTATGCTTTAATGTTTATGGTGTTTGAGTTGTATGTGATCGTAGATGCATATTTAACATGTATTCGTCGTAAAGCACTAAAGAGTTATTTATCGCTTAAAGAAATTCCAAGCATTATGTTTATTCCTGTAATTATGTTTTTATTTAATGGCAATATTCTTATTGCCAGAATTACAAAATTAAATATTGTGCCTGTTCCTCCAGAGCCAACTGTTTCCATGCAACCTGTAATTAAGAAGGGGGATGTCTTTTTAGTTGATAAAACAAAATATCGCAAATCTTCACCTAAACTTGGAGATGTCATTGTTTTTAACTTCCCAAATGATGTTAAAAAAGCATTTGTCAAGCGAGTTGTGGCAAGGGGTGGCGAAACCATTGAAATCAAGTATGGAGATATTTATATCAACAATGTTCTTGTGAAAATACCTGAAATAAAGAATACCTATTACTACAATAAAGGTGGGAAGGGTCAGAAAGGCAAGAAGATAACAGTGCCTGAAGGGAACTACTACGTTCTGGGTGACAATAGTTCTTCTAGTTATGATAGTCGATATTGGGGATTTGTTCGGGATGAGCATATTATCGGAAGGGCATATAAGATTATATATCCATTTGAGAGATCAGGATCTGTTAAGTAAATATTAGCGCTTTTCTTATAAAGGATTCCTGGGACACGTACCGAATTAAGCAAGTAGGGCGCTTGTCCGCTACGTCATATTGGTGGGCTGATTCCTAATGATTTAAAATAGGGGTCAGTGCTCTAATTAACTAAAGATACTTCTTCATTCTCCCTCAAAAAAGTTCGAAACTTGTTCGCTTGGGGGAGGAGCATATTCTTGCAAGTGATTGACATCATTTGATTTACTACAAAATACCCCTAATAAAACTGTTATGCATACTTTCGAATTTTTACTTTAAATTACCCTTTGTGACTTAATTAGTATTTTATTACATTGCGAAGGGTTTTTGTTTCTTTATTTTCGCGGTAAAATTTTAAATAAATTAAGGCTAAAATAGCACCAAATAATTTAGATTGTAGTGATCTTGTATTGGGCGTAGACTATTCAGACAGAAAACAATGAAAGAGCCAGAAAAGAAATATTTATAGAATAGGAGAACAATAATGGTAGATAAAAAACGTTTTAGTCTGGAAGAAGCAAAAAACATAGGCGAACAACTAGGCATTAAGTGGGACAAATTTGATGTCGAACAATTTCTTATGGGAATCAATGTGGAGATGGAACATGGGTTGAGAGATTCATTCACGAACGTGACCAGCGACGATACTTTGACGACAGGGAAAATAGCTCTTGCGCATCTTAATGAATTCCCGGATTACTATACAAGGCTTGAGAAGATGGAAAAAGAAGCGGATGAGTTCTGGGGAAAGAAATAATAGGGCCATAGTGTTTGTTCTATTTGTTTTATGATGCTATTTGTTAATTCTTAAATAAATAGTGTCGTTTCTCATAAATATATGTATGTTAATTATTTGTGCAATAAATAAAGCCTTGGACATTTTTTAGAA
>JAHJCZ010000166.1 GCA_018812705.1 Candidatus Omnitrophota bacterium
AAGTAAGGAAATGATCGGGAAAAAAGAGATCGAATTGATGAAAGAAGGTTCCTGGATAGTTAATACTTCTAGAGGAGGAGTTGTCAACGAAGATGCCCTATACGATGCTCTTCAGAGTAAGCATTTGTCAGGTGCGGCCTTAGATGTATTTTGGAAAGAGCCTTATGCTGGTTTTCTTAAAGAATTAGATAATGTAATATTAACGCCGCATATTGGTTCGTATGCTAAGGAGGCAAGAATTAATATGGAAATTGAGTCGGTAAAAAATTTGATTAGTAAATTAGAGGAATAATGATAAAAGCTATATTTTTTGATTTTGATGGTGTTATTGTTGAGTCTGCGCATATAAAGACAGATGCTTTTCGGGAAATATTTTCAAAATGGCCTGAATATTGTGAAGAAGCAGTAAAATATCATATTATTAATGCAGGGATATCTCGTTTTGTTAAATTTCGTTATCTTTATGAGGAATTGTTGAAGCAGCCTTATACGGAAGATATTGAAAAAGAGATGGGGGAAGAATTTTCCAGGATTGTATTTGAGCAAGTAATGAAAGCTCCTCTGGTCGATGGTACTGTTGAATTCTTTGAAGATAAAGATAATGTTTGCCAGTCATTTGTTGTTTCAGCAACTCCACAGGAATAGCTTGAACAAGTTGTTGATCATAAAAAGCTGAACAATTATTTTAAAGAATTATTTGGTTCTCCATCGCTAAAGCCCGAATCAATAAATACTATTTTAAATAAGTATAGTTTTGAAAAAGATGAAACAGTATTTGTGGGAGATGGTGAATCGGATTTGGTGGCGGCAAATGAAGTGGGAGTTAAATTTATTCTCAGAAAGACTCAAGAAAATGGTTATTTGAAGAAAAATGTGTCATATGAAATAAATGATTTAACAGAGTTGAAAGATTTGTTGCTAAAAATCTAGGAGGATTTTATGTCTAATAAAGTTGTGGTTTTTGGTGGTTCAGGATATTTAGGGAGTTATGTGTCTGATTGCCTTTCTTTAAAGGGGTATGATGTTACCATTTTTGATTTAAAAGAGTCTCAATATATTCAGCCAAATCAGAAAATGGTTGAAGGTGATATTTTAGATTTGGAAAAAGTAAAGAACGTTGCAAAGGATCAGGATTATGTTTATAACTTTGCGGGCATGGCGGATTTAGATTCATCAACAACTCAGCCTATTGAAACAATAAAGTTAAATCTGGAAGGGACTTTAAATATTTTACAAGCCTGTAAGGACGAAGATGTAAAAAGATTTGTTTTTGCAAGCTCTATATACGTTTACAGCAACAAGGGAGGATTTTATCGTTGCAGCAAGCAAGCTGCAGAAATTTATATAGAAGAGTTCCAGCAAAGGTATAATGTTGATTTCACCATATTGAGGTATGGGACTCTTTATGGTCCAAGAGCCAATGAAAATAATAGCGCATATCGTTATATTAAACAAGCGTTGGAGGATAAAAAGATAAGGGTTGCTGGAGACGGAGAAGAGATCCGGGAATATATACATGTTCGGGATGCTGCTGAATTAAGCGTCAAAGTTCTTAATGATGAGTTTAAGAACGGACACTATATTATTACGGGACATCATCCTATGAGGCTTAAGGATTTGTTGGGCACATTGACTGAGATGTTGAAGGATAAGGTTAAGATTGAATATAAGCCTGGAACAAACCCCCATCATTATTCGATGACGCCATATTCATACATTCCAAAGATCGGCAAGAAATTGACTTCAAATTGTTATACAGATCTTGGACAAGGATTATTAGAATGTTTGGAACAATTTAGTGATAAATAATGTCCGATAGCAATAAAAAATTTTTATGGATTTGTTATGATTCTTCTTGTGGAGATCCAGGGAAAGGCGAGAATGTTTTAAGTTTTATGTCTCCTGGCGAGGAGAATAGAGTAAAGAATCAATGGGCTGCAGAAATTATTAGTGCTAGGGAAAAGGCTTATGATGTTAAAGATGCTGCTGTTGGTCTGTATTTAGCTATCATAGGCAATATTGGAGTAGTTAGATCAGAAGTAGGCAAGACATTAAGAGAAAGCTTAAAAAACTCATTTGGAGTTAGCCGTTGGTGGTTTCATAAGATATCTCAAAAATATTGCGAAGGGGATCCTTCCTTTGATTACATTATTCAGATTTTATTGATTGATAAGCTTATTGATAAGTTTGGTTATGATCATATTAAAATAATTGGCTCAAGCAATGAAGTTGTTAAAGTTTTGAGTTCGAAATACCATGTTGTTGATTATAAGACTAAGGAAGCAAAAACTTTATTAGTATCTTCTATAAAAGCTCTCTTTAGAAGAGTTAAACTTTTTTTTAGGAATATTCATGAGGTTTCATTTTTAAAAGGTAAATATGTTTTTAAAGGAAGCGCCAAAATCCTTCTTTCAAATTTTTGGGATTGGAGTGTTAAGTATAATGGCGCGACTGGAAAGTTTTACGACAAGTATTATAAAAATCTGCCGCACAAGTTGGAAGAGCATAAGGCAAGTTTTTGCTGGCTACTATGGTTTGATAGCCGTTATCAAGAAGGCTTAAAGAAGAGGCCTCTTAAGGAAGCATACGAACCGCTAAAAAGAAGTTCCAATTTTATTTTATTGCAGTCTTTTCTTGGGATATGTGATGTGTTGGCTTGTTTTCTGGATTTTTCAGTATATTTTATATTTAGAAAGTGGAATAAGAGATTGGCTTTCAGGAAGGTGTTTAATCTTAACGGTTTTGATTTTTATGCAGTTTTTGAAATATTATTTGTTGAAGGATTTCTGGATGGTTCAATTCCGAATTACGAATTGATTTGCTTGTCTCATAAGCGTGTTGCAGAAAAATTGAAACCAAATAAGGTGTTAAGTTTTCTGGAGTTTTTTCCTTTTTCGCGGGCAGTTAATGCTGGAATAAAATCTGGTAACAAGGAAACTGTTCTATATGATATGCAGCATGCAAGTTATTCAAGAGAGAAAGTTTTTGGGATGTGTGAAGCAAATTTAGAAGTTAGGAACAATGAGGATGGTTGTGCGATTCCTAAACCTGATTATTATTTTGCTATGGGAGAATTAGGAAAAGAAATTTTTATTCAGAATGGTTATAAAGAAGAAGCTGTCCTGTTGACCGGATCTGCGCGTTATGATGATTTGGCTTGCGAGCAAATAGAAGAAATTAAGCCAATTTCTAAAATAAAAAATATATTGATAGCTGCTTCTCTGCATATTGAAAAAGAAATAAATATGATTGAGGCTGTTTTTGAGGCATTCAAAGATGTTCCAGATATAAATATTACAGTAAGGCCACATCCTTTTGCGGATATCAGTAAACATGAAAAATTCAATTCTTTTAAAAATAAAATAAATGTTTCAAAGGAAATTTCTCTTGAAGAAGATTTGGAATTGGCGGATGTTGTGATTTTTTCATATTCGACTGTTGGGGAAGAAGCTTTTGTTAGAGGAAAAATTGTTTGGCATTGGGTTTCTTATGAATATGATGCTTCGGTTTTTAGGGATATTGGGATTGTGGCTAAATTTCATGACATAAATAGTTTGCTTAATTTGTATGAGAAGTGCGTTGAATATCCGAAAGTGAATACTCCAACAGTTGAAGATAGAAAATTTGTGAATAGAAAATGTTTTTATTCTGGCGATAGTTTGCCATCGGAAAACATTGCAAGGATTTTAAGCTCAACAAACTAAAAAGGATAAAATATGAAAGTTGTAATACTTTGTGGTGGGCAGGGAATGCGTTTGAGAGAAGAAACAGAAGTCAAACTTAAGCTTATGGTTGAAATAGGCGGCATGTCTGTTCTTTGGCATATTATGAAGACTTATGCGAAATAGGGGCATAATGAATTTGTTCTTTGCTTGGGATATAAAAGCGAGGTTATAAAGGAAAATTTTTATAATTATGAAATGTTGGCTAATGATTTTACTCTCGAACTAGGCACAAAAAATATTGAGATTCACCAGAAGCATAATGAAGCAGGACGGAAAGTTTCTCTCGTTGATACAGGTTTAAATGCAATGACGGGGGCAAGGATAAAGAGGGTAGAAGATTATATTGATGATGATATATTTATGCTTACCTATGGCGATGGTGTGATAGACCTCGGTATAAAAAAGCTTCTAGAGTTTCATGAGAAGCATGGAAAAATTGGGACGGTTACAGGTGTTTCTCCTCAGCTGAGATATGGCGAACTTTTAATTGAGGGAGATCATGTTTTGTCATTTGATGAAAAACCTAAAGAGAATATGAGCTCTATAAGTAGAGGGTATTTTGTTTTTAATAAGAAAATATTTGATTATGTCAGCAATGATGACGATTGTGGCTTTGAAAAAGATGCTTTGCAGAAGCTGGCGCGTGATGGGGAGCTCAAAGGTTTTTTACATGATGGCTTTTGGCAGTGTAGGGATACTTTTAGGGATTATATATATTTACAAGGACTTTTTAATAACGGCAAGGCGGTATGGAAAAAACGGTAGATAAAGAGAATTTATTTTTAGGAGCATAGAAAGGAAAAAAGGTTTTGGTAGCTGGACACACTGGGGTTAAGGGTTCCTGGCTAGCTTTATGGTTAGCACAGTTAGGGGCAGAAGTATCCGGGTATTCTAAATATATTCCTACTGATCCGTCTCATTTTGAAGTTTCAAATTTGAAAGGTAAGATCGCAAATAATGTGGGGGATATAACGGACATTGATTGTCTTCGGAAGGTATTTGATGAATTTCTTCCAGAGATAGTTTTTCACTTGGCTGCACAGCCGATAGTCCGTGATTCTTATAATGATCCAAAGCTTACTTTTGATACGAACTTAGGAGGAACAGTCAATGTTCTTGAATGTATAAAAAGTTCTGAAAGTGTCAAAGCTGCAGTGATCATTACAAGTGATAAGTGTTATGAGAATATTGAGCAAAATGAAGCGTATAAAGAGCAGGATAGATTGGGAGGTAAGGATCCTTATAGTGCATCCAAAGCATGTGCAGAAATAGCATTTAGTGCTTATTTTAGATCATTCTTTAAAGGGCAAGATAGTATATATAGCCATGTCAGATGTTGTAAGAGCAGTCTATCATTTGACTACAATGGATGACATCAAAATTAATGATGGAACTTTTAATTTGGGAGGGGAAACTTGTATGTCCATAGTTGAAGTGGCATATAAGGTAGCTGAAGTTTATAAGAAGCATTTTAATAAAGATATTGTTGTTAATTTGCCAAAGGATAAAGGTTTGCCGAAATTTATTTATAGTGTGGAGAAGCTAAAAAAAACAGGTTTTGAATTGCAGAAAAATATAGAAGGTGAGATTTTAAAGACACTGAAGTTTTGTGAAGAGATAAATAATGAATAAAAGACCTTTATATAGGGTTTTGTATTATTTGGGAATAGGGCATATGTATAAGGCTTTTGTCAATAAAAAGCGCTGTGCTATTCTTTCATACCATAGCGTTGCTCCGCATAATTCTGAGAATGCGCTTTATAAAGATATGTTTGTGACTCCTGAGAATTTTGAGGCTCAAGTTAAATATATTTCAGAGAATTGTAATGTTTTATCTTTAGAAGATTTAAATAATAAATTGAGTGATAAAAGTCTTCCGGAGAAATCTGTTGTAATAACTTTTGATGACGCATATTGGGATATTTATGAATATGCTTACCCAATTTTAAAAAAATATAATTTACCCGCGGCAGTGTTTGTTTCAACTTTGTATATTGAAAGTGGAAAATCTTTTTATTGGGATAAATTAATGAGCATTTTAAATAGCGCAAAAGAGATGTCTTTTAGGGGAGAGGTCAACGGAAAAGACATTGCCTGTAATTTAACTAATGAAGGTTCGCGCAATAATGCTTATTTTGCTTTTATTGATTTATTTAAATGTGAATATTTTGAGAGGAAAGAAGAATTGTTAGGGCAATTAGCAGAACACTTGAGAGCAGATATGGATAGTTATAAAACAAAAACTCTTACTTGGGATGTTATGCGTGAGATGAAAAATAATAATATTACATTTGGTTCTCA
Source organism: Candidatus Omnitrophota bacterium (assembly GCA_018812705.1). Lineage (GTDB taxonomy): Bacteria > Omnitrophota > Gorgyraeia > Zapsychrales > Zapsychraceae > Zapsychrus_A. The sequence continues at coordinate 6,027 of JAHJCZ010000166.1, forward strand.
TACGCATTCCCATGAAGTTATGCGAATTCTAAGTATGGAAGAGATTCGAAAAGAAATAGAGAAGTCTAAAGAAATATTAGATAATAAATTGGAACAGGTAACAGAATACATTGCTTTTCCGTACGGGAGCTATAGTGATATTGGGATTGATGCTCCCAAAATAGCATTGGAACTTGGTTTTAAACGTGCGATGTCCTTAGAACAGGGATTTGCTTTGGATAACAGCGACGAGAAATTGCTGAAACGGATTGGTATTGGAGGAATTGATTCGCATGAGGAATTTCAGTTGAAGCTTCTGGGCTTGATACCTGCTTTAAATTTAGCGAAAAAGTGTATATTGAAAAATGAATAATTCTTTAGTTTCTGTAATAATGCCAACTTATAATCAGGATGTTTTTATAGGTGAGGCAATAAAGTTTGTTTTGGGACAGACCTGTTTAGATCTTGAGCTGACAATTGTTGATAATTATTCTGAAGATGAGACGCAGAAAATTGTTGAATCTTTTGACGATGATTGCATACGTTATTTTAAGTTTGCTAATAATGAAATAATTGCAGCATCAAGAAATCAAGGTATTGAAAAATCAGAGGGGAAGTATATTGCGTTTATTGATTCTGAT
>JAHJCZ010000167.1 GCA_018812705.1 Candidatus Omnitrophota bacterium
CTACTATATTATAATAGTAATATTCGAATTTATTAATATTAAATAGCAATATTTACTGGATCAAATATTTCTCATCAGATGAGAATTCATATTTCTTTTTGGGCTCAGAGTTCATCGTTTCTGCTGCAGACTTGGTCTTTTTGATAGGAACCACTTTTTTAACTACCGGGGCCAAAGGATCATTCATGGGATCAATATGCGGCAACACTGCTTTTGTAACGACACTTCTCGGTTCTATTTTAGCAACTTCCGTCTTCTTCATAGCAGAGGCTGTGCTAAGCTTTTCGACCTGTTTTGCTATCCAGCTGTTTATGATAACTATCAAAACAATGAGAAAGAAAACACTGAGTATTGTAAAAACTTTCTTTCCATTTTTCATATTATTCACCTTCTTGCCAAACAAGTTTATCATCAATGTTATCACTAAATGCCAAAAACGCATCTAATGTCGGGAAATATGGTGGCGCGCTGCCGTTTGACATCCTTTCATCATAAACAAAGTTCCTTCCATACCCTGATATTTGCTGCCCAGTTCCTCCATTAAATAATCCGAAAGCACCATAATTATCCGTAATTACGCCGCCAAGGATCGTAGCTGTTCCTCTTGGGCTCCCTTGGTCATAATCATCTACAGTAAAAACACCATTACTAGAAAGCACTGTTGCATGAACATTGACCGCATTTGGAGCAGATGACCCGATCATAACATCTCCATTCCACGAAACTAAGCCTAATAGATTTTTTGTTTCTCCTGCGGCTTCAATGACAGATGGTGCAACATAACCACTAACACCCGGAGTTCCTGAACCAGCATCATATTCAGAATACAAAATATTATTTTGAATAACAATATCATTATTACTTGCTACAGTTAATTCAGTAGCTCTTTGAACCGTACCACCCAAAGATGTAATATCTCCATTTACATAAATGATCGAACCGGCATTATCCTCGCCATCCGGCAATCCGTCATAAACTGATGTAGACCCCCCTACTGTCTCTACTGTTGTTTGATTGCTAGTTCTATTAACAGTAATATTCTTTGTTGTTGTACCTTGCACAATTGTATAAACAGCATTATCATTGCCGTCCACACTCATAGCTATCGAACAATTCCCTTCAACAAAAATACCTCCAGACGTGTTTCCTGCTTGATTAGGAACATATATCCCGGCACTGTTAATATTAGTATTTCCATTAACCTGATCGACCATATCAGCTTCTAATGTCGGAGAAGAAAGCGTAACTGCGCTCATACCCCTATTGTAACCAGCATTAAAAGAAGGGACATCCGTTGTGCCGTTACTTTCAGCATCAATCAAGACAGTCCATCCATTATTATAAAACCTGGCTTGCTGCTCTTTTTGTTGAACTATATCATCAAATGTACCGCTTGGATTAAAAGCAAAATTGAACCTTCCGTTTGAATGAAGAGGCCCTGAAAAATTCGTCTTATCAGTGAACCAAACATTGCTTCCACTTGTAGTCGTTTGGCTATTTGTAAAAAGGGCATATTTCGCAAAATTATCTCGTTGAACTTGAACTGTAAAATCACCACTGAGTTTTACATTGTTAGAAATATCCCCTACTGTACCTGTTGATTCAATAGAATAGCTGTAAGAAAAATCCCATGCATCTGGACCCGAACCAGCCGGGTCATCTTTTTCTGTTAAAATAATTGTGTAATTATAATTAGCACCATCAATCGTGCCTGATTGTGTATATTCAGCCTGATCCCCGTCCTGGGCTAATTGTGCAACATTATTACGTCGAACAGCATAAACAAGCCACCCTAAACCATCTCCTGCATTAACCTGATTTTGGGCAAAAGATACAACTCCCGACGGACTTGCATTATAAATAGTATCAGAAAGATCCGTATTTATTAGAGAATCTAATTGCCTCAAAGCTTCTTCAGCACCGCTTTGAGCAGCGTAAAAACTTTTTGAACTTGTTTTCTCTATTCTAGTTAAATTATTTTCATTAATAACCCTTAAAGCGAACATGCCGCTTATCGCATAAAGAATAACAGCAAAATACATTGTCCCAATTAATGCCATCCCTTTGTTATTATCGTTTCTCATAATGCACATCCTAATTCCTTAAAAGCACATCAATATTGGCCGACTTTGTTATCGTCCTGTTGTTCGATGTGTTTTTCGAAAGATCAATATTCATCGTTACAACAGTATTGTTTCCATTTATGCTAACTTGAAAATCAGATACATTGCCTGCAACAGTAACTGATGCAATTGGGTTTGAACTACTATCTAAAACCCTTCTCAATAAATTACCATTTGCATCAAGAAGATATTCAATAAGCCTATTTGTATAATTATCAGGATCACAATCATCACAATCCCCAAGCCTGTCACCATGTGCTAAATGAGCCCTTATAGCATTTACCGAAACATTGAGAGTATGCTCATTTTCCGGATTTCCAGGAGGTAAGTGACAAATATCCACTTTACCATTATTTCCAACTGTATATGTCGGATTGCAACCAGAATCTCCCCATTTTAATGGCGCGCCCCAAGCCTTTACATCACAATTTTCATCGACAACACTTGTTCCACAAACACATATTGGAACAGCAAATCTTAAAATATCTGACCCGCCAACTCCTGAGCCATTCAAAATATTTACCTGTAGAACACCATCTTTATCCGTCCCTGATTCCTGAAGCTCTGCAGAACCTCTGAGAAGTATTTGACGTAAACTATCCTGAATATCAATTTCCGTATCAGTTACGGTCCACGCCGACTGTCCCGAAAGAAATAATATCGTTCCTGCTGTTGCTATAACAGAGAATACAAGAACTGCTACCATCATCTCTAATAAAGTCGATCCTGTATTACCTCTTATACACATAATAAACCCCTATGCTACCTGATTATGGTAGTAAGTTGAACTATCGAGTCCAGCTCATTATTATTCACAATAGTATCTTCTCCTGAATCCCACTGACCATTTTGATTAGCATCCTCGCCAATAACTCTTCCATTTCTTTCCTGCCAGCAAAACACTGTTTTAACTTTTAATATATTAGCAACTGAAGGATCAATGTAAGAAACACCTATTCCATCAAGCCCCGCAACAGTAAATGTTGCATCATCATATAAAGATACTATTTGCGCAAAGGGAGTATTCTCTATCTCGGTTATTTTATTTTTTACTGCTAAAATAGCCGCGGAAGTATTACTTGAAAGATTGTTGTACTCTATACATTTGACATACCCTATCATTACTCCGGCAAAAAGCGGGACTAGGATCATGATCGACATCATGACCTCTACCAATGTCATGCCTTGATTGTTTCTTAGCCTGTTCATTTTTTCCTTCTTCTCCACACAAAAAAAACTTATCCTTCAGAAGGATAAGTTTTAAACAATTCTAATTGCTCAAATCTTCGGCAACTGGCTACCCCGGATTATACCGTCGGGCCCTATAGCTTTGTGCCCCATCCTTCCGAATGGTTTACCTTGATCAATGCTTGAGCACACTTTCTGCTCTTGCTCTATTAAAAAGTATAACATTTTTCTAGATTATAACAAAAATTTTTGATCAAACCTTACCATTCAAGTTCTTCTATTGGTTCATATACTTCGAACCTTGATGTTTTCATCCAACTACCAGATGAATAAGAAGTAGTAAGCTTTCCCCCAGAATTTCTCCAGAAAGAATCCCGATTAAACATTACATATGGCCGATATGCAAATTTGTTGCGAACAGGACGAAACTGCGGGGTTGCATCCTTCTTAGTGGCTTCTATCAAGTGCTGCTTACCATCCTTAAAGACAACGACCCAAGCGTGTCCGCTCCAATTTTGCTCCCCAATCACAACTCGAGCATCATAACCCAGCTCAATTAACCAATCAGCGAGCAATATTGAATGATCTTCACAATCACCTCTCTTTAATCTATATGCTTGTCTGGACGTCTGCCAGGCATCCTGGCGTCGGGACAATATCGAAAAATCACTTTTATACTTTAGACGAGTCGCTAAAGTTACAAGCGGGACCCATAACTGTTCAGTTTCAAATGGAGCATATCCGACTAAATAGGAATTTGCAGGCCGGAGCTTTCCATCAATTCCAGGCCCCATGTAAGTAAAATTTTCTACCGGTTGATCATATTTTTTAATAAAGCCCAGATCATTAGGTATTAATGTATAATCTCTTTCTACCCCAAACCTATCAAGAGGGGTCACAGTCCCCTCTCTTGGCAATTCTTTATCTGTTTTGGCTATATCTGTAAAGTAATCATACTCCTCTAATAATTCCACAGGCTCTTCACTCTTGGCATTCAGAAATAATAAGAATGCAATAAATGATAAAAGAACCAAGGCTAAAGCCCCAAGACCTATTTCGCCATTTTTATGCCTAAACGATCTCACTATATCAACCCTTAAAACCTGCAGCCACAATAATAGCTACAAAAATAACAAGAGTTGAAGCAAAGATAGCTGCCGCGATATTTCCTTCTTTAATTTCCTTTTCAAGGTCTATTTGCTTTAATAATTTATCATCAACAAATTTCATACCGCAAACACCAATAAACAAAGCAAATATCGTGTAAAGCAGATTGATCAATAAATTCATACCTGTTGCAATAATAAAGTTGATTTCCATAGAAACATCCTTTCTTAATTAAAAAACAATTATACTGTTAACTTTTTAAAACCTTTCTGTGCCAGAAAAGCATAAAAAGAAATGTCACAATACCTACGATCATCATCCCATTAATACCTTTCAAAACTTCAACCAAAACACCCAACAATGCATAGAACAATACTGACCCAAAAACTAGAGACACAATATGATATTTCGTAATATATTTATTATATATTTGGTTAAAAACAAACTTCAGTATCAAGAATGAAAATATCAGTTGAACAAATATTGTTAAAATACCTGGGACTTTTAAACCAGAACAAACATTAGGCAACAAAAGATTTATCATCTGCACAAAGAATCCTGCTAATCCAAAATTAAGGGGAGAAAGGATTTTGTTGTTTGAAATTATTTTTTTGCCTCCAGATTGATTTGCCAAGCGAACCAATAAGATTACTATTATAAAGCTAAAGATCAGAAGTAATAGATTAGGATAAAATGGAGTGTCTTTTCCTCCTACTCCCGGGCCAAAAGTCAACATACCAAAAATAGTAACAAAGGAGAATCCCCATATCACCCAAAGATATCCTCTTTTTGCTAAGACCGGTGTTTTTGACAGATCTGGCCACAAGTATTCAGCGATAGTAATGGGTATCAATGTACTTACTGTTCCATGAAAAAACGTAAGCATAATTGTCCACGGCCATTGAGTTCCAAGATACATCCCATACCCTGATATTTTTTCGAGATCACCCCAGTTCGGGTTAAAATATGATTTTACAAGGATCCCTTCTTCAATAATTCCGTATGCAACAGCTAAAAATATAACACCATACTGCAATTTCCATCTTACCTTGGCTTCTCTTATTAATAGAGTACCGCAACCATATAATAAGACAAACATACAAAAAGCAACCGGATGAAAGTATTCTGAGGGCGGCGCTGACCCACTAATAAGTTCAGCGAGCGTAGGCACTATAAGCAGAAATAACAGCAGCTTTTTTTCTTGTTTCATTTAACAATATCCCAATTCATTGATGATCAAGAAGCCCAAGAATAAAATCAAAATATATGAAGCAATTTTATTTACTCTAATAGATAATATTATACAAAGTAATTTTTTTCAAAAGTAGCTTTATCTATATATTTTTTTATGAAAAAATACCGTGTCTTATTATTAACTTTCCTTCTTTTTGTTGCAGGGCTTTTATTAGTCAAATTTTCTCCTACTGCAATAAAGTCCGAACACGTATCCTTCAATTCTCAAACTGGCCAGACTTTAAAAGGGACACTATTCTTCCCGAAAAATGATTTTAATGCCGGTGTAGTTTTAGTCCATGGGGTTATTGTCAATAAAGAGTACATGACAATAATGGCTAAAACCTTAGCAGAAAATAACATTGCAGCATTGACTTTCGATCTTGGTGGTTACGGCGAATCTCATTATCGGCCAGAAACAAAATATAAAGCAATAAACGAAGTTTTGGCTGCCGCCTCTTATCTTCGTCAAAGATTATCTAATAATAACAACACAAAAATAGGCCTTCTTGGCCATTCAATGGGAGGAACTGCAGTAGTTCTAGCGGCCACAATTGATACAAGCATTGATGCAACAGCATGTTTAGGCATGAGCGCAGAAGTATCGCCATTTACTCCCTGCAACCTTTTATTCAGCAACGGACTATATGACCAGCTTCATTCCCCTAAGGAAATGAGAGATATCCTATATCATTCAACAGGAACTATGGGGTCTAAGGAAAATACAGACTACACAAATAACAAATGTACGCACAGATTATTTTTATCACCAACAGCTAATCATCAAACAGAAATGTCTGATAACTATATATTGAAAGAAGCTGTTGATTGGTTCAGAAAAACCCTTAACATTCCTCAAGGTAAATATACTCAAAATGCCAAATCACAAAGCACCGGACACATTCTCTCAGGACTAGGCTTATTTATTGTTTTATGCATATTATTTTCAGGATTTCAAAACAAAAGGATCCTTACTATTATTTTTATTTGCTTTCAAATTTTCGCCTATACACTAAGCCGCACCCATTTAATAACTTATCTAAATACGTCTACAATATGCATATTTTTAACTCTTTTAATGATCTTCAAAAACCATTGGTCCCAGCAAAATAGAAAGAAGTGCATTAACTGCCTGGTCTTTATCTTTGGCCTTATGATAATTCTCGATCTGATAAATATATTAAACGCGTCGAAAGAATATCTAGCAAACCCTAAACTCCTTCTTTCAGTGCCTACATACCTGGCCCAGACATGGATAAATTATATTCCAAATCTTTTTATAGTATTAAGGTCCCATTTCTTTTTACAATACACTTCCGATCTTGTTCCTTCATGGAAAATAATAGCTATTCTGTTGATAGAGTTATCATTTCCTGGCATATTTTTCAACTCCATAGCCCTAAGCACAAATTGGATACTTGTTCGCTGTCAACTTAAAACAAAAGAACAGCCGTCTATTCGTCGATCCTCTATATATCCAATACTTACTCTTGTTGGATTGCTTATTCTTTTAGGGTTCACTCTTTGGCAAAGAGCTTTAAGCGGGTTCTTAAATGCAGCGATTTTTTTAAAACTCGGTGAATTAGTCTTGTTCAGGATCTTGCCAACAGCAATTCTTCTTTTCATCTTCATTCAACAGCTAAATAAAAGTTCACAAAAATAGCCCTTAATACTGCGTATCAGCTCTCAATTTCTGAGCATCAAGTATCCAAACATTTCCCTTGGACCTATCTAGATCAGAGATCTGATTCAAAATAAGGTCTCTATACGCGCATATCTCCTCTTCCTGGACCCATATGCGGCTGGAAGGCATTGCCTTAAATTCTGCCACAACGGCATCCTTCCAATTATTTGATCCGTATATCCTATTAAAAGATCCGTCATCGGTATAATCTTCGGATATACAATTTGACCAAATTGACTTTCCTGTTACAGGCGGGATCAAGATATACCCATCTTTAACATCGCTAATGGAAGAAATAACCTTAAAGCCTATTTTCTTTTTTTGTTTAGGATTATTGATTGCATCATAAACATTTTTCTTGTAAACATGGTCCCCATAAACATATACCTGCTCGATATCATGATCAATCAGCCAGTTGTAAATTTTAGTTGTAGCTAACCTAGTAGGCAAAACATCTCCAAAGAATATCCATGAATTAACAACTAAATGTACTATAAGAAAATATACCATTAATCGAACCCAGGCCAACTGCCTTGTTCTTTCTCGTTTTCTTATGAAGAATAGAAAGCACGCATAGCAAATAATAAATATAAATCCAAAGAAGTACGAAAAATAATTTCTGCCAAACTGCGCTACTTGAGATAATTCAACAACAGCAAACGCGCAAAAATTAAAGAACAGAATGATCCATATTTTTGTCTGATGTTTTGTTTGCTTGACCAAAAATAGAAGACTTGCAACATACCCAAAAAACAAAGTTGGCATAGTTGAATAAAAATACTTTGCTATCCACCTAATCCCTCCCCCACGAAACATCTGAGGCGCATAAAAATGCTTCGCGTTCGCTTGTCGAAAAACAGTGAAATTATTTTTTAACTTACTAAAGCTAACTACTTTTAAAAAATACTCCATAGTCAGGACCGGATATGGATAAGTAAACACAATATAAACTAATAAAAGCCCTGCCAACGCTGACAATGCACAGAACAAATTTTTTCTGCCATCTATCTCAGGCAACTTAAAAGTGAAGTAATAACAAATAATACCTAAATAGTAAGGCATATAGACAGTTGCAGTTGGTGAAGAAAAATACATTAAACCTAAAAATAATCCGGAAATAAAACATCTAAAATATCTTCTATCTGAAGTTTGTATGAAATAAACAGCAAGAAGAAAATTCATAAAGACAAGCGGCTGATGCGCTCCCTGAAGAACATACTGATAAGGCCAAAATGTCGTCGCATACAGGATAAACCCTAAAAATCCAATATGCTTATCAAAGAAATTCTTTATAACGTAATAAATCATCAAAGACGCAATAAAGTTAACAATGATCAAAAACAAGATATTCGGATACAAGCTCAGCCAATCACCTAAGATATATTGAAAACCCGCTGTGCCAAGAATTAAAACCTCCTTACCGAACATAGCTAAAGCAGTTAGGTCAGTTTCAAACAGATTGTGCAATTGAGACAAATATATAGGAGGCTCGAAAAGCCTTCTTGCTGCAGGAATGTAAAGACTACAAGAATCCGTTGGCCAACAATTTATATAGAAGAGAATTTTTGAAAGGTAAACTGCAATAATAGAAGCAATAATAAACACTGTTACATCATAAGGACTTTTTATCTTCCCATTTTCGTTGATCATAAGGCACTAGCGAATATTTTAGTCTTCAAACCAAAATTTACATTAACAAAATCCAGGTTAAAACAATGTAGGCATTCCATTGATCAAAGTTGTAATATATTTAAAAAGTCCTGACATAACAGTAAAAAGGATCAGAGCTGACAAAGCCAAATAAGCAAACTTGGGTAAAACCTTACCTAGCACATTTAGATACTTTTCATATTCTCTCTCATAAAAATAAGCACATTTCTTAAGCATGGCTGCTGTTGAACCGCTTTTTTCACCTACTTTTATCATGCTTATCATCTTAGGAGAAAACTGCTCTGTCTGGCTAAACACGTTTGCAAAATCAGTGCCTGTTTTAAACAAATCACTTTTTTCTTTTAATTTAGAACCTATCCACTGATTACTGCAAACTTCAGATGCGATGTTCCATGTTAAATATGGGCTTTGCCCAGCTTTATTAAGAAGTGCCAATGTCTGTAAAAATTGATACAAAGACAAGGTCTTTAAAAGCTTGCTTATAAAAGGGATATACAGCAGCATCCTATCCCTTGTCATTTTACAATCATGATCATCCTTTAAAAATTCATATAAAAATTTAGCGATCAATATAGGCAAGAACCAAATCAATATCAACAACAAGGACCAAAAATATTGAGTAAGCGCCCCACCAAAGTCAGCCTCCTTGAATAATGATATGACCATATTAAGCAGGTCAGGGAAGGGACAGATCATTATAAAAACAATGAAATATATCTTCGGCCAAAACAAAGATTTTTTGAGCTCTTCTCTTTGCTCGAATTTTCTAAACATTATTACGCAAAGATCAGACAATGCTTGAGCCAACTTTCCACTTTTCTCAGCTGCATTAATATAAATAACATGCCATTGAGGAAAGATCGAAATATGTTTTCTTAGCGCTTCAGATAATAAAGAACCTTCAATGATATCCTTTTCTATTTGGACTATTGCATTCTTTATTTCCAAAGAAAAATTGCCCTCTTTTCTAAGAAATCCTAAAGATTCAACTATAGCCAATCCTCCCGATATCATTGATGACAGCTCTTCATAGAACAACAACAGATCTTTTGTCTTCTTAACGTTCATGTTTTCGATTATCCTTTTTTATTCATTTAAGTTTTTCTGCCTGCCAGGAGAATACTGTTCTTCTTCAGTTTTCTTTGCTTCAAACTTTTTAAAAAACTCACGCATATTCCTGCTGAATTTCTGCCACTCAACACTCCAATAATTCTTAAGCCTCCCATCAGAATAAATATATTCCATCACCACTTTACCCTGCTTATCTATCATTATAGTCTGACCATCACGTTCATTATTAGAATAATTCATGATCCATTCTAAATCACCATCTTTATCATAATATTTTGTTATACCTTGAAGCTTTCCCATATTATAATTCATCTCCCACTCAAGGATATCTTTGCCCCGATATACATGTTCTATCCAATGCTTTTTTCCATTTTTAAATTTTACCGATTGTTTCAAAACACCTTCCTTGTTGAAGCTCATCCGGCTGACCCTTTGTCCTTCTTCATAAACATCATCAAACTCAAGCAATCCATCTTCATTATAGAATTTACACTGACCATGATATTTGCCTTTATAATAATTTATTTCCGTCTGTAAACTTCCATCCTCATTGAACACCTTAAAAAGCCCATCTTTCAAATCATCAATATAAACTCCTTCACTCCATAAAGCGCCACTTCTGTAATACGCCTTATATTCACCCTGGCGCTTGCCTTCAACATAGTACAGCTCATTAAGTAATTTTCCATCATCATAGTAGTCCTGCACTTTTCCATTCCTTTTTAACTTGATCTCTTCTTGAGCTACAGGAACATCCTCATATTCTCGCTGACCGGCTCTATTCATTTGATTATCTAGCCATTCAACAGCAGCACCCCACTCTTTATCTGTTGCGATCTTATGCCCTCCTTCAAATTCGATCCATTTTACATCCCAAGCAAAACCTTCCAAGAACTCTTTATCTCTTATCATTTCTTCATACCTAAAATCTGTTGGGCTGGCTATCAAGACCGCCTTCTTTTCTCTTGGATATCTTTCAGATTCTCTTGGGCTCATATAATAATCATGCAACATGCCCGTATTAACAATCACACCTCTAACAGTGTCAGGATAATGATATGCAAATGCGTGCGCGCCCATTCCCCCTCCAGAAAAACCTGCAGCTATGATCTGAGACTCATTTACCGGAAAGTTCGTATTGACCCAATCTAAATTTACCATCAGACTAAAAAGCTGCTCTGTCATTGATACATTATTTTTAAATTCCTTAGACGCATAAACTATCCACTTGTTTTTTTCAGCAGAACTCTTCAGAGCATTCAGCATTGAATTTGCATCTGCATTTGGAGATAATGCAATTACTAAGGGATACTTCTTTTTTAGATCTATTTTACTAGGCACATAGATAATAAAGGTCTCTTCTTCAATAATGCTGGATTTTGGGTCCATGGACATTAATTTTGGTGCTTCAAATTCTACAGCCTTAATGTATTCTGATTTACTTGAAAGAGGACAAACTCTTCCCCCACCCATGTACAAGAAACTAAAAACAAAATATGCTGCCAAATATATCAGGGCCAACAATAAACCAAAAATAATTATTTCTTTAATATCTTTTTTAGGGTTTAGAGAAATCTCTCTGACATAAGTCCTTTGCGCTTTAATTTCTTTTAACTTGATAAAGGAATAAACGGAGATTGAGCAAAGCCAAGGAGTAAAAATTATCTGCACAACAATACTAAACCAATAATTTGGGAATATTCTTAAAATAATGATAACGGGAACATATATCAACAGGACGATAAAACTTAATCCCAGTATCTTCCAAAAATTACCCGATACAAGATTAAAACTCTCTTTAAAAGACTCTGTTATGCTGGCATGTTCTAATAATACAAAAAGACCTACAAACCCAAAGACTATCATCATATATACACCCGGTATCACTAAAACAATGAAACCAACAATAAGGATAATGTTAAACAAACCAGTTACAATAATATATTTTATAAGCTTGTTTCTTATACTTATTAGCACTTCCGTTAATGAAGGTTCCAAGCCATTTATCTTCTGGAATATATCAAACATCAAAACTGCTGTCATACAAAAATAAATCATAGTCTGAGCAAATCCTAAAGCCCTATATAACCAGAAATTAGACATGAACTTAGTGCTCAAGCCTAATTCTGGCAAAGACAAGATCTGAAGGATAAAACCTGAAGCTGCAATTAATACAAAAGGAATAAGATTATCCCTGCAAAGACAAAAAGCATCCTTCAGTATTTCTGAAATTTTAAAATTTGTCTCTTTTTCAAAGTCTTCGTGCATTTCAGCTCCTTTGCATAAAAAACTCTATAATTATTATTACTTAATCTAATTCTACAACAAAGATAAAATCTGCCTCATCCTTTTTACTTTCAGGACGTTTCTTCCACAATTTGCAATAGATCTTAGCTGGGACATCACTTATCTGAAAATATAATTCTGGCTGGTGAGGGCTTCCATTATTGCATCCTCCAGGATATCCACAACTGCCCCCTAAATGTATAAAACCTCTAAGATAACACACTTCTTTTAATACCCTGCTATCCGGTGTCGGCTTGACCCCTTTTGACAATGATGGATCAATAAAAATAAAATTGTATCCGAAGTCAATTGCGTTCATTCTCTCAAAAACAAAGCTCTCATTAAAACGAAAATGTCCGACAGCATCCTTATCTTTATAGAATTTTGTCAAATTATATTTTGCAACCGCTTTTGGTTCATTAATAGACCATATCAATTTATAAGGCCGAGGATAAACGGGAAAACATGATTCCTCCCTATAAGCCTTTCCTTCAATAAAATAAAGCAGATGAAATGGATTTGCAATAAAACGCGATTCCTCAGATAAGCCATCAATGCTCCTGTCTCCGTTACCATAACAAAACTGGCCTCTCAATCCCCACCATGGCTTTCCGTCTACGATTCGCCCAAAGACAGCGTCCAAAGGCTTATAGTCCCCTTGCACTAGGTCCTTATGCTGTTCGACATATTTTTTTCTCAAATCATAAATTTCATCTTTTGATAGATAATCAAATTCAACAGGTGGGTTAAGAAATATCTCGATCTCTTTTTGAGCTGATTCATTGGGAGTTTGTTTTAAAACATTTGCATTGGGAGGCAAATATTCAGTCTTAGCGGTTTTACGTTGAGCATCAATAGATTTCCTAATATTAAACACAACTATGAGCTCAAATAAAATAATTATATAAAGTATCGCTTTTTTTTTATTCATAAAAACATCCCAGGAATAAAGCAAGGCTATAAATTCTTATAATATTACTTAATAAGCATTTTCTCTCAATAAATATTAGTATAGCATCAGCAAATTATACTGGGCGGAAATCTTTCAGATTTTTCGCAAGAAAGTAACATGTAGTTTCATTGACCTGTTAATGCAGGAAAAATGGGTTAAAATTCGCATCCATTAAAACAACCCAAGCAGTTGAAACAAGGCTTAAAACTTCAGGTTCGTGCGAAAACCAGCCAAAGGGAATCCATCCTCTCTTTGAAGAATATGAATAAGCTTCTTTGTCTTCAGCATATTTATACCTGAAAGCTTCAATACCATCACGCATAGATTCAGAATCCTTCTGACATTCATCAGCCCATATAGGATTTATATCTTTATAATATTCTTCAAGTGCCCTTGCAGCCATAATTGCTCCGGCAGTCCACTCTATACATATCCGATCGTTCTCTTTAGTAAAGCCTACGCCGCTTAAATAACCAAATCCATTATATACACCTGAATATTCTTTTGTTTTTTTCCACATACGATATGAAGCCCCATCACCAAACAATTCATCGATGGTTTTTGGCCCGACACTAACGATCGCCCATGCTTGAACATCCGTAGCAAAATATTCCCTGTTAGGAACCCATTCCCCTTCTTTAAAATGCGCACCCTGATAAAAAACATTTGCATCTCTATCCCATACACTTTTCAAATATTCTAGGGTCCTATTTTGTGCTTCTCTATATATAGGGTTACCAGTGATCTTATAGAGCATTCTAAAAGCAGCATTCCAGGAAATATTATTTTCTGATGAGATCTCATAATAATACCATCTCATAAGAGGGGACATATTACCAACAACCCCAGATGATTGATCTTTGCTATGACCGTTCTGTTTATGAGCAAATTCATTTAACTGCTTTTCAATATATGCAGTATCGCCTTCATTATCTATTCCAATAAGATTACAAAAAGTCCCGATCGGCGCCATCCTAACTCCGCCATTCTCAGCTTGCAGCAACATAGCAGCTCTGGCAATTTCTTCGGCAAGCTTTAGCTCGATCGCATTATTCTTTTTATAAATCTCTTCAACAGGATCATAATACTTTTTATGGTACAACTGCAGCGCCGCCAATACTATCCATGCATTTTCTCCTGCGATCGGTTTCCAGTCTTCCCAATGAACAGTAGGCCAGTTTGGAAAATCATCATATCTCGTTTTTCCGTCTAAAGGATCTTTTGTATTATATTTTCCTGTTGCATTAAATATCCTAAATACAAAACCTCTCTCACCCTCTTTTGCAATGTCCGATGATACAGCATCCCGGTTATTTGTATCATAAATAAATGCCTGTCCTGGCTCTCCTCCAGCCCGAATATTTTTAAAATTACCGAAACTTCCGTGCCAATAAATAGCTAAAGGACGATATGCTCTTTCCAGATCATTTCTTCCACCTAGCATAGAAAGAACCATTTGATAAACTGCAGTATCATAAACAGATACCCCCTCTTCGACTATCATTCTCTCTATAATACCCGTAACTGACTCAGATTGGCCCATACGACCGTAAATTTCTTTTTTATATTCTGGGAGCACTGAAAAACTAACTGGAAAACCAGTTCGCATATCTTGAGAATCCTTCATCCACTCGATCAACAATTGATGATACTGTCCTGAAACCTTCTCGCTATATTTATCCATTATATTCTTGGTTCGCCCTTCAATAGACATAATCTCTTCTTCAAAATATGTAAGTTCAACGCCAATACCATTATCAATTCTTTCATATTGATCTGTATATTCAACTATTTCACCTTCAACACTCTCTCCATTGTTCAAATAAAGCATATCTGCACCAGCGCCAATAGGGCAAAAGAAAATAAAAACAAAAAATAATTTCATTAATAATAGCTTATTTACTTTCATAAAATTTCAAAACACCTAACTAGACCTTTCTGACCTTTAACTACTAAAGTTATCTTCGCATTGTACTGCTTTAAGCTCTTTTATAGATTTGATTTAAATCCGAAATAACGGCATGCAATATTTTGAATGAACTTGTGCTCATGCCCTTGAGGAAAGGTAAAACTTTTTTTACGAGGGAAACAAAATATGATTTTGTTATGATCTCAATAATTCGCTTGATGATCTTTACTAAAATCAATTACCTCCCAATAATTAAATACATATACTTTATTCTTGTTCAACATCCAAAACTACAAGCAATTCTTTCGCTCTTTCTAATTGAAAATCAGGAACCAACAATCGAATCCTTCCAATAGACATGCCCTGTCTCAATCCTCCGCAATCATCGGCATCGACAAAACTCTCAACATCTCCATCGCTAAGCAACCCTTGAGCCAAACCTACATCATGCCTATTTAAAAAATATTTTACTACAACAAAATCTGCCACAGTCGCTCTCCTGTAAAACACTAATATTGCGCAGGCGGGTTGTAAAGTCGTAAGTCGCAAAACCTAATGAATCTTTCCGCATCATCACATCCAAAATTTAATATCCTTACGCCATAAGCAAACTCTTGGGCATTGTCTTCATCCGTACTTATCCAAACAACAACAGTCTGCAAACAAACAACACCTTCATCTTCAAGCTGCACGTCCAATTCAACATGCTGACCGACATCAACTTTAACGTCTACAATAAAACCAATCCCTCCATAGCTAACATTTACAACAGTAGACTTCTCCTCTCCGTTATCAACATCAAGATTCTTGAAAATTGCAGGCAAATTAATATTTAATCTTTTAGATGTCCTTCTTTCATCCATGTTGCATTCCTTTCTATTAATATAAAATATAGCACATTCTACCCTAACTGTATAATTATGGCAAACAAAAAGGCTCCATAAATGATATGAAGCCTCTTCTTGCTCTGATATATCAACTAAAAAAATATATATCTATTCATTATCATCTAATCTTCTCACCTTAAACTTAACCTTACCGCCATCTGGACAAGTAATACCTGTTTTACAGCTTGAATCTTTTTCAAAGTCAAATTTAGCACCAAAATTCATTTCAAACAAAACAGGAAATAATAAATGGTATGCAGCACCGCAAAATCCGCCTGGTGTTTGCAATCCTTTTACCTCCCATTTATCGCCTTCCTTATATCCATAAACACAAGTGTTATCACTATATTCAATTTCGATCTCCATTCTCTTTGGCTTAGGACCTTTTGGTTTTTCTTTCTGTGGCTCGACAACAACCTTCCCATCCTTGTCCAATAACTCGAGCTTAAATGCCATTTTCCCGCCATCAGGACATGTTGTATTGATCGATGCTATGTTTTCCATAAATGGGAAACGACCCCCAAAAGTCAAGGCATGCATACATGGAAAAGCTGCATGAGCTATGCCTAAACAAAAATGTTCAGGCGCGTGGGTAAAATCATCAAGAATGAACTCATCCCCTACCTTATAATTATGGTAGCAAAAATTATTGTCATTCTTTATAACCGTAAATTTCAACTTCGGAAATTGAGTATTAACTAACTTTGCATCTTTTTCCTTTTGATTTTTATCACAACAACCTTCACTCATTGATCTCTCCTTTTTTATTTCTTCATTATCGAAATATTCTATTCGTTTGTTCTGTAACTTTCAACACTAAATTCCTCATCATCAATATCTTCATTTAAGCTTAAGAACACGATCAGCCAGGATTCATTTACCCCGGAGAGTTCTTTGGCTTTTCCCTTTATCTCTACTTGATCAGGTAAAAATATCCCGCTTCCCTTTGGAAACTCCTCTACGCTCTTAATCAAATGCTCCTTTGATATTTCGTGCGTTTGTCCGCTTCCTAATATCCCCGGCCAGAATTCACGAATAGCAATAGCTACACCAAGCTTAATATCTATATAATACTCCAGCTTAATAACCGATGGATAGTAGGGGCTTTCTGTATTTTCCTTAAGATCTGCTGTTATTAAATAAAGCTCTGGCGTAATACCCGATTCATAAAACTCACTCAGAAAACCAGGCACTTGTTTAAAAACTTCAACCTCAAGAGCATAATAATTTGATAGCCATTCTAAATTCGGCAAATATAGAGATTTTAGCATGTCTGCCTGCTGAAGATCAAACGGCTGCTCATCTACTATCTCATTTGTTGCCCTATCTATAACATAATATTTATTGTCTCTAACTATGCTCTCTGCATCTTTTTCAACAGCCTTGAACTTATCGGGGCTTTTGTAATAGATCTCATCCGTGGCGTTCTCTTCGGACCCATCCTCAATGATCACTTTAAAATGTATAGTTTTGATATCTTGTTTTTTCTTTTTTAATATTTCAACAATATCTGAAACAACCAAACTGCTATCAACCGTTTTGTATTCTTCCTCCCTTTGCTGTATATCAAAACCAGAAAGACGCTTATTCGCCTTTTCTTTATACAATAATTTCTTCTCGTCACTTACAACATCGCTCGGCAAAGCAAATTCCTCGCCATCGCCGCCTTCTTCAAGCATTTTTGCACCTGTCCTTGCAATTTCATAATGCCCTATTGTTTTCCTTAGAAACTCTACATATCTTGGATCACCTGTGACTTCCGGGGTTAATTCAAAAACTTTCTCAGCGTGATAAATTATCCTAAGACAAACCTCTTCTGTAAAATAATGCAATTGTGCTAATTCATTATATGCATCAACTAAATTATGATGTATCTGACCCGGAGCTTCTTCTCCCTGACCCTCAATAGCGCTTATAAGGTTCAAATAATTCATTATAGCTGCATAATATTCTTTTTTATTGTGATAAACTTCTGCAAAGGCAAAAACTAATCCAATATTCCCTGGATCTTGCTCATAAGCTTCCTTTAGCACTTCCAAAGCATCATCAAACCTCAGCTCTTCAATAAGAGCATAAGCCTTATTAGTATATTCTTCTAAAGTATCCGCGAAAACCAAACTAGAAGCAAAACACGTCATTGAAAATGCAAAGAACAATATCATTAAAATTATTTTTTTCATTTATTTATATCCTTTATTTAGGCATTCTACTTCATGAATTCACTAAAAATACTAACAGAACACTATAAAGGAAGCAAGTTTAATGATTGTCCAGGCCTTACAGCCTTTTAAACTATTGAAATACACTTTTCAATATATTACTCCATAGATACAGAAAACCATTACTCATTATAATTTGACATATCATAATATATTTCAGCATCTTACAGCTCTAAAAACCATAAACAACCTAAGAATTTTTACCTTTTTTTGCAAAAACCCTTGCAAAAGGTGTATTAGTGTATTATATTTGTAATACACTGAGCAACGAAATGAGAACGTAAAAAGAAAGGTGAAAATCATGAAAAAAACAATACTCTTCATCCTCCCAGCACTTACTTCATCCCAAACAAAAGGCTACAGAAAGATCAAGTATTCCCGCTTCCCTCCATTGAGCTTGCTAACCCTTGCAGGGATGACACCTGATGATAAATACAAAATGATCGTAAGAGACGAGCATGTTGAATCCTCTGATGTTGATGAGCATGTAGATATTGTTGCTATCCAGACATACATTTCATCTGCCTATCGCGCCTACGAGCTTGCAGAAAAATATAGAAGAAGAGGCGCCAAAATAATTATGGGTGGATTACACGCGACATCCCTTCCCCATGAAGCCGCACAGTATGCAGATGCGGTTTGCATAGGACCGGCTGAAACCGTATGGAATAAGATCCTGGACGATTTCGAAAAAGACAAGTTATGTCAATTTTATCAGGGTGAATGCATCGGCTCTGCAGCACTTGTTCCAAAACCAAGAAGAGACCTGATGAACCCTAATGCATATCTATTGCGCAATACGATTGTTACCTCCAGAGGATGCCCGCATCACTGTGATTTCTGTTACAAATCCGCATTCTGGGGAAAACACTATTATGAAACACGGCCCATATCTAAAATTGAAGAAGAGTTAGCTGAAGTCGATGACGGGCTTGTATTTTTTTTGGACGACAATCTCCTTGCAAACAAAAGTTACTGCCGACAATTATTCAATACTCTTAAAGGAAGAGGCATAACATGGCAATCTGCAGCATCTTTGGACGTTGCCAAAGACCCGCAATACCTGAAAGAAGCCTATGACTCAGGATGCCGCAGCCTCTTTATAGGTTTTGAATCGCTTTCTACGGAAAGCATGAAAAGCGTGAACAAAAATGTCAATGCTGTAACCGATTATAAAGAAGCAATCAAAGTAATTCATGCTTCAGGAATCATGATCAACAGCAGCTTTGTTTTCGGATTCGATAATGACGGTCCCGACATCTTCGACAGGACCATTGAGTTCGGGATAAAGAACAAGCTTGAAACAGCATCTCTTCATATCCTTACCCCTTTGCCAGGAACTCAGGTGTTCACACAAATGGAAAGTGCCGGAAGGCTTCTTCATAAAAACTGGTCGCTTTATGATGTTTATCACGCTGTGTTTCAACCCAAAAGGATGACCCCTCAAGAACTTGAAGAAGGTCATCAGCGAACCATTAAAGAATTTTACAGTTATGGATCTATCATCAGCCGTGCTCTCGGAACAGATGGGGCATTAAAACGGATGGCCTATAACATAGGCTTATGGAAGGTCGACCCGATATGGAGAGCTATCATTAAATTCGGATTGATGCCACATGCAAAAGAGATCCTTAGAGGACGCTTGCTCTATAAGAACTCCGTTCCTAAAGAAAAAGCTGACATCTCTGACAGAATTCTAAGTCCTAACAGGCTACAGAATTATAATAATTCTGCAGCAACAGTTTAGAATTTTAGATAATATTTTTTAATGAGTAAGAAATATCGAGAATTATTCTAGATAATCCTTATATCAAAATCAGTTGTTTTTATTAGACCTTCAGTGTAACCTATCCTTAGCATTAAGTAATCTATTTTAACTTGAAAAAAAGGGTATCAAATGTATAGAAATAAAATTTTAGCTATTATTCTAGGCGGAGGAAAAGGTTCTCGCCTTTACCCATTAACAAAACTTAGATGCAAGCCGGCAATTTCTCTTGGAGGCAAATACCGCCTTATAGATATACCGATCAGCAATTGCTTAAACTCCAGAATAGACCAGATCTATATCTTAACCCAGTTCATGACCGAAAGTATACACAGGCATATCTTTGATACCTACCGCATGGACATGTTAAGAGACAGCTTTGTAAGAGTTCTTGCTGCCGAACAAACATTAACAAGCAATGCTTGGTACCAGGGCACAGCTGATGCAGTAAGACGTTCGATAAGATATTTTAAGAACCTGCATGTTGAAGATATTTTGATCCTGTCCGGCGACCAGTTATGCGCAATGGACTTTACTCCAATATATGAGTTCCACAAGAATTCTCAAGCTGATCTAACGATCATTGGCCACCCAGTTGCCAATGATGAAGCGCATAGAATGGGGATAATCAAGACTGATGAAACTGGCAAAATATTAAAACTTATTGAAAAACCGGACGACCTAAAGCTAGTTGAAGGATTCAAGAACAAAGATGGCCAATTTATGGCGTCAACCGGTAATTATTTTTTCA
>JAHJCZ010000168.1 GCA_018812705.1 Candidatus Omnitrophota bacterium
GAAGCAGGGGAGCTGGAAGTATGTGGATTATACATACAGAACAGTAAATGTACCGGAAGTGATGACACAGATCATTAATCCTGCTGCAAACTCATTGCTCGATCAAAGGAGTGTGACCTTTGCATGGGAGATAGGAACAGGGGTAACGAATGTGCAGCTAGCCGTAGCGACCCATCCATCGTACTTAACAAAAGCACCGTGGGGTAATATACATTTTGCTACATATGGAACAGGTACGTCAGCAACAGTAAATAATATACCGTTAACAGGAGCAAATATATATGTGCGACTATGGTATTACGACGGATCATGGAAGTATACTGATTATACATATCAGACATTGCAAACTACAAAGATAACGGTGCCATCTACAAGTACATCAATAACAGATACTAGTGTAACATTTGAATGGACAGTAGGAACAGGGGTAACGAATGTGCAGCTAGCCGTAGCAACTCATCCATCGTATTTAACAAGAGCACCGTGGGGTAATATACATTTTGCTACATATGGAACAGGTACGTCAGCAACAGTAAACAACATACCTATAGGATCAGATATATATGTGCGATTATGGTATTACAATGGATCATGGAAGTATATTGATTATACGTATAAGACTGCAGGAACACCGCCGGAAATCATAAATCCCACCTCAGGCACGATGATATCGACTTCAAACGTTACTTTTGAATGGACGAAGGGAATAGGAGTAACTAATGTACGCTTAGACATATCAACAAGTCCATCATTTTTTAATAATCCACATGGTGATATACATTATGAGACATATGGAACAGCTACATCAGCAATAGTAAATAACATACCGCAATTTGGAGCAGACATATATGTACGTTTATGGTATTACATAGGTTCATGGTCTTATATTGATTATACGTATCAAACAGGTGGATAACCGATATTGCCTTTGAAACGACCTGTTTTAATTTCTCCTGAAATTAATACAGCACTTGGCCAAGTAGGTTATTCCAATTATAGTGCTCATTTTGAATGGGTACTTGATCTTCCAGATGGTATCTCAGAATATTATCTAAAAGTGACAGAAAAACCGTATATAAATTTTTCCAACAACTACCAAATAGTAAATGAGGAACGTGTCCTGTATGAAAAATATTTTGATAAAAGCGAAACCTCTGTTTTCGTTGATGGTATTAGCTGGCACTTTGATGTGCTTCAAAATAAATCTCTTTACGCAAGTTTTCAGTATAAACATCCTGTATATGCGCTCCAATGGATGGGAAAAAATTGTAGATATGACATTCATGCTGAATACAGAAGCAATTGTCAGTACCCTAGCGTAAATTGTAGTGGTGGTGGCTACGTTCCAGTAATCTATAATATTACGTGTAGTGAGACTAGTGGGTCAGCGCCCTAAATAATAAATAGTGTCATTTCTCATAAGTGTATGTATGTTAATGATTTGTGCAATAAAAAAAGCATTTGACATTTTTTTAGCATATCTTAATATAGCGTTAAGTAATCATTATCATTTCCCCCACAGTTTACTGTCGATTTTCCCATATGTGAAAGGCCTATTATGGGAAGACTTGCTCGTATTAATTATCCAAATCTTGTTTATCATGTTATCAATCGTGGGAACAACCGAGATGTTGTTTTTGTCGAAGATGAAGATTTTTTGCATTATCTCAACACAATTCAACGATTTAAAAAGAAGTATGGCTTTAAATTATTTGCTTATTGCTTAATGAGCAATCATGTTCATATGCTAATTAAGCCATCTGAAAAAGGCAGCATTAGTAAAATTATGCAAAGCATCACTGTTGCGCATACGCGCTACTACAATTTTAAGTATAAGAGATGCGGTCATGTTTGGCAGGGTCGGTTTAATAGCCCATTAGTAAGTATGGATGGACATTTCTTAAATGTCATGATGTATATTGAGCAAAACCCTGTTCGTGCAAGAATGGTTCAAAACATTGAAGATTATGTCTATAGTAGTTACAAGCTTTATATAAGAAAAAATGAGCCTGTTTTGATTGATCGTCATTATAATGAAATATTTAATAAACTTGGTGAAACAATAGGGGAGTGTATCTATAATTATAAAAAGATAATGGCTAAAGAAATTGAAAAGAAACAATTGGATGCTCTGCGTTACAGTTCTATAAAAGGGACGCCATATGTTTCCGAGAAATTTAAAGACCAAATTGCTCATTTATTGCCGAGAAAAAGGGGTAGGGGACGACCAAGGAAAGTTGGAATTTAGTTATAAAGTTTAGCTAAATAAGATGTTGTGAGAAACGACACTATTTATTTTTATTATTTCTATGCAAATATTTCAATACAAAGCAAAAGAAGGTCCCGCCAAAATTATTGAAGGCACGATAGAGGCCGAAAGTGCAGACAATGCAATTCAAAAAATAATGCATTTAGGATTTACGCCTATAGATGTTTCCCCAGTAATCAGTGTTTCAGTTAAGACTGGTAAAAGTAAACAACGCGCCTCTTCTTTGGGATTTTCTTTTTTCAAAAAGATCAGTTTTAATGAAGTAGTTGTATTTACTCGTCAGATAAGTGATCTTGTTGATGCTTCTATTTCTGTATTGAGATCATTGAAAATTGTTGCTGAGCAAACCAAGAATCAGAAATTCAAAGAAGTTATTTTAAGTATGCATTCGATCGTGCGAGATGGCGGTTCTTTTTCTGACGCTTTATTGCAAAATCAAGATATTTTTTCTTCGCTTTATGTAGGCATGGTGAGAACAGGTGAAGGAGGGGGAGGGCTTTCTGTTGTTTTGGAAAGATTAGCAGTTTATTTGGAAAAAGAACAAGAAAACAGAAGCAAGATAAGAGCTTCACTTGCATATCCTTCTCTGATCCTTATTGTAGGATTTATTACTATTTTTGTGTTGCTTGCTTTTGTAATTCCTAGATTGTCTATAATGTTCGATGACCTAAACCAGACTTTACCTTTGCCCACTCTGCTGCTTGTTAATATTAGCAATGTATTTGGTAGACTATGGTGGCTAATACTTGGGTTAATAGGTTTTGGGATAGCTGCTTTTAGAAAATGGATCAATAGCGGAAATGGACGATCATGTTTTGATAGTATAATTCTAAAGATCCCATTTTTTAGCGAGTTTATAAAGACGATCGAAGTTGAACGCTTCGCAAGAACATTAGCAACACAAATTGAGACTGGTGTTTCAATAACCGAGGCGCTTGATTCGGCTATTATTGTGATCAGCAATTTACAATTACGTAATGAACTTAAAAGTGTTTCAGTGGAAGTTGCAAATGGTGATAGTTTAAGGGCTTCATTGACCCGAACAGAGTTCTTCCCGCAGATGGCTGTTAACATGATATCAGTGGGAGAAGAAACAGGTAGATTGGAAAAAGGCCTGTATAAAGTAGCAGACACATACAGCAGGCAGGCTGATCAAACAACAAAAACTTTAATATCGCTATTAGGTCCGCTGGTATTAATTGTTATTGTCACTTTAGTTGGCTTTGTTGTCATTGCAATGCTGCTGCCAATATTTCAGATGAATTTGTTAATAGAGTGATTTGTAGTTAGTGTTTAGAAAGAGAGGTTTTTGATGAAAAACAGATCTGGTTTTACGCTGATAGAGATAATGCTCGTTGTTATTATTATTGGTGTTTTAGCCGCAATGGTAATTCCTAATATGTCGGGAAGGGGTAGACAGGCCCGTATTTCGGCTGCTAAAGCAGACATTGAGGCAAATTTAATGACTGTTTTGGACCTATATGAATTGGCTAACGGACAATATCCGACAACAGAGCAGGGATTAGCTGCCCTTATTAGAAAGCCTAATTCATCTCCAGTTCCCAATAATTGGGATGGCCCATATCTGAAAAAGAAAAGTATTCCGACTGACCCATGGGGAAAAGAATATAATTATGTTTCCCCTGGAGCAAGAAATACTGATAGTTTTGATCTTTCTTCTTATGGTCCTGATGGTTTTGAAAGTGAGGATGATATTGTTAATTGGGTTGATGAGAATATTAGAGAAAATTAAGTGGGCTTATCATCAAAAAAATCTGCATTTACTCTTATCGAGATAATTTTAGTTGTTTTATTATTATCTGTCATTGCAGGCTTGACCATTCCTAATTTTCGCAATTCTTTTAGAAAAGTTAAATTACAGAATTCTGCAAACAATATTGCTTATTTAATGCGTTATGCCCAGAGTAGGGCGATAACAAAGGGTGTTTTAGTTCGTTTTGAATTTGAACATGGAAGCGGCAAATATTGGCTCGCGGAGCAAAAAAATGATGTTATTGGACGGGATGATGAGGCTTTTGTGAAGTTTTCGAATAAGATGGGTAAGAACTTTAGTCTTCCTGATGGACTAACTTTGGGATCTGAGGGTTTAACAATACTATTTTATCCCGACGG
Organism: Candidatus Omnitrophota bacterium; assembly: GCA_018812705.1. Taxonomy (GTDB): domain Bacteria; phylum Omnitrophota; class Gorgyraeia; order Zapsychrales; family Zapsychraceae; genus Zapsychrus_A. Next base: position 4,403 of record JAHJCZ010000168.1, read on the forward strand.
TAACATAGAAAAACAAGCTGTTAAGCTGTGCGGTGAAGTTAGTTGCTTAATAATTTCAACTCGTGAGCAAAGAGGGCATGTTAATGTTTTTGAAGCCGAGAAATAGAAAACACGGTTCAGTTTTACTGGAGGCATTATTATCAACCGTTATATTGTCTGTAAGTATAACGATTATTATTCAGTCAATGATCTCGAGCCTAAGAGCTGCAAAATACACTGCTGATTATACAGTTGCTTTGGTATTGACAGATAATAAAATGAATAATTTGAGAGTTAAAAAAACTTTAGAAAGTGGCGTGAGAGAAGAAAGTTCTTTTAATGAACTTGATAGGAAATTCAATTGTTTGTTGCAAACAAGTCAATTTGATGAGGAATATAAAAAAGGTGTTAATCAGATCGATTTAGACATTTGGTGGAAGAATGGTGCTAAAAGAAACAAAATAATATTGAGTTCATATATATTAGACTTGGGTGATGGAGTTAGATCAGATGAAAAAGAATAAACAATGCAGCTCGGGTTTTACTTTGATCGAAGTGCTTTTAGGCTTAAGTATATTTTCAATAATAGCCTTAACAGCATATAGTGTATTTTCTGCAGGAATAAAGCTTAATAGGGGCGCAGAAAATCAAGGTCAGGTACTTCGAGAGGCACGATGGATGCTTGAGCTAATGCAGAATGAGTTTGAAAATATGCTCTTTTATGATTATTCAAGCACTTATGAGGGCAAGACGGCATTGTCAGGAACAGATAATTCGATATCATTTATTAAAAGTTCGCCCACTGGATTAAAAGTAGTAAAATATTATCTTGTGTCTGCTGATGACAGCAAGGTCCATCAAGTGCTTAAAGGCAATACTTATTCTAAGAATGTTTCTGTTTTGTTAGAAAATGAAAAAGGTGGCGATACTGATTGTTTGATAAGGGAGGAGAGTAGTTTTATTGATGACCTTTCGGGTAATTCATCAGACAACGAATTTGAGATCATTGCTAAAAATATAAAAAAGAATGGATTGAGGTTCTTCTTTGGATATCTTGAGGGAAAAATAGGCGATGAAATAAAATGGCAGGAAATCTGGAATGATAATTATATTGCATCAATGATCAGAGTGGAATTTGATCTTATATCTGGTCATGATGATAGAGTTATTACTTTAACAAAAGATATTTTTATCCCAACAGGTGATTTGCGCTATGAAGAAATAGAGAAAAAAAAGGTAAAATATCTTTTTGGAAATCAGAATGAATAAATTAAAATTTAAAAAAAGGCTCTTATCAGGATTAAGAAGAAAACTTGATCAAAGGTCTGGCATAATGCTTTTAGTTGTTCTTTGGATGTTGGTAATATTGACAGTTCTATCGGTAAGCTTAGGGCGTAATACGAATATAGAACTAGCTTTGACGAAGCATGCAATCGCTCAAGCAAAGGCAAAATATTATGCCTTTGCGGGAATTGAATTTTCTAAGAATCTAATTCGCTTAGATTCTAAAGACAAGCAATCTCTTTCTTCTGACAATCTTTATAGTTGCGCTGTGCCGAACCTTTCAGGAATATCTCCTGAAGGTTTATTTAAAAGAAATGAAATGGGTTCTGGTTATTTCAGTGTTAGGCATGAAGTGGATGATGATCATTCTCAAGAACATTCTAGGCAATACTACGGTTTGTCAGATGAAGATGGAAGAATCAACATTAATGCTTTAGATAAAAACACGGTTAGTATACTAAGAGAGCTTATTGTTTTAAAAGGATTAGATAGAGATGTTGCTAATACAGTTGCTTTTTCTGCTGTTGATTGGGTAGATTCTGATACAATAGTGTTTGATGAGTCTTATGGCGCAGAAGATGATCATTATTCAAGCTTGGATAAGCCATATCATTGTAAAAATTTATCTTTGGATTCTAAGGAGGAAATGCTCCTAATTAGAGGAATGACACCAGAGATCTTTAATGAAATAAAAGATAATATTACTATTTTTCCTAAAAATGGGAGATTATTAGTTAATTTTGATACGGCTTCAGCTGAAGTACTGCTATCTATTGCGCGTTCAGTAGCAGGTGGATCCACTAATGCTGAATTATCAGATGCGGATTCTGCTGTTGAGAAACTCATTGCTTTTCGTAAAGGAGATGATGGTTTAGAAGCAACAGAAGATGATAAGCTATATGATCTGAACAAGATAAGTCTCAATGCAAAAGAAAAATCAGTATTAATGAGCATTTCAAGATATAGATCTAAAAGATCTGATTATATTAATGTAAATGTAGTTGGCGTAGAGAAAAAAAACAATATTCAATCTAAGATCAATGCGGTGATATATCGCAATGATCTGTCCTTGGTCTACTGGAACAGGTCTTAAAAGTTATTTATGAAAAAAAACATTATTACGAGTGTTGAAATTACAGATTCTCATATAAAGGTTTTGCAATCTAAAACCTTAAAAGGCAAAACAGTTGTTTGTTCTAGTGACATTCATAACATAAAAGATCATAGTGACGAGGAGATCGAGCGTATACTAGTTGATGTGTTTGAAGCTAAGAATATTTCTCAAGAGGACATAGTTTTTGTTATTCCTAGAAGATTTGTGTTCATGAAGCATATGCGGCTGCCTTCAAACAATGATATTGAAATAAAGAAAATGATCGGGCTGCAACTTGTTAATAAGATACCTTATTCGCAAGATGAAATATTCTTTAAGCCATACATTTTAGAAAAAGAAAAATCGGGATATACGAAGCTCTTGGTATTAATAGTCCATAAAGAAATTGTTGCAAGATATTTAAAGATCTTTGATAAGATCGGAATTGTTTTAAGCAAGGTTACGTTGAGCTCTATAGGGATCCTAAATTGGTTTATTTACCAAGAGTCTAAGAATAGAAAGAAAATGAAGGGTGCGGTTTTGCTGATAAATATTGATGTCTTGAATTCTGAACTATGTTTTTGCGTTCATGATAAATTAGTTTTTTCTAGAAGCGTGAATTATGGAGCTAAGGATCTTAATGCAGATAAGCTAGGAGATATTGTTGAACAGATAAAGCTGAGCATAGATACTTATAGAAAAGAGAAGATGGGGCCGGATATTGGCAATGTAAAGATATTGTCAGACCTAAGGGAAGCAGTAACTTTGAGGGATATTCTAAAAGATGAGTTGAATCTGGATATTGAAGTTGTTGCACCTTTTGAAAATATTTTATGTCAGAAGAACATGAATGTCTCCGGCGTAAAGAACCTTGTTGGGATCTCTTTGACAGTGGGCTTAGGGATCCTATTGTCAGATATCAGAGATCTAATAAATTTTACTCCTCAAGAAGTCCATGATAATAAAAAAGAAAAGCAGATAAGGGTCAAGTGGATAAGGTTTTTTGTTCTTTTTGTTTTAGCTTTCTCTTTTTCTTCAGGCATTTTTGGTTTAGAGCTTTATCAAAAAAACATGTATCTTGAAGGATTAAAGAACAAATCAAATGAAGTAGCTCCGGATGTAAAAGTTGCAATTGAGAAGAAGGTTATTGTTGAAGTTTTGGATAAAGAATTTAAGAGCCGTGTTTTTGTTCCGTATCTAATTGATGAATTATATGCTCTAACTCCGGATGAGATATCCTACCGCTCGTTATTTTTGACAGGGGGTAACATTTTCACAGTTCAGGGTTATTCTGAGACAGGTAGTAGTGTAAATGATCTAAGAGAAAAGCTGGTTAAGTCAAGGATGTTTAAAGAAGTTAATTTGCAATTTGCGACAAAAAGAAAGTTTCATAAAGTTGAAATTACAGATTTTAAAATCGTTGCTGTTTTATCTGATATGGAACAAAATTAATTATGTTTAGACCATTAACAAAAAGAGAAGTGAATATATTTGTTCTGTGCATTTTGCTTGTTCTGATATATATTGGATATAATACGGTAATAAATTCTTTGAGGAAAAGAATATCTATTGTTGAGAGCAGCATTCAGGAAGAAAAAAATCAGTTATCTAAGAGTTTAAAAATTCTTGATAAGCAAAAACACTATAAGGGTCAGTATGTAACGTATTTGTCAAAATTGAGACAGGAGCAGAATAATGATGAAGTAATGTCATCGATTCTGTCTGAAATTCAGCAAGTTGGTGGAAGGCTAAATCTTGGAATATCAGATCTAAAGCCTAAAAAAGTCAAAAAAGAGCAATATTTCAATCGATTTTCAGTTAGTTTAACAATTGAAAGTGAGTTTCTTGATATCATAAGTTTTATCTATACTTTGCAAAGTAAGCCTCATTTATTTAAGGTTGAAGAATTCAGGTTTGATAAAGGTTCCCTCAGGCAAGGAAAAATATTGAAAACGCAGCTGATTTTAAGCAGAATATTAATTCCAAAAAATAATTGATTTTAAGATTGACTATGCAAAGTTGTTGTATAAAAATGAAATTAACTCTCTAAGTAGAGAGTTACACTTAAGTTGTTGATAGATATGTTATTTAGATAAATAAAAGTCAATATTATGAGTTGCTTATCTGTATTTCAATTAGAAAAAGAACCGTTTTCTACAAGTCCTGATCCGGAGTTTTTCTATCGGTCTAATGAGCACTATGCCGCTTTAAATCGATTAGAGATCGCTATACGTTTAAAGCGTGGATTGAGCGTTATATTGGGAGATGTTGGCACAGGAAAGACAACCCTTTCAAGAGCTTTATTGCAGTCATTTTACGGAGAAGAGGAAAACTATATTTTTCATATGGTGTTGTCTCCTTCTTTTAAGTCAGAATATCAATTCTTAACACATTTAACGAAGACTTTTGGAATAAGCCCATTTTTTAGATCAACAATTGATCATCGTGAGGCTATTGAAAAATATTTATTTAGAAAGTGTGTTCAAGAAAAAAAGACTGTTGTTCTATTAATAGATGAGGGACAAAAGTTGATGCAGCCTCACTTAGAAGTATTGAGGACTCTTCTTAATTATGAAACAAATCAATATAAAATGCTTCAGCTTGTGATCCTTGGGCAGATGGAACTCTTGCCTCGTATTAAGAGAATAAAGAATTTTATGGATAGGATAAGCATGAGGTATATCCTAAATCCTTTGGATGAATATGAAACGGGGCAATTGATCGAATTTCGTTTGAAACAGGCAGGGTACAAAGAAGAAAAAAGCATTTTTAGTTATGAGGCGATAAGAAAGATATACGAGTATACCCAAGGTTATCCCAGACAGATATCTTTAATATGTCACAATGCAATGGAGCATCTTATTATGAACGATGGTGAATCTGTTACTGCTGAAGTCATAGAGAGTATTATTTCTAAGGAAAAGGTTTGGGAGTAGATCATGAGATCTTTAACATCTGAAGAGAAGTTGCTTAAGATCATTCGAAAGAAAGATAATCCATTGTATGCAAACAGTAAGCCTGGAGGTAATTCTTCTGAAGATGATAAGACAGAGCAGAAAAGATCTGAAGTTGATTTATTAGGCCTTGTTAATAAGCTCTTAATTTTTGCGTCAATTGGATCATTGGGGTTCCTTGGTTACAAGTACTATATTTTTAAGGCAAAAGGACCATTGATACCAAGCCTTAGCGAGGGTGTTGTTTTACATAGCAAAGGATTTGATATTGATCTTTTTGAAGATAAGGAACCTTTTAGTTATTATGAAGGAATAATTAGCCAGCGCAATATTTTTCAAGCATCTTGGGAAAAGGAAACAGCAGGGGTTGTCAAACAAGTTGAAGAAGTTCTCGATATTCGCAGGAAGATCAGATTGGTTGGTGTTTTGTTAGATAGTAATCCAACAGCAATAATTGAAGATATTGATAAGCACAAAACTTTATTTATGTCGATAGGTGATACACTTGATGGAGCTGTGCTTGAAGAAATACAAGAAGGAAAAGCAATATTTTTACAAGATAATGATAGAATTGAAATAATTCCATAAACTGTGCATTTTTTGCAGGATAACAGATTAAGAGAACAACATAATGATAAAATATAGCAACAGAGTAGTCAGGAATATTTTTATTGCCAGTGCTTTTAGTGTTTTTGTATCTTCGGGCATTATGATAGCAGAGGCCTCGCAAAAAGAGATCATGAATACTGATCCTGTTTTTGCTGATGCTCAGCAAGCGGTTTTGGATGTTCTTGATCTAAAGCAAATGGAAGTTCTTGATGTTCTCAAATTGATATCTCAAAAGAGCGGGTTAAATATTATTGCTAGTAATAATGTCAATGGGCGTATAACTGTTTATCTGAAAGATATGAATGTTATTGATGTTTTAAGGATCATTGTTGATTCAAACGGCTGGGCGTATGTAGAGGAAAAGAATTTAATCAAAGTAATGACAGCCAAGGAGTATGAGACAAAATATGGGTATAAGTTCGGGCAAGAGATTCAGACTAGAATTGTACAATTAATATATGCACACACGTCCGACTTGCTTGCAATCCTTAATCAGGTTAAATCCAGTTCAGGAAAAGTAATTGCTGATGAAAAAACAGGAACATTGATATTGATGGATGAATCTCCAAAGCTAGATGAGATGGAGCATATAATACAAAGAGTGGATGTTGCAGTTGAAACAAAAATATTTGATCTCAGCTATGCTAAAGCTGAAGGTATTTCAAGTAAGATATCTGAAGTCTTATCGCCTAACCTAGGCACAATGAAGTTTGACAAAAGATCGAATACAGTTATTGTTTCAGATTCCAAATCAAAGATCAAAGAAATTACACAACTTGTCGAGGCATTTGATAAGCAGAACAAAGAAGTTTTGATCGAGGCAAAGATATTGCAAATTGTTTTAAGTGATGAACATAAAATGGGCGTTGATTGGGAGGCAATAGTTTCTGATTTTCATGGTTTATCGTTATCTGGCGATTTTGACATTATTGGCTCAACAGATAAAAAGGGAAAACTTAGCATTGGTACGATTGCAAGTGATGATTATACTTTGCTTATTGAGGCTCTCGATACTGTTGGAGTTACCGATATTCTTTCAAGTCCGAGAATTACTACTATTAATAATGAGGAGGCAAAGATCTTAGTGGGCTCAACAGAGCCATATGTTACTTCGACAACAACAACGCCTTCTTCAGGTCCGACCACAACTGCAGAAAGTGTTAATTTTATTGAAGTGGGTGTTAAGCTTTATGTTACGCCAACTATTCATAATGATGGTTTTGTGACGATGAAGATAAAGCCAGAGATAAGTTCAGTTACTGGAGAGATTACCACAAGTAATAATAATACAATACCTGTTGTTGAAACTTCAGAAGCTGAAACAAGTGTTATGGTCAAGGATGGGGTGACAATTGTTATCGGAGGGCTTATTAAAGAAGAGAAGATAAAGACTACAAAGAAAGTTCCTTTTTTGGGGGACATTCCATTTTTAGGAAATGCTTTTAAGAATGAAAGTGATAAGGTTTCAAAAACTGAGATCGTTCTGTTTCTAACTCCTCATATAATTACGGGAGATGTTCCTTCTTCTGAACTTGATAGATAGTTATGCTGTTGTTGTTAATTGAATGGTAATTGCAGGAAAAAAATGGAGAAATAAAAATGAAAATTTTAATAGTAGAGGATAGCAGGCATGATGGTGAAGTAATTAAGCATGTTCTTAATCAAGAGGGTTATAGCGACATTTCTATTGTTGCAACTGGTGAAGAAGCTATCCCAATGGTTAATCAGGAAGAATTTGATTTTATTCTTGTTGATACAAAGCTCCCAGGAATGGATGGTTTTGATGTATGTAGTGAGATCAAGACAATAGAGTCCTTTCGCGGTAAAGTCATAGTTATGACCGGACTTGTTGAGACAGTAGATGCAGCTCATGCAAGATCAGTTGGCGCGGATGATTATTGTGCTAAAACTACTGATTGTTCTCACTTGATTGAAGCTATAAAAAATTTATCTGCTAAAGACTAAAATTTGTTATTCAATTTAATGGAAGGTGTGGTGAATGCTAGTTAAAGACATAATGACAACACAGGTTTTAACCATCCAGGAAACAGCATCATTAAGAGAAGTTATTCAGCTTTTAGTTGAGATAGATATAAGCGGCTTGGTTGTTGTCAATGCATTAGAGGAGGTTGTTGGCGTAATTACAGGCAAGGATGTTTTAGTTGCTTTTGATTATTTGCAACAGATAAAAGCGCCTATCAAAGATTATGTCAGCGAGGGAGTTATATCCGTATCAGAAGAAACAACAGTTGAAGAGGTTTCTAGGTTACTTGTCCAGAATAATATTCTAAGAGTTCCGGTCTTGAGAGATAAAAAACTAGTAGGTATTGTCAGTAGGCGCGATGTGCTAAGGCATATTTATAAAACAAATTAAGGAGATTGTCTTGAAAAAAATATTAGTTATTGATGATGATCCTCAAATGCGAAAGATGCTGGTAACACGTTTGGGTAAGAATGGATATTTAGTGGAAGCTGCTTGTGATGGTGTAGAGGGCTTGGAAAAATGGAAAACATTTAAACCAAACCTGATAATTTTAGATGTTTGTATGCCTAATATGGATGGTTTTTCTTTTGTCCAAGAGTCCAAGGCTAATGAGGAGATCGAAAGTGTTCCGATCATTGTTTTGACTTCAAGGGAGGAAATGGTAGATATTTTTGCAGGAGAAGGTGTTAGCGGATATCTGATAAAGCCTTATAATGAAGAAGAGATGTTGGAAAAAATAGAAAGCTGTCTTTCATAAATATTTTTAAATAACATTATATTTTTGAATACCGCAAAGGAGGGGTAGCCCTCCTTTTTGTGTTTAAAGGATGCAAAGATCTGGTATGCGCAAGATAACACATGATGAAATATTGAAAAGACAGAAGAAAAAAAATAAAGTGTCAAAATTGCCTTTTTCTGTTATCTTAAATAATGTTCGTAGCTTGCATAATGTTGGTTCTATTTTTAGAACAGCAGATGCCGTTGGAATAGAAAAAATATGGCTTTGCGGAATAACAGGATATCCCCCTGACAAAAAACTTTCCAAAACAGCGCTTGGTGCTGAAGATAATGTTTTATGGGAATACAGAAAAGATGTTGTTTCTGTAATTGAAGAGTTAAAAAATAAAAATTATCAAACTGTTCTGCTTGAACAGATCGAGGGTAGTTGTCCCTATAATGAATTTATTCCAAAAGCACCAGTATGCTTGATCTTAGGTAATGAGATCAGCGGAGTTTCATCTAAAGTTCTTGATTCTTGTGATAAGGCGATTGAGATCGAGATGATGGGAACAAAGAATTCTCTTAATGTAGCGGTTGCTTTTGGTATTGCTGCATATCATGTGCGAAATTTGTTGTTACAAGGACATTAAATATTCCTAACATAGGGTTCTGGGCCCAATATAAACAAGAGATCAAGATTGAAAAAAATACTTATAGTCGATGATGATGTAGTGATCGTTAGATTAGTCGAATCTTTTTTGTTGTCAAAAGGATTTAATGTGATCTCTGAATCCGATGGCCTAAGTGCTATGACCACAATAAAAAAAGAAAATCCGGATCTTATTATTCTGGATGTTATTTTACCTGAAATTAATGGTTATGACATTTGTTATGTTCTACGATTTGAAGATAAGTTTGAACATGTCCCGATCATTCTTATTTCGGAAAGGGATAAAGAGATCGATGAAGAAATCTTTGAAAAGACGGATATTGAGTATTTGCAAAAGCCTATTAATACCGAGATACTATTAGAAAAAATTAAACATTTGTTGAAGATTAATTAAGTTCATTCCTACCATAGATTGAAATATGATCATTGTACAAAAGGTTAACAAGTTTTTTGGGGATTTCAGAGCCCTTAATGATATTAGCTTTGAAATATGCAAAGGTGAAATTGTTGGTTTTCTTGGCCAGAATGGAGCAGGGAAAACAACATTGATGCGTATCTTAACATCGTATTATTTAGCCACCTCAGGAAAAGTAGAAATTGATGGTAATGATATTGTAAGGCATTCATTATTATGCCGAAAAAAAATAGGATACCTTCCGGAAAATCCCCCATTGTACATGAATCTTACTGTTAGAGACTATTTGAAGTATTCTGCCAGCTTGAAGGATGTCGAGATAAAAAAACAAAAGATGCAAGTTGATAGGGTTCTTGATGACTGTAATCTTAAGGATGTTCAAAATAAGCATATTTCTATACTTTCCAAGGGTTATAAGCAGCGTGTTGGAATAGCCCAGTCGATCATTAATGATCCCCAAGTTTTAATATTAGATGAACCAACCATCGGGCTTGATCCTTTGCAGATACTTCAAGTTCGCCAGTTAATAAAACGCATTGAAGACAAAAGGACAGTTATTATCAGTACCCATATTCTTTCTGAAATAGAGCAAATTGCCAAGAGAGTCCTTGTGATCAAAAATGGTGAGATATTAATAGACCGTCCGATCAGCGTACTTCTTGATGAGGAGAATATATCAAGATTTGTATTTGTTGTAAAAGGTGATAGGAATGAAATAGAGAAGGTTTTTATCAATTCAAAAGAAATTATAAGTGAATCGTTTGATTCTTGTGGGGATGTCCATTCTGTTAAAGTGAAAGTTTTGCAGAATTGGACCAATCATAATGAGTTGATCCATAAGATCATAAGGGCAAAAGCGGAGCTGGTTGAAGTTAAGAAGCTAAAGCCCACGCTTGAAGAAGTTTTTATAAGCAAGGTTTCAAATCAATATATTAAATAAAAATAGAGAGAATGGCTCTTACAAGATGGATAAGATATTTGCTATAGTAAAAAAAGAATTACTGGTCTACTTTAAATCGCCGATCGCTTATATCGTTCTGATCATCACGATATCTGTATTTAATACATTCTTTTTCACTATTATTGACCAGAATAAAGAAGCAACTTTGCGCGATGTTTTTTTAGTCATGGAATTCCTTTTCATGTTCATAATTCCTTTATTAACAATGAAGGTGTTTTCTGAAGAGAAATTTAGTGGAACAATGGAATTTTTGATGACGACGCCTACATCAAATACCCAAATCGTTTTAGGCAAGTATATCGGCAGCTTACTGTTCTTTACGAGCATAATAGTTTTTACCTTTATTTATTATTTAATTATTGAGATGTTCGGATCACCGGATAAACTTGCAGTCTTGACTGGATATCTGGGTATCTGGCTTGAAGGCGCATTCTTTATTGCAATCGGGGTATTAACATCCTCATGGACCAGGAACCAGATAGTTTCTGCTATAACCTCATATGTAATCCTTTTCTTATTGTATTTTTCAATGATCTATGTGAAATATCTTGGCGGGATGAGCTATGATATAATCCATTATTTAAGCACATCGACACATTTGAAAAATTTTGCTCAAGGATCAGTGTCAGTTTCTGATGTTGTTTATTATTTAAGCGGAATTATGCTATGTATCTTACTGACGCGAGTAAGTATAGAGAACAGAATATGATGACAAAAAACAATGATAAAAACCTTCGCCTGCTGATCTCTATTGGCCTAATTTGTTTGCTTTATTCAGCTTGTTATTCATATATAGAAGAAAAGTTTGATAAGTTCTCTGTAATGTTAGCTTTTACTGGTTTATTATGCGTTGTTATATGTTTTTTATACAAAATGAATGACCTGTTTTGTTTAATTAAAAGTTTTAGTTTTAAAAAGAACATTATTGTATGTCTAGTTTCTGTTCTTTTCGTAGTTGTTTATATTCAGTTCAACTATTTAGGGGTGAAATATGATCGTAGTTGGGACCTGACAAAAGGCAAGCAGCACACTTTGTCTAAGAATACGAGCCAATATATTAAACAATTAAAACAGGATGTCAGTATTACGGCTTTTTACGTAGGTATTCCTCCAAAATATTTGGAGGATCTGTTGAGCGAGTATGAGAAAAGATCTGACAAGAAAGTTTCAACAGAGATTATTGACCCGATCGTTGAAATAGGTTATGCAGCTAAGTTTGGCAATGTGATCAGTGGTAAGGAGAATAAGCTGATAGTCCAGTCCCTAAAAGAAAGAAGGGATATTGATTTTACTGAAAGACCTTTAACTGAGGAACAGGTAACAAATTCAATAATTCGTGTCACGAGAAGTGTTAGGAATGTTTATTTCTTAGTAGGGCATGGTGAGTATAATATTTCTAATAAAGAGGACAATGGTTTAACGATCTTTAAAGAGCTATTAGGAACAAATAATATTATTAGTCATAAATTGTTTCTTGGTTCTGATGGAAAGATACCTGAGGATTGTGATGTCCTGGTTATTGCAGGGTCTCATGATTTTCTTGAAGAAAAAGAGGTCGAAGAGGTGCGGGATTATTTGAAAAGAGGAGGGGATGCGTTACTTATGACTGAGAATGTCTTAGTGACAACACCTGATAAGCCTTTAAGCGAAGAAGAATTAAAAAAGAATCCTTCCTTAAATAATATTTTGAATGACTGGGGATTGAATGTTGGAGATGATGTTGTTGTTGATCTTTCTTCGCATGCAGGCAGCGATGTCGGGTCTCCTGCGACAAAAAGATACATGAGGCACGAAGCGATCACAAAAGAATTAGGATATACATTTTTTGTGAGGCCAAGGTCAATATCTGTCATTAAGTATCGCCGTCCAACAATTAAGCTTGCTCCAATTGTTGTTACTGAATCAGACGAGAATAGTTGGGCTGAGAAAGACAGGACATTAAACATAAAGTTTGATGAAACAATCGATACTCCTGGCCCTATAGCTCTTGGTTTCGTTGCATGGGAAGGAAGAGATGAAGAAAAATCAACTGATACCAGATTAATTCTTTTTACAGATGCAGATTTTCTTACAAATGCGTTTATTCGCCAATACAGCAATGCAAGATTGGGTCTA
>JAHJCZ010000169.1 GCA_018812705.1 Candidatus Omnitrophota bacterium
TGATGAGAGTAATAAAGACAAATATCCGCTAGCACTTCTTAGCGTAGTTCTGGGTGGTAATATGTCCAGCAGGTTGTTTAATGAAGTAAGAGAGAAGAGAGGATTAGCTTATTCGATAGGGTGCAGTTCAAGGACGCTTCATGATTCGGGAGTATTTGTGGTAAGAGCAGGCGTGGATAATACTAAAATTGAAGAGGCATTGGCTGTGATCTTAAGAGAGTTGCAGAAAGTCATTAAGAATGGAGTTACACAGGGTGAATTTATCAGAGCGAAGGACTATCTGTTAGGACAGCTTCTCTTAGGAATGGAAGATACGATGGAACATATGCTTTGGATAGGCGAAGGTGTTATCTCTAGGAATAAAACAAAGACCCTTAAGAGTGTAATTAATGAATTCGAGAGCATTGAAAGAGAAGATTTAAAGAGGGTAGCAAAGCAGATTTTAAAGCAAGAGTGTTTTAAACTTGCTGTTGTTGGACCGGTTACTGATAAGCAGAGAAATAGCATATCTAACCTTATGAAGGCGGGATAGGCAACTTGAATATTTTTGTGTTAAACATGAAAATTCCCAAAAGTATGGCTTTATTTCAGTTGACAAGCATATTAATATCAGCTAAAATCCAAACAATATTTCAACTCAAATCACCACAGGAGGATTATTAATGGAAGAATTATCATTTTACGATGTAAAATCCAAGGCAAAATTCAATTCAAGCGAGTATGAAGTAAGAGAAAAAAGCGGACGTTTTTTCGCAGTTACTAAATCTCCTACAGGTACACATGAATGCTGGAGAGTTTTAAGTAAAGTTCAAGCAGAAAAGCTGAAAGGTTAATTTCTCGCAGCATATGAAATCGAATGATTTCCTGCGCGGCAGTAAAAAGTAGCGAAGCATTTGCGACGCTCTTTTAGAATCTTCCAGATTTAAGCAAAAACGGTAAAATGGATGTACTGTACTGAAAAATATTAGGATGGCAGCATTCTCCTTAATATTTGTGGCCCATACCGTTGTTTTGAAAGGCGAGTCAACATTAGGGATTCAAAAATTACATCTAAACAATTATCTAAGATCATTGCAGGACTAGCATCTGATAAGAAAGCAGAAGAAATCGTTATTCTTGAGATGAAGGATGTTGTTAATTTCTGCGATTACTTTGTTATTTGTTCAGGGACTACTGACCGTCATGTTGGTGGTATTTCTGATAACATTGAAGATGGTTTGCATGAGCTTGGCATTAAATCAAAGCTAAAGCAGGGTGTTAAAAAATCAGATTGGGTAGTTTTTGATCTTGGCGATGTTGTTACTCATGTTTTTCAAAAGCAATCTAGAAAGTTTTATGCATTAGAATATTTGTGGCAAGAAGCAAAGAGAATTGAATTAGAGTAATAGCTTTAGAAGAACAATAATGGGACAGATGACATTTAGATTAAAAGACAGCATACTGCTTGTTTCAATTTAAATGTTCTCTGTCCCTAATTATTTTATAGAAAGAATCAAAAAATTTCATGTTAAATGACCTAAAGAACAATTTGCAGAAGTTGTTGGCTGAAGCTCTCAAATCGCAGTTTCCTAATGAGGGTGATGTCCCTACGATAGAGTTGGAGGTTCCGTCGGATAAGAAGCATGGCGACTTTTCATGTAATGTTGCTATGAAATCTGCCAAAGTCCTGAGAAAAGCACCGATCGCGATCGCAGAGGATTTAATTGAGTGTATCAATGAAGCGATCTCAAAAAGTGATCTTGACTGTCTAATCGAAAATGTGGAAGTTAAGGCGCTGGGATTTATTAATTTTTTTGTGTCATCTCAAGCATTTCATTTGATACTTAAAGAGATATTTGAGAAAAAGGGTGACTACGGCAAGTCTGATCTTGGTAAAGGTAAGAAAATTCAGATAGAATTTGTTAGTGCAAATCCTACAGGTCCTTTAAGTGTAGCTCATGCAAGACAGGCAGTTGTTGGTGATGTTCTGGGGAATATTTTAAAAGCTATCGGCTTTGATGTTGCAAAAGAATATTATGTTAATGACGGAGGGAATCAGATAAATATTTTGGGCAAATCGATCGAATTGCGTGCATTGGAGCATTTAGGCGAGACAGTTGAATTTCCTGAAGAGTGCTATCAGGGTGAATATATAAAAGATATGGCCGAGTTATTCTTGAAAGATAATAAAGTGACATTTGTTGATCAGGTCAATCAAGATGCGCTGTGGGCAGGCAAAGTAAGAGATTTTGGTGTTAAATATTTGCTTGATGTGATCAGAACTGAATTGAGTGATTTTGGTGTTAATTTTGATATATGGTCATACGAATCTAAAGTGGCGACCAAAGAGCTTACGACTGGTATCATTGAGAAACTAAAAGAAAAGGGGTTTGTTTATGAAAAAGATGGGGCTCTTTGGTTCAAATCCACTGATTTTGGGGATGACAAGGATAGGGTTGTTAAAAAGAGCGATGGAAGTTTTACTTATTTGGCGCCGGATATTGTGTATCACAAAAATAAATTTGATAGGGGTTTTGATGGCTTGATAAATATTTGGGGCCCTGACCATCATGGATACATTCCACGAATTAAAGCGGCAGTACAGGCTTTGGGTAAGGATCAAAGTGCTTTGGATGTCTTGATCGTTCAGCTTGCTACCATTTACAGGAACGGTGAAGTTGTCTCTATGTCAACGAGAAAGGGCCAGTATATCAGTTTGCGCGAAGTAATGGATGAAGTTGGCGTTGATGCAGCTAGGTTTTTCTTTTTGATGCGGCATATTAAGATGCATTTGGAATTTGATCTTGAACTTGCTAAGAAACAAACAGCGGAAAATCCTGTTTACTACATTCAGTATGCCCATGCTCGTGTTTTTAGTATTAATGAAAAAGCTAATAATCTAGGGATCGAAGTTAATTCTTCTGATTTTTCATTATTGAAAGAGAAGGAAGAATTTGAGCTTATCAAGAAGTTGGGTGGCTTCAATGATACGCTGGTGTTCTGCTACGAGCAGCTTGACCCGTATGCTTTGATAAGTTATTTACAGGAATTAGCTACATTGTTTCATAAACTTTATGATTGTCATCGAGTAGTTGATCCAGAGAATGTGGAACTTTCCGCACAGAGACTTGCCTTAATAAACGCCGCAAGGATAGTTTTAGGAGATGGCCTTGACCTGTTGGGCGTCAGTGCACCTTTAAAAATGTAGTGATTTAAAAAAGCCTCAAGTTTAAGATCTTGGAAGACATGGTTGTGACCCTGTCCCCCGTTAATTAAAAACAAATTGATATGTCTAAAAATTGGATAATTAGAGAAACACACCGCCAAACACAGGCAAAGTTAAGTCGTGACCTTAAAGTTCCTGAAATTATTGCGCAGATCCTTGTGAATAGAGGCATAGTGGATGTTGAAAAGGCAAAGCATTTTATGTCTGCTGAGATGACGGACCTTCATGACCCTTTTCTTTTAAAGGATATGCAAAAGGTCGTTGATAGGATCATTCTTGCTAAAGAGAACAATGATAAGGTCTTGATCTTTGGCGATTACGATGTCGATGGCGTGACATCATCCGCGATCCTTCATAACATCCTTAAAAAAATGGGTATCACTGTTAGCAATCATATTCCTCACAGAATGGATGATGGTTACGGCTTGAGCCATGAGATCGGAGAACAGGCCCTTGAGGATGGCGTTAAGCTTATTATTACAGTTGATTGTGGCATCACTGCATTTGATGAAGTAGATGAATTAAATAAAATGGGATTAGAGATAATCATTATTGATCATCACGAACCTAGTGGAGGCAGGCGCCCCCGTGCGCTTGCAGTCGTTGATCCAAAGCAGGAAGAATGCAAATATCCTTTTAGAGAATTAGCTGCAGTAGGGCTTGTTGCAAAGTTAGTCCAGGCTTTGACGGGTGAAATAGGCGGCGAAGTACTTAATCTAACCGCGATCGGCACGGTTGGAGATGTTGTCCCTTTAGTTGACGAGAACAGGATTTTTGTAAAGAGAGGATTGCCTCAGATTGCTAATACAACTAATAAAGGTTTAAAGGCTCTTATTGAAGTATCAAAGATCAGTGGAAAGAAGATCAGCCCCTACCACGTAGGTTTTGTGTTAGGTCCCAGGATCAATGCTGCCGGAAGAATGGATTCTGCGCATACGGCATTAAATCTTTTTTTAAGCGAAGATGAAAAGAGTGCTCTTTTGTTAGCAAAGGTTCTTGATAATCATAATTTAGATCGTCAAAAAATGCAGAAAGACATTGTTACCGAGGCTTTTAATATCATTGAAGCCCAAGAGGCATTTTTAAATCAGAAGGTTATAGTTTTAAGTAAAGAGGGTTGGCATAAGGGAGTTTTAGGTATCGTTGCATCAAAGATCTCAGATAAATATTATAAGCCCGCGATCGTTATATCACTTGAGGGGGGAGTTGGGACTGCGTCGGGAAGATCAATAGAAGGATTTCATTTGTACAATGCGATAGATAATTGTTCTTCTGTTTTGGAAGAATTTGGCGGACATGAAGGAGCTGTGGGATTGACGATCATGGAAGATAAAATAGACGACTTCAGGGTATTGATCAATGAAGTTGCAGATAAAGTTTTAGAGATCAAGAAGCTTACCCCCACATTGTTTATTGATGGCGAGATTGAATTGACTGATTTTGACCTGAATCTTGCCAATATTATACAAACTCTTGAGCCGTTCGGTGAGGGTAACGATGTTCCTTTATTTTGCAGCAGAAATTTGATAGTTAAAAGCAATCCTCAAATTTTGGCAAAAGAGACTTTGAAGTTCTGGGTCACTGATGGAAGCACGTCTATTTCAGCAGTTGGCTTTGGTATGGCTAAGTTTAAAGATATTGTGCAAATAGGTAAAAGCGTTGATCTTGCTTATCAGATATCAATTGATGACTGGAATAAAGCGCCAACAATACAGTTGATGCTAAAAGATATTAAAGCCACGTAAGTTTTAAGTTTGAAGACAAATAAAAAAGAACAGCTAAAAATTTAACTGTTCTTTTTTTTGATCTCGTGTTGTTGCCTGAAAAACGTTTAGGCTTTTACAATACTACCTTTTTGAATGCAGCATGTGCAGACATTTGTACGTTTTACAGTACCGCTGATGATGATCTTGATCTTCTGCAGATTCGGCAGAAATCTTCTTAATGTTTTACCAACGATCTTTGAACCGGCACCACCTTTTCTTTTAACAAGACCGCGTCTTTTATATTTATTGCCGGGAAGAGATCCCTTGCCACAGATTTCACAAATTTTTGACATTTTTGTTACCCCTAAATAAAATTAAATTTCAAGCCCAAATTAAATAGATTTGAGATTTAAAGTATACTTAAAAAACTTGATTTGTCAACCCTAAAAAATAGAAGTATTTATATTTAGTTTTTTTAATATTTATCTTCAAAAATGGTATTAAAATAGTAGAATTAGTTTACTTAATATACAAAAACTTTTAAATAATGCGAAGATTAAATGAATTTAGGAGATATTGATGAATTTTGATCAAATAAAGGCATACAAAGTTAGACAATTCGTAGGAAAAGATGCTGCCCTTGCAGATGCTCAAACAGTTGTAGCTTATTATAAAAAACTAATTGATGAGCAAGTAGATTCAGCTGAAAGTTTTGAAGAATGGCTGATAAAGTATTCTGAATTAGGGGCTGCGTTAAGTCAAAAGGGTGCGATACTTTATATTTATATGGCTTGTCAGACAGATGATGAGTCTTGTTCTGAAAAGTACAAGGATTTTATTGAAAATATTGTTCCTCACATTAAAACATTAGAGGATGTTTTAAACAAAAAGATATTAGAATTGGCCCAAAGTTATGATCTTGATGAAGAGAGATATAACGTTTATTTTAGGAATATAAGGGCAGACCAAGAGATCTTTGTTAAAGAGAATGTTGTGTTAGAAACAAAACTGGAGTTGCTTTCTCAAAAGTATCAAACGATCATCGGTGCAATGATGGTAGAGTTTGAAGGCGAGGAAAGGACGCTTCCCCAAATGGCAAAGTATTTAAGAGAGCCTGACAGAGTCATAAGAGAGGCTGCTTGGATGGCATTGACTAAAAGAAGGCTGAAGGACAAAGATGCTCTGAATGAAATATTTAACGAAATGATAGCTTTGCGACGGAAGATCGCATTAAACGCAGGATTTGATGGATATTGTAAGTTTAGGTTTAAAGAGCTGCATAGGTTCGACTATCTGCCGGACGACTGTAAAGAATATCATGAAGTGATTGAAAAACTGGTTGTGCCGATCCTAGCACAAATTTATGCTGAAAGAAAGCTTCAGATGGGCCTATCAAAGCTAAGACCTTGGGATACATCAGTGGATCCAAAAGGTAGGGCTGCGCTGAAACCTTTTAATGAAATTGAAAAATTACCAAAAGGATGTGAAAGTATTTTTAGATCTGTTGATCCTGAGCTTGGTGAGAAATTTGTAAGCATGCATGAACAAGGCCTCCTGGATATGGAAAGTCGTAAGGGAAAAGCCCCGGGTGGCTTTATGTCTACATTAGATGAGGCTAGAAGGCCCTTTATTTTTATGAATGCAGTTGGAGTTGATCAGGATGTTCGGACGCTTTTACATGAAGGTGGACACGCATTTCATTCAATGCTAAGTGCTCACGAGAAGATCGTTGATTATAGGCATGCACCAATGGAATTCTGCGAAGTGGCGTCAATGAGCATGGAACTCATAGCCTATGACCATTTATCAACGTTTTATTCCGAAGAAGATATTGATCGTTCAAACAAAAGACATCTTGAAGATGTTATTGTCACTTTGGTTTGGGTAGCGCTGATTGATCTCTTTCAACATTGGATATATGAGAATCCTGAGCATACTGTTGAAGAAAGAGAGCAGGCATGGTTAGGTTTTAGAAAGCGTTTTGGGTGTGATCTTATTGATTGGAGTGATCTAAATGAGCAGCATATTAATATGTGGCATGCTCAGCTTCATATATTTGAAGTGCCATTTTATTACATTGAGTATGGAATTGCTCAGATAGGCGCATTACAGCTTTGGAAAAGATATAAGCAGGACCCAGAGAAAGCAATTGATGGGTATAAAAAAGGATTGTCATTGGGAGGGTCCAGGCCATTGCCTGAACTTTTTGAGACTGCTGGCATAAAATTTGATTTTTCAGAAACAACTATAAGGCCTTTGGTTGAAATGGTGAAAAAAGAATTAAACCTAAAAGGCTAGCGCAGTGAATATTTTTCTTTTTTTAGTTTCACAATTTTTAATTGTGATATAATGTTTTTGATTAATATTACATATAATTTGTTATGTGCTTTAGCGAAAGGTAGGTTTGTAATGAAATTCCTAAATTTTTTACTGCTTGTAGCTCTTTTGTTTGGTTTTGTATCTACATCACAAGCTCTCCAAGGTGTTTTAGCCACATCAGAAGATGTTGCACGTCTAAAAGTGGATGTTCTTGAAAGCAAAATAAAAGTAGGAACAACAAGGCTTAAAGAGATAAGCAGAAATTATGGTGAGGCAGCTACGATTACTGATGCTGACCAAAGGCTTACTTATGAATATACTAACATTAAAATTGATTTTGATAAGTTTAAGTATCTAAGAAAATGGGAATATGATTCATTTAAGAAAGCTGCTTATAGCGGAGATATTGATAACTTAAGAGCGGATCTTGAAAAGGGAGAGATCGTTGGGGATTATATTACGTTAGTTTCTATCATGAAAGACTATGGAGCACCAACAGAGTATATTGAAACAGATAGAGATGGAGAGCTATCTGTTTATTATTACGGAAACATTAAGCTGACTTTTGAGAATTTTATTGTTGTTAAACAATGGAGAGGCAAGAATTTAACGCCTAGTGGTAGACTTGAAAGTGATAGAGGTTCTGATGAAACAGGATTGGTTTCTGGTTCATCTGAAAAAACAGAAGGTTCGACAATTAAATAATTTAGTCGATAAGCAGGGCAGATTTCTTTAATAGAGCATTCTGTGGCTTAGTTGTTTTTAATTAAAGAAAGCTGTCCTTAATTTTGTAAGGGGGAGATATGAAAAAGCAATTTAAAACCAACAGTTTTTTCGTTTTATCTTTACTCGTATTTTTTATTTGTTTAGCTTCCGGGGATGCTTTTGGGCAAAATATTGCTAATTTAGAAGCGAGAGTTTCATCAATAGAAATCTATCTTGAAACTATACAGCCTTCCTTAGCTGATTTTTCAGATAATATGCAAAAGAGTATAGCTGAATATACAAAAGGTTTGGAAATTAGCCTAGAGAGATATTCAAAGAATTTACAGTATGATCTTGAAAAGCGCTTTGATGGCATGGAGAGAAAGAAAGTGATTTTGGATCCATACTCTCAAAGTTTCCAAAGAGTTGATACTAACACGGGGGTATTTCTGATATCGATAAGCAAGTTGTCAAAGCTTGATAAGGGTGTTAGGTTGCATTTAAATATTGGTAATCCAAATTTTGCGGATTACAAAGATTTCAAGGTTAAATTGTTTTGGGGCCCAGCTTGGAATGAAAGTGGAAGACAGTCTTTTGAAGAATGGAGAGGAAAATTGACCGGTACAGAATTCAGTTTTAAAGGTGTTCTTCAAAAAGGTCAGTGGAATCCTGTTGAAGTAGATCTTGGTGCAATGAGTGAAAGAGATATTGAATATATTGAATGTGAGATGGAAGTATTATCCGTAGAGATGTCACTTAAATAGTTCGGAGATGATAGTAAATTTGAAAAAATGTTCAAAAAAGATAGTTCTTAAAGAAGGAAAATTTATTCGTTTTGTCAAAAAGGGTGGATGGGAATATATTGAAAGAGTCAATTGTGACGGTGCTGTAGTTATTTTGGCGTTAACGAAAGATAGAAAGGTTCTATTTGTTGAGCAGTTTAGGCCTCCGGTTGGGAAGAAAGTTATTGAGTTTCCTGCAGGATTGATAAATGACTGTCCTAAAAGAAAGAGCAAAGAATCAATAATTTCCGCAGCAAAACGTGAACTTCTAGAAGAAACTGGCTACAAAGCTAAAAGAATAATTAAGGTATTGGAGGGACCTGCTTCCAGTGGAACGTCATCTGATGTTCTGACACTTGTAAGAGCTGTTGATATTGAGAAAGTTTCTTCTGGCGGAGGTGATGAAGGTGAGTCTATTATTGTTCATGAAGTAAAATTAGATAAAGCTGAATCCTGGCTAAAGCAAATGAAGAATAAGGGTTTTTTAATAGGAACAAGAATTTACGCTGGACTTTATTTTTTAAATAAATATAATGGTGCTAAATAAAATTAGTATTCGAAATCAATAACAAAAGATAAAAGGAGAATAAGATGACTTCATACAAAGACCTAGGCTTATCTAATACAAAAGAAATATTTGCTAAGGCCGTTGATGGAAAGTTTGCTGTACCTGCATACAATTTCAACAATATGGAACAGATCCAGACAATTATTACAGCTTGTTTAGAGACGCAATCACCTGTGATCTTGCAGGTATCAAGCGGGGCGCGTAAATATGCTGATCAAACTCTACTAAAATACATGGGGCAAGGTGCTGTTGAAATGATGAAAAGAATGGCAGCAGAAAAAGGATTGAAAGAGATCCCTATTGCATTGCATCTGGATCATGGTGATACGTTTGAACTATGTAAATCATGTATCGAATCAGGATTTTCTTCGGTAATGATAGATGGATCACATCATTCATTTGAAGACAATATTGAACTAACAAAAAAGGTTGTTGAGTATGCCCATAAATATGATGTGACTGTTGAAGGAGAGCTAGGTGTTTTAGCAGGTATTGAAGATGCTGTTGTTGCCGAACACTCAACATACACGCAGCCTGAAGAAGTGGTTGAGTTTGTTGAAAAAACAGGTGTTGATTCTCTTGCCATTTCAATTGGGACATCGCATGGAGCTAATAAGTTCAAGCCGGAACAGTGTACAAAGAATGAAGAGGGTGTTTATATTCCTCCAGCTTTAAGATTTGATATCTTAGATCAAATCGAAAAAAAGATACCAGGATTTCCAATAGTGCTTCACGGCTCATCTTCAGTGCCTGTTGAAGCTGTAAAGATAATTAACGAAAATGGCGGAGCTTTAAAAGATTCGATCGGTATTCCAGAAGAGCAGATAAGAAAGGCAACGCAATCAGCTGTTTGTAAAGTTAATATTGATTCTGACGGACGTCTCTGGATGACCGCAGCGATCAGAAAGCATTTTAAGGATAATCCTTCAGAATTTGATCCAAGAAAATATCTTGGGCCTGCTCGTGAAGCATTAATTAAAATGTACAAGCATAAAAATGAAAATGTTCTTGGCTCAGCAGGAAAAGCATAAAAAAGGTCAACGACCGTATATTGTTAATTACAATCTATTGATGAAAAAATATAAAACCCTCTGCGATTTAAAAAAGTTGCAGAGGGTTTAATTTTGCAATAGAATATAATCAAACCTAATTAAAAGGAGGGAAAAATGTCATCATTTCTTATGCTTGGTAAGTACTCCTCAGAATCAATAAAGGAAATGAATCCCCACAGAACAGACAAAGCTATTGGATTGATAAGGGAATTGGATGGTGAAGTGCTTTCAATTTATGCTCTGCTAGGCGAATATGATCTTGCTATGATAGTAGATTTGTCTGACAATGAAAAAGCGATGAAGGCGTCTCTAGGTTTGTCTTTGCTAACAGGCATTACCTTTAAAACTCTTCCAGCAGTTAATGTTGATGATTTTGATAAAATAATTGGGGAGATGTAGAAGGCTAAAAAACTATTGTTAGCCGGTTATCTTTTTATTGACATATAGGAAAATATACAACAATTTCTATGCTGTAAAGGCTAATTAAGGGCATGTCCCTTGTTGACATGTCGGATTAGTTGGTCCGATTGGGGCTTGTGTAAGTCTTAATGTGTAGCTGGCATCTGTTTTTTGCGCGTCAACCGTGTAGGAAGTTCCATTGTTCGTGTATGTGTAGTTAAAGTCAGAATCGAGGATATTAAGGTTTAGGTTACTATTTAAATAATCAAGGTCTTGAGCTCCGTTGGCAGGATATGATTGAGCACTTGCTTCCCATATTTCAAGAGCAGAATGAATTATTGTCAGATTTGATCTAAGTCTTCTTGCTCGTTCCTTTTCCATAGACTTTGTGAATTTTGGCAATGCGAAGGCAGTAATAAGTCCGACGATAATCACAACAATTATCATTTCGGTAAGGGTAAATGCTTTTTTGTTTTCTATGGGCCTGAGGGTGTTGATGGAAATCATTTTTAAGTTCCTAACTTTTTAAATTTAGAATTATGATGGGCAATTTTTTATGCCGTCTGTGCATGTTGGATTATTATCGCTAAGATCAGCTTCGGTAGCTGTTAGTTTATAAAGATTCCCAAGTCTCTCAGCTGTGGCTATATAACTGTAGTCACTGCTTTCAAAATAGTATATAAAGTTCTTATCTTTGATGTTTAAGTTTAGTGTCATGTTGATGTGATCTAAATCTCCGCTTTGTGGGAACTCTGAGTACTTTGATTCATATATTAACGTAGCAGAATGTATTGCAACAAGGTTAAGATTTGCATTTCTTTCTTTTGCAATTTCTTTAGATCTTGAATAATTAGGGATGACAAAAGCTGCTGAAACACTGATGATAATGACTATTGCAATTATCTCGACTAAAGAATAACTATTGTTTTTGTTTATTTGCATTATTTGCTTCTATTAATTATTATATTCGTGTAATAATCATAATACATATCAATTATAAAACCAATTCTGATGGTTGCCAATAACATTATTGTATTTATGTTCAATGGCAACGGAGATAAATATGAAAAAGATATTCATTGTTTCAGCATTATTTATGTTTTGTTCTTGTGTAGCCTTTGGCGCAAATTTTTATGATAGTGTAGATAAGATAAAGGAATTTAATCCTGACGGAAGAAAATATGATTTTGTCAAAGATTTTATTTTTAGTTTGAGTTATCTGCAGATCAATGATGAGAGAAGCAAAAAAGTGTCTGGGCTATCATTTGATAAGCTTGATAATGTTCAAAAGGGAAGAGAATTGATAAGTGGATTTGTTAAGGATAATGCAAATATTCGCGTTTCTAAGAATTTATTAAAAAAATATATAACGCCTGAAAATGGCCTTATGCTAAAAGTTGCTGATCTTTTTACAGAAGTTTGTGATGAGTTGATCGCTGTTAACATAAGCGAGAGACAGTTGTTAACGGAATTTCAGGAGATTCAAGAGAAACAGGAGCTTGATGACTTTGATGGTAAAGAATTTAGGGATAGACAAAGGAAATTAGCTTCTTTGAGGAGGGATTCTTTAAAAAAGCTTTTTGAGGCATCTATGTTAGTCACAAAAGTCCTTGTAAGCGATAAAGAAGATCGGTTTGAGCAATTAACAATGCTTGGAATTACATCAAGAGAAAGAACTAAGCTGCTAGAAAAGCTTGATAAATTTGGTGGCAAAGAGTTTGACGGAGAGTTAAGGGAGGGACAGTCATTTTTACAAGGAAGTATAGCTATTATAAGGGAAGTTCTGATGGATACTAGTTGGGGTTTGCTAGATGATTAATTTTTTAAAGTTAACAAAATGTTAACACAGGTGTTGTAAGATATTGCAATATATAGAAATACACTTTTCGGCAAAACAATATTTTCATTGACAGCTGAGGAATAATTTGATAAAATTCCATATCTTTAATGGAGAAAAAATGACGGACATAGACAAAAAAGAATTACTTAAAAACCGCAAAGTAGTTGAAGAGATTAACAGGCATTTGTGGATTGAGAGCGAGAAAGCAGGTAGTGACATCAGCTTTGAAACTGCTAGCGAAGATTGGTTAAAAAAGTTTTCTAAAGCTTGGATGGAATATCATATGCAGGATAGTGATGTCTTTCAAGGATCTCAAGTATCAAAGAAATCTACAAAAAGATCAAATAAAGCCAAAAAATAATACTCTTCAACAATTTACATAGCTTAATCTAAAAGGCTGCGTTTCGGGGGATTATAATACAATCCCTAAATGCAGCTTTTTTATTTAAGTTTAGATAAAAAAACATTTTTAATAATAATATTCATAGATTTTTAGCTTTTCATTTTGGCATTTTTGTGTAAAATGGTAACGTCAATTAAATAGTTATTGTTATTTTTATTAAATGGAAGGATTCTAAATGCTACAAACATTAAAGAAATGTGATAAATACCAAGGATGTAAAGGTCCTTTAATGTTAATAATAATGGATGGAGTAGGCATTGGCAAGAAGGATGAAAGTGATGGAGTGTTTGTTGCTAAGACACCTTGCCTTGATGCGCTTTTTGAAAGTGAATACTATACTGAATTACAATCACATGGCACAGCTGTTGGAATGCCATCTGAAGAAGATATGGGAAACAGTGAGGTTGGCCATAATGCGCTAGGGGCAGGAAGAGTCTTTAATCAGGGAGCTTCTCTAGTAAACAATTGCATTAAAGATAGAACAATATACGAAGGTGAGACTTGGAAGAAACTTGAGGATAACATTAATATGAGCGGTGGAGCCTTTCATTTTATAGGACTTCTTTCAGATGGAAATGTTCATTCACATATTGATCACCTTATTGATATGATTCAAAGATGTTCGAGCGAAGGTATTAAGAAGGTTAGGGTACATGTTTTATTGGATGGCCGAGATGTTTATGAAAGATCAGCACTTACATATATTGAAAAAGTAGAAGAGTTGTTGGCCAAAATAAATACTGAGCATGGTTTTGATTATAAGATCGCATCTGGCGGAGGAAGAATGATAACAACTATGGATAGGTATAATGCTGATTGGTCTGTAGTTAAGCGTGGGTGGGATGCTCATGTATTAGGTAAGGCACGTATGTTCGGTTCTGCTTCAGAGGCAATTCAAATATATTATGATGAAGATGAAAAAATTAATGATCAATTTTTGGAGGCTTTTGTTATTGGTCTTGATGGTAAGCCTGTAGGTACAATAGAAGATGGTGACTCTGTTGTATTCTTCAACTTTAGAGGTGATAGGGCGATGGAGTTATCTTTAGCCTTTGATGAAGGTGATGATTTTGATAAGTTTGATAGAGAAAGAACTCCTGATGTTTTTTTTGCAGGTATGATGGAGTATGATGGTGATCTGCATGTTCCAAAGAATTATTTGGTAATCCCCCCGCAGATAGATAATTCAATTAGTGAATATTTGTGTTATAGCAATGTTAAGACTTTTGCAATTTCTGAAACGCAAAAGTTTGGCCATGTTACATATTTCTGGAACGGGAACAGGTCCGGATATATTAATGAAGCTCTTGAAACTTATATCGAGATTCCTTCTGATAAGATTAAATTTGAAGAAGCTCCGAAAATGAAGGCAGAAGAAATTGCTGAAAAAACAATCGAGCTTTTAAAAAGTGGCGAATTCAGATTTGGCAGGTTGAATTTTGCTAACGGTGATATGGTCGGACATACAGGCATAGAAGCTGCTATTATAACTGCTGTGGAAACAGTAGATGCCTGTGTTAAGAAAGTAATTGATGCTGTAATGGAACTAGGAGGGGTTGTGCTTGTTACAGCTGATCATGGCAATGCTGATGAGATGTTCACAATGAAGAATGGTAAAAAAGTTGTTAGCACAGCCCATTCATTGAACAAGGTTCCATTTGTTATCATTGATTCTAATTTTCAAGGTGAATACAAAATGGCAGATCTGCCAAAAAAAGGATTGTCAAATGTCGCTGCGACAATTTTGAATTTTCTTGGCTATGAGAAGCCAGAAAATTATGATCCTTCATTGATCGAATTTAAATAAGAGTATTTTAGATTAGAATTTCAATATGTCTTCAGAAGAAAAGAAATTAAAAATAGAAAAGTTAAGAGAAAAGATCTCTATATGCAAGAGATGTTCTTTGTTCGAAACTAGAACAAATGTCGTTCCTGGTGAAGGTGATT
Organism: Candidatus Omnitrophota bacterium; assembly: GCA_018812705.1. Lineage (GTDB taxonomy): Bacteria > Omnitrophota > Gorgyraeia > Zapsychrales > Zapsychraceae > Zapsychrus_A. The sequence continues at coordinate 14,927 of JAHJCZ010000169.1, forward strand.
GTGATGCTGATATTATGTTCATAGGTGAAGCACCTGGACGAAACGAAGACCTAAAAGGCAAGCCGTTTGTAGGTAGAGCAGGAGATGTTTTTGATAAACTTTTGGATTCTGTTGGCTTGACACGTGAACAGATCTATTTATGTAACATTCTAAAATGCAGGCCCCCGGGAAATAGAAATCCTCTTTCAAACGAAATTAAGAGTTGTGTTGGAAGTTTAGATGTTCAGATAAAAGTAGTTGATCCTAAGGTTATTGGAACCTTGGGTAATTTTGCAACTACATATATATTTGAAAAGTTTGGTATTCCTTCGGCGAAAATCAGTGCTGTTGCGGGCAAGGTGTTTGATGTAGATCCCTCCTTTGGGCAAATAAAGATCGTGCCTTTGTTTCATCCGGCCGTTGCTACTTACAATGTGCATAAAACAGATCAACTTATTAATGATTTTCAAATTTTTAATAAATTTATAGGATCTAAAAAGAGATCAGTCGCAAAGAATGAAGATACGTCTTCTCAAATGGAATGGGCTTTGTAATGTTGATTTACATTTTTATTGGAGCAGTTCTGCTTTTTTTCTTGATCGCTGGTTTTTGTGTTTTCTTTGATCAGGCAATTTTAACAAGAAAAGGAACTATTTATAGAGTTAAAAGTAAAGGAAAAAGAGTAGCTCTAACTTTTGATGACGGGCCTTCACTAGAATGGACGCCAAAGATCCTCGATGAATTGAAGGCTTCAAATATCAAGGCAACATTCTTTTTAGTTGGATATCATGTGCAGAAATATCCTGATATAGCACGCAGGATAGTAGCCGAAGGCCATGAGGTAGGTAATCATGGATATGCGCACAGTGTAATGTTCTACTATACTCCTGCGGAGATTGAAGAGGAGATAAAATATGCAGAGCATGTTATTCGTGAAATAACAGGAGTAACAACTAAAGTGTTTCGCCCGCCTAAAGCATGGCTTCAAAAGGGTATTAAAGAGAAGATCAAATCAATGGGATACAATATTGTCTTGTGGTCTTTGAACTCTAAGGATTGGGTGATGTTTAATCATAAGAACATCGCAAAATATATATCTTCAAACATCAGAAATGGTGATATTCTGCTTTTTCATGATAGTGGTAATGTTACAAAGACCGAAGGGGGAAAAAGGACCCAAACGGTTAAATGTATATCGCTGCTTGCAAAGATGTTGAGAGAAAAAGGCTATGAATTCGTAACAACAGAGGAGTTGATAAATGGATAAAACAATTTTCGATAAACTTGGTCATGTAAAACTTGTTTTGATACTTTTGGGTTTTTCATATTTTTTATTGATGTTTGGAAATAATATTGTCAGCCTTACTCATCCGGATGAAGTTTTTTATATACAAAGTGCGAAAGAGATGGTTCAGTATCATAAATGGTTTACTCCAATGATATTTGATGAAATTCAATTTGAAAAACCTTTTCTTGCATTTGCATTATTTGCAGCAGCTATTAAATGGTTTGGTCTTACACCCTTTGTTGCAAGGTTTTGGCCTTCATTGTTTGGGATAATTGGTGTGGGTATAACTTATTGGATAGCCTGGGCCATGTTTGAAAGAAAGAGATTGGCTTTTCTTGCTGCTTTGATAATTTCCTCTAGTTTCATTTATCTTGCATTGTCGAGAGCTGTTCTTACAGATATGATCTTTTCAGTGATAGTTGCGATATCAATTGGTTTTATTTGTATGGCTTTTAAAAGTGAAAAACATAGGAATGTTTCTATCATACTAGCATTTGTGTTTTCTGCTTTAGCTGTTCTTACAAAAGGTCTTTTAGGTTTTTTGTTTCCTGGAGCTGCGGCGCTTATTTATATGGTGTATAGAAAAGATTTTTTGTTGTTTAGGCAAAAGGCTACTTTGTTAGGGTTTTTATTGTTTTTGCTCATATCATTACCATGGCACATTGTAATGTATAATATGCATGGCCAATTCTTTATTGACGAATATTTCGGGAATGTCCATGTTCGGAGGATCTTAGGCGCAGAACACAAGAGATTGGATAATTGGTATTTTTATTTTGGGTTAATGTTCGCCGGTGTTTTGCCGTGGAGCTTGTTCTGGTTCCCCACGATCAAGAAGGTTTTTGATCAAATTAAGAAAAAAACAAAAGAAAGTGATTGGTTAGTATTTTTGATCGGGTGGATAGTGTCGGTTTTAATATTCACTCAACCAGCAGCATCAAAGTTGGCTAGTTATATTTTTCCTCTCTTCCCGGCAGTAGCTATTCTTTTGGCCTTTTATTTAGATTCGGCTCTTGATAAGGAAAAGTCTGAAAATAAATCAATAGGACTTAGAATATGTGGCTACGCGATGGTCGCGGTTTTGATAGGGATCATTATTGGAGGTAATATTGCCGGAAGGATGTATATTGATGTTATTGGAAGCATGCGTCCTATTTTAATTGCTTCTGTTATTGTTGCAATAGTTGCTTTTCTTATTGCTATTTTTAACATAAGAAGACAGTATTTGCTGATGCTTTTTTCCTATATAGGGATTTCAGCTACTTTGTTAGTTATGCTCTTCTTTGCTAAACCTTACATAGAACCTTGGGTTTCATGTAAAGATGTAAGTATGGCTTTGAATAAGCTTGATAAAACAAATTCAAGGATTTTATCTAGTAAATTTTATGTACGAGGAGTACGTTTTTATACAGATAGGAAAATGGCTGTAATTGATATTGCAGGGAAAGGATTTTGGAGCCCGCATCCAATACCATTTTTAAATACGGATCAAATGGTCATTGATTATTTAAACGAGGAAGAAGTTAATTATGCGGTAGTAAAAGAAGGCAATGTTGAAGACCTTTACAGGATTCTTAAAGGTAAAGAATATAAGATCGAGAACCTTTTTGGTATCGGCGGCAAACATATTTTAAGAATTACTAAACTTTAAGAATTATTAATTGATAAGTAAGAGAGGAGGAATTTAAAATGGGTTTTAATATTCCTGATACGCCTGAAGAATTGTTCAGGCAAGGTAGTCAAAAATTAAATAATATGCAAAATAACATGAATAAAAAGCTCCCGATCATTTTAGTTGTTATGATCGCATTGTTTTTTGCAGCAACGAGTTTTTATTCTGTAGAGCAGGATGAGGTTGGTGTAATCAGAAGATTTGGAAAGTATAATAGGACAGCACAACCAGGCCTTAACTGGAAGCTACCATTTAATATTGAAAAGTTAGATAAGGTTAAGGATAAGAGGGTTTTTAAGGAAGAGTTTGGGTTCAGGACCCTTGAAGCAGGAATTAATTCAAAGTATTCTAAAAAGTCATTTGATGAAGAGTCTTTAATGCTTACAGGAGATCTTAATGTCCTAGATGTTTCTTGGATAGTGCAGTTCACAATAAAGGAACCTGTTGATCTTCTATTCAATGTTCGCGGTCCTTTGCAAACAGTTAGGGATCTGTCTGAGTCTGTGATGCGTCAAGTTATTGGCGACCACGCTGTTTCGGAGACATTGACGACTATGAAGAATGAGATAAATCTTGAGGTGCAGCAAAAACTTCAAGCTGCATTGGATCTTTATGGAAGTGGAGTTCATATTGATAAATTAGAGTTACAGGAAGTCTTGCCTCCAAAGGTCGTTACAGCTTCGTTTAATGATGTTAATGAGGCAGAACAAGAGAAA
>JAHJCZ010000170.1 GCA_018812705.1 Candidatus Omnitrophota bacterium
AAAATGTTTTTATTGTTCCTTTTCAATATTTGTTGGAAAAGAAAAACATGTTTGCGTGTATTTAGACTGTTTAGAAAAGGAAATAAGAAAATATTCAGGAGAAAAGGTGAGCACGGTTTATGTTGGAGGAGGAACCCCAAGCTCCTTAAGTATCAAACATATTAAAAGGCTTTTTAATATCATAAAGAACAATTTTCAAGTAATAGAAAATGCTGAAATAACTTTTGAGGCTAATCCGGAAGATATAAGTATTGAAAAATTACGTTTGCTTAAGCAAGTTGGCGTTAATAGATTAAGTTTGGGAATTCAAACTTTGAATGATAAGTTTTTAAAAGATATTGGACGGGGTCATGATAGGGATTCAGCTTTTAAGGCAATTCCTTTGGTGCGTAAGGAAGGGTTCGAGAATTTGAATTTAGATATGATGTATGGTTTTGATGGACAGTCAAATAGTGATCTGGAAGCAGACATCAAGGATATTTGCGCGTTTGAAAGTGAACATTTGTCTATATATACACTAACAGTTGAAAAGAATAGCAAATTTTATACAACAAAAGTTAGGCAGAAAACAGATGATGAGTTAGCTGACCAATTCTTGTTTGTGAAAAAAATGGTAAAGGGTTTTGGGTATAAACAGTATGAGATCAGTAATTTTGCAAAGCCAGGGAGAGAGTCTAAACATAATCTGAATTATTGGGAAGCAGGCAATTATATAGGCTTAGGGATGGCAGCACATTCACATTCTGATGGAAAGAGAGTATGGAATGTTGATAGCTATGTTAAATATATAAAGATGATGCAGGATGAAGGAATTGCTGTTGGGGGTGAAGAAATGTTGTCTAGAAAGGAAAGGTTTTTGGAGGCTTTAATGTTTGGCTTGAGAATGACTAAAGGCGTAAACCTTGATAGATTAGAAAGCCAATTCGCTTGTAAGCTTGATAATAGAAGAAAGAGTGTGATCGGATCTCTGGTAGATGGGAAAATGCTCTCATATAGGGGTCATCATTTAAGAGCTACTCAAAAAGGACAGCTTGTGTTAGATGAGATATCGGTTAGATTGATTTAAAAAAGGAAGTTGCTTAGTTTTTCCTTCTAAATGTTTGCGCAAGGATGGTTTCAATGTTCTTTTTGCAAGCAGGTTTTATTTTTAGGCTATCTAAAACTTTATGTCCTTCTTTCAGTCTTGTTTCTATTGCAGCCCTGCAATAATCAAGACTTCCAGAATTAATGAAGATGCTTCTTATGTTCAATAGATCTTTGTAGGTTTTTTTTGGCTTGTTAAAACAATCAATGAACAGCTTTTTGTCCTTAGATTTTAAATTCTCATAGGCATGAGCAACCAGAAGTGTTTTCTTTGATTCAGCAAGGTCGCTAAGAATTGATTTTCCAATGTTTTTTTGTGTATCAAAGATCCCAATTATGTCATCTTGTATTTGAAATGCCTGCCCTATCAAAAGTCCTAATCGGGTAAGTTTGTTTATTTCGCCTTCTTTTGCGCCAGCAAGTATTGCGCCTATGACAAGAGGACTTGTGAAAGTGTATTTTGCTGTTTTTAATGTGTAGTTCAAGAACACATCGCTTTCTTTTACGTTTTGAAGTTTATCAACGCTATGAATGGTGTCAATGAATTCTCCAATTGCAGTTGAAATAGTGGTGTTTAAAAAGTATTGAAGCGCTCGTTGTTTTATTTTCTGCTGTACTTCAATTGAGAGAAATGCATCAATTGCCAGTGCATAAATAATATCACCCGCAATAATTCCTAAATTTATTCCTAGCGATTTCTTATCGTCAGTCTTTATGGTCTTTTCCAGTATCTTATGCATAGTGGGCTTTGAACGTCTTAGGTCAGAGTTGTCGATTATGTCATCATGAACGAGCATGAAGTTGTGAAGAAATTCAACTGCAGTTGAAGCATAATAAACAGAAGGGTTAAAAATTTTGCCAGTTTGCAGATATCCTTTATAGCTAAGAATGAGTAAGGTTGGCCTTATTCTTTTTCCTTTGCGCAGAGAATACTCTAAGATGCTTTTGTATAGATATGGATTTATCTGATCAAGCTTGATCTCATCTTTAAGCTTTTTAGTGAAGGACTTAATATTTATTTCTATGTTCTTTTTGATTTTGTCAATCATAGGAGATAATAGTAACATAGCAGTCAACTCTATTCAACATAGAAATTGCCTGTAATCTTTATATTTCAATAGACAGAGTTTTAGAATTTTGATATAAATTTAACAGTTGGTTTCATATCTCAACTAGAAAAACACGATTATTCTGGAAAATGTTAGTTTGTACAAGTTAAAAATATCATCGGAGAAGAGAACGT